>JAWVFG010000174.1:0-13431 GCA_033856335.1 Solirubrobacterales bacterium
GCCGCGACCGGCGTGACTATGCCGAGCAGGACCGTGTTGTCGGTGACCTGTCCGGCCCCCTGTGAGCTGTCGTTGCCCGGGGGGAGCCCCGGCGCCAGGACGAAGACGACGACCGGCGTCGCGACGATGCTGAGCGCGGCCCACAGGATCAGGATTCGGCGAAAGTGTGGAGGCTCGGGCATAGCCGGGTCTCAGACCACCTGCACGAAGCCGTCCATGTAGCCGATCGTCTGCATCGGCCCGCCGAATCCGTCGATGAACCCGGCCGCACAGGGGACGAAGCATTGCCAGTGGTAGCGACCCTTCTTCCCGGTGCGCATCACGAATGTGACCGTCTCGTGGGCCTGTGAGAGCGAGCAGGGCATCTCCGGGCACTGATTCGGCGCGTCATCGGCGACGCCGAGTACCGGCACGACGATCCCCATCTCGGGAACGGTGAACGTGTGGGAGGCGGCGTCCGGGGAGATCGAGGTCTTCGTGTTGCCGTTCACCTGCATCACCCCTCCCACCGTGCCCTGCACCTGGGAGAGGAAGGGGTTGCGGAGACCGCTCTGGCCGTCGAAGTTGTAGATCGTCACGTGGACCAGCGAGTTCGCCGGCACCTTGAAGACGGTGGTGTGCTTCCAGTGGCCGTTCTGCCGAACGAGGTAGGAGACCCAGCTCGGATTGCCTCCGAGCTTGCCCACGGCGGGGGTCGTGCCCAGCACCAGGTCGGCCTGGCCGGGCCCCGCCTGAGCCGCAGCTTCCGGCGTCGGTGAGCGAAGCAGCTTGTCGATGTAGAGGGTGATGCCGGCCGCGACGATGAGGACTGCAACGACGACCGCCACTACCCGGGCGGCCATCGAGCTCATCACAGCCGCCGATCCGTATCCCTGAAGCTGCCCAGCGCGCGGGGTGCTCGAGGTGGGAGATGCCTGCGACGGGGCGACGATCCCCGGAAATCGTCAGACCATCCAGATGGCAATCTCTCCTCCTTCGGTACCTAGGGTTAGGGAAACCGAAAAAACGAATGCCAGGCCCCGGGAGAATATGTCCCCGCGCGGCGTCAGTCAAACGCAACTGGCCAACATGGCGATTCCGGTGGGTGCCGTGCTTAGAGTGCCGCCCATGGGTCACCCGCAGTTGGGAGTCGTGGTTGCCGCGGGCGTGGACGAGACCTCGGCGCTCGTGATGGTGATCGCCGCCGCGCTTGCCGCCGTGATCGTCCTGGCCGTATCGCCGCGGTTGACCATCCCCGTGGTGGTCCTGGAGCTGCTGCTCGGGATCCTGATCGGGCCTCAGGGACTCGACATCGCCAGCATCGATCCCACGACGTCACTGCTGGGCGACCTCGGGCTGGGGATGCTCTTCTTCTTCGCCGGCTACGAGATCGACTTCGACCGGATCAGAGGCCGCCCCCTCGAGCTCGCCGCTGTGGGCTGGGCAATCTCGCTCGCTCTGGCCTACGGGATCGGTGGCGCGCTCGCAGGCGCGGGGATCATCCTCTCCTTTCTCTACACGGGGTCCGCCATGGCGACGACCGCAATCGGCACTCTGATCCCGATCCTCAGCGACGCCGGTGAGATGCGCACCACCTTCGGCACCTACCTCCTCGGCGCGGGGGCGGTCGGGGAGTTCGGTCCCATCCTTCTGGTCACGCTGATCCTCTCCACGGGGCATCCGCTTCACGAGGCGCTGATCCTCCTCGTGTTCATCGTCCTCGCCGTGCTCACCGGGCTCGCCGCGGTCCGCTCCGCCTGGCGGGGGTGGCCGCTGGTCGAGAAGACATTCGAGACCTCGAGCCAGCTGGCGGTGCGGCTGGCCGTCGTGCTCGTCTTCAGCCTCGTCGCGCTCGCCGCGCAGCTGGGGCTCGACCTGCTGCTGGGCGGGTTCGTCGCCGGGATGATCACCCGCATAGCCCTCCGGGGCCGTGAGGTCAGCGTCTTCGACTCGAAGCTCAGCGCCGTCGGCTATGGGCTGCTGATTCCGTTCTTCTTCGTCATCAGCGGGATGGCCTTCAACCTGGACGCGCTCACGTCCAGCGCCACGGCGATGCTCAAGGTGCCGATGTTCGTCGGCCTCTTCCTGATCGTGCGCGGCGTGCCGGCCCTGCTGCTCTATCGCAGCGAGCTCGCCCTCAGGGACCGGGTGGCGCTCGCCGTCTACTGCGCGACCGAGCTCCCCCTGGTCGTCGCGATCACCACGCTCGCGGTCGATGCCGGGCACATGACGACCTCCACGTCCGCCGGCCTCGTCGGCGCCGCCATCATCTCGACGCTGATCTTCCCGCTGCTCGGCGCGCGGATCAGGCGCGGCGGCGAGCCGGTCGCGGCGCCGATCGAGGCGCCTACAACCGCCTAGCCCTCATCGGGTGCTCTCTTAGGAGTTTCCTAGTCCCCTCATAGGGAGCGATTAGCGCGGGTGGCGAAGCTGGGTTTGTTCGCAACGAACCCAAAAGGAGTGGTTTCCATGTTTTCCCGCAAGCTCACGAAGTTCATAGCGGCTGGCGCCGCGGCCGTTGCGGTCGCAATCGGCGGCATAGCGATCGGCAACTCGAGCGCCGGCAACGGCGCCGGCACCGCGAGCGCGGCGACGACGGGGAACGTGATCCCGTTCGCCCGCGGCAACCCGAGCCCATCCACGGTCGTCGGCCAGGTTCCGCAGGGCTGGAGCGCCGGGTCGGGCACGCTCGTCACGGGGACGGCCGCGAACAAGGCCAAGGCCGCTGCGGTAGCCGCCTATCCGGGAGGCATCGTCAACCGTGTGGTGCTGGTGAACAACGGCGATTACAACGTGCACATAATCGGTGTCAACTGGCCGCACCACGTCTTCGTCAACAAGGACTTCAAGGTCATCGGAGCCGAGTAGGCGGCGATCAGTCGACGAGCTGCAGGTCCTTGGGCAGGCCAATCAGGTTCCGGTAGCCCTCGGCCGTCACGACGACGAGGTCCTCGATCCGCACACCGAAGCTGCCGGGCAGATAGACGCCCGGCTCGACGGTGACGACATTGCCCTCGAAGAGATCGTCCTCGGAGGTCGTGGCCAACCTCGGGCCCTCGTGCACCTCAAGGCCGACGCCATGTCCGGTGCCGTGGCCGAAGCGATCGCCGTGACCGGCCTCGGAGATGATCTCGCGAGCGACGGCGTCGACTTCCTTGCCGGAGGCCGCCGGGCGGACCGCCTCCAGCGCGGCCTGCTGAGCCCGGAGCACGAGCTCGTAGACCTCACGCGCCTCATCGCCCGGGTCTCCGGTCGCGTAGGTCCGGGTGCAGTCCGAGCAGTAGCCATCGAGCAGGGCGCCCATGTCGAATACGACGAGCTCGCCGGTGCCGATCTCGCGCTCGCCGGGCTCGGCGTGCGGGAGCGCCCCGTTCTCACCGGCCGCCACGATCGGCGGAAAGGAGGGCTCGGCGCCGAGCTCGCGGAGCCGCGCCTCGCAGGCACGGGCCACATCGGCCTCGGTGCGGCCGCCGAGGCCACGCTCGAGCGCCCAGAGGTAGACGCCGTCCGTGAGCTCGGATGCCGCGGCGATCCGCTCGAGCTCCTCCGGCTCCTTGACCGCGCGGAGCTGCTCGACCAAATCGCCGGCGGGGATGAACTCGACCTCCTCGCCGGCAGCGGCCTCCAGGCGGGCGAGCTGTCGGACGCTGAGCTTCGCGTCCTCGAACCCCACCCTGCCCGACATCCGCCCGACGATCTGGGGCACGAGCTCCCGCTCGGCCTTGGGTCTCTCCCACTCCGCTCCGACCTCGTGCTCGGCGCGCTCCGTGTAGCGAAAGTCGGTGAAGAAGATGAGCTGGTCGCCGCCCACGAGACAGGCGCCGTTCGTGCCCGTGAAGCCGGTGAGGTAGCGGACGTTGACCAAATCCGAGACGAAGAGCTGGTCGAGCTCGCGCTCGGCGACCAGCTTGGCGAGCCGCTCCCCCCGCGTCACACGCCCAGCCTCTCGGCGATCAGCGCCAGCGCTTCGGTGTACCCATCCGGGCCCTTGCCGTAGACCTGTCCGACGATCAGGTCGAGGCCCTCGAAGACCGAATGGCGCCGCCACTCCTCCCGCTTGGAGATGTCGGAGAGATGCACCTCGACCGTCGGGATGCCCGCCAGGTCGAGCGCATCCCGGATGGCCCACGAGTAGTGCGTCCAGGCGCCGGCGTTGACGATCGCCGCGTCCGCGATCTCCGGCAGCCGGTGCAGGTGCTCGACGAATTCTCCCTCCGCGTTTGACTGGAAGAAGGCGGCCTCGAGGTTCATCTCCCGGGCGGATCGCTTGATCCGCACCTCGAGCTCGGGGAGCGTGAAATCGCCGTAGATGTCCCGGTCGCGGCTACCGAGCATGTCGAAGTTGACGCCGTGCATCACCTCGACGCGGTTCCGGGTGGTGGCCATCACTTCAGTTCCTCCACGACCGCGCGGACCCTATCCGGCTCCACCCGCTCGCCCCAGCGCGGCTGACCGGGCTGATCGAGCAGCACGAAGCCGAGCCCCTCGCTGGTGCGCTTCTTGTCGCGCCCGATCGCCTCCAGCACGCCGTCGGTGTCGACCGATGGGTCGAGGGAGACGGGCAGGCCGTGGGAGGCGAGCAGGCCCGCGACCTCAGCTCGCAGGGCGTCCGCCCCCGACAGTCGCAGCGCCGCCAGCAGGCCGAGGCCCACGGCCTCGCCATGGCGGTAGCGCGAGTAGCCGGTCTGCGCCTCGATCGCGTGTCCGACCGTATGGCCGAGATTGAGCACGGCGCGCCGGCCCTCGTCGCGCTCGTCTGAGGCCACCACCTCGATCTTCGTGCGGGCGCAGGCGAAGATCACGTCGCCGAGCGACGCAGGGTCGATCTCCTCCAGGCCCCGCACCCGATCCCAGAGCGAGCCGCCCGCGATCAGCGCAGTCTTCAAGACCTCGACGAAGCCTGCCGCGAGCTCCTCAGCGGGAAGGGTCTGCAGGGTCGCCGGATCGGCCAGCACCGCGATCGGCTGGTGGTATGCGCCGACGTAGTTCTTCGCCTCCGGCAGGTCGACCCCGGTCTTGCCGCCATACGCCGAGTCAACCTGCGCGACCAGCGTGGTGGGCGCCTGGATCAGGGGAACGCCGCGCTGGTAGGTGGCGGCGCAGAAGCCGGCCAGGTCGCCGACCACGCCTCCGCCGAAGGCGAGGATGCAGTCGTCGCGGCGCACCCCGGCCGAGGCCAGGTCGCGGAGGACCCGCTCGGCCTCGGAGATCGTCTTCGAGGACTCCGCCCCCTCGACCTCGATCGTCGCCTCGGTCCGCGGCAAAAGGCGCGCGTGTCGCTCGAGCACCACCGAGTCCGCGACGCAGAAGACGCGGGCCGGCAGGCCGTCGGGATCGGCCTCCCTCGCCCCAGCGAGCAGGCCGATTGCGCCCTCGCCGACCGCGGCCGGGTAGGAGCCACCGGCCGACGCGGCCCAGGCCATCCGCACCGCCGGAGTGCCCTGCATGGCCGCGAGCCAGGGCGCGGCCGGGCCGGCGGCGTCCCGCGCGTCGGAGGGCAGGATCGCCCGGGCGAGGGACTCGTAGATGGGCCGGCGGTGAGCGAAGCGCGCGGAGAACTCGGCGCGGTCGGCGGCGAGCGGCCTATCCGATCCCGACGCCCGCTCCCACGCCAGCTCCTCGTCGACGTCGCACCAGACCGGCATGTGGTCTGCGAGCGCACGGCGCACGCTGTCGCTCTCAACCGCGCCCCCACCCAGCGCGACGACCGACGATGGCCCGCCGACCTGCCCGGCGAGAGCGTCCAGGACGGAGACGACGAGCCGCTCCTCGCGGCGCCGGAACTCGGCCTCTCCCTCGCGCTCGAAGAACGACGAGATCGGCTCGCCGAGCTCGCCCTCCAACAGCCCGTCGGTGTCGATCACCCCGAGCCCCAGCCGCTCGGCGACCGCCTCCGCCGCCCGCGTCTTGCCCGCCGCCATGAATCCGATGAAGACGATTCCGTGGTGCGAGCCTCCTACCGCCGCCATCCGATGCGCTCCTTGTATGCCGCGAGGGCCGAGAGCACGTCGTCGATGTGGTCGCCGCCGAACTTCTCCCGGTAGGCCCCGGCGACGACGAGGGCGACCATCGCCTCGGCCACGACCGCCGCCGCCGGCACGACGGTGGAGTCGGTTCGCTCACGCATCGCCTGGGCCGGCTCCTTCGTCTCGGTGTCGACCGAGCGGAGCGGCTGAGTCATGGTGGAGATCGGCTTGATCGCGGCCTGGACCACGAGCGGCTCGCCGTTGGTCATGCCGCCCTCCAGGCCGCCCGCCCGATTGGTCTCGCGGTACCAGCCGCGTTCCTCGGACCAGAAGATCTCATCGTGCGCCTCGGAGCCGGGCTTCCCGGCGACGTCCCAGCCCTCGCCCAGCGAGACCCCCTTGACGGACTGGATCGAGCAGACCGCCTGGGCCAGCCGCCCGTCGAGCTTCTCGCTCCAGGAGACGTGGGACCCGATCCCCGGGACGAGCCCGAAGGCACGGACCTCGAACTTGCCGCCGAGCGATTCGTTCTCCTTCCGCAGCCTGTCGATCTCGGCCACCATCGCCTGCGACGCCTCGGGGTCGAGGCTGCGGACGGGCGAGTCGTCGACGCCCTCGAAGTCCTCGGGCCGGAGATCGTCCCGCTCGGCCGCGCGGACGGAGGCGATCTGGATCACGTGGCTGTGGATGCTCACCCCGACGGCCGTGAGGAAGCCCTTCGCGATCGAGCCCGCCGCCACTCGCGCCGCCGTCTCCCGCGCGCTGGCGCGCTCCAGGACGTTGCGCACATCGGAGTGTCCGAACTTCAGCGCCCCGGCGAGGTCGGCGTGGCCGGGCCGCGGCAGGTGCGAGTCCTCGATCTCGGCATCGACCGGCCACGGGTGCATCCGCTCGTCCCAGATGGGGTAGTCACGGTTGGCGACCAGGACCGCGATCGGGCTGCCGAGCGTCCGGCCGTGGCGCAGGCCGGAGCGGATCTCGACCACGTCGCTCTCGATCTTCATGCGGCCGCCGCGGCCATGGCCGAGCTGGCGCCGCGCCATGTCACGGTCGAGCGCCTCGCGATCGAGCTCGAGCCCCGCCGGGAGGCCCTCGACGATCGCCACCAGGCCCGGCCCGTGGGATTCGCCCGCCGTTGTGAACCTCAAGGTCACGCGAGGAGCGTAGATGGCGGCGCGACGCCGCCTCGGGCTCAGGGTTGCGGCGCGATCGCCACCAGGGCACCGAGGGCGAGAAACGGGGCGAAGGGAATCGTGCTTCTGCGCGCCGCCCAGCCATGGCGGGCGAGCAGCACCAGGCCCGCGACGGATCCCGCCGCGAAGGCGACCACCATGGCTTCGATCACGGCCACTCCAAGGTAGACCCCGAGGACGCCGGCGAGCCTGACGTCGCCGAGGCCCATGCCGTCCGGGCGGATCAGGGCCGCCGCCAGCAGGAACCCTGCGGCGCCCACCCCCGCGGCCAGGCGCTCGGGCACGCCGCCCGGGTCAGAGAGCAGCGTGAGCGGGAGAGCGACGGCCAGGCTCGCCAGCAGAGCGGTGTCAGGGACCAGGCGCGTCCGCAGGTCGCTGACCGTGACCACCCCGAGCAGGGCAACGAGCGAGGCGTCCAGCAGGGCGGCGGCCATATCGTTGAGAGCGCGATGACGCTCGAGCTCTCCCCCACACCACACGGGTTGCCCCTCGGCTTCGCCTGCGGGGCACCCTCGCACCCATGGCCGCGCGACGCCTGCTGATCATCCTGGTCATCCTGCTCGGGCTCTCCACGCTGGCGGCGGCCCTGATCCCGCAGCACCCGTTTCGCAGCAACACGACCACCGCAGCCACGGCGACGCAGCCGACCCAGAGCACCACGACACCCGCCTCGCCGAGCGGACGATCACTGAGGGCCCAGATCATGGTGGGCGGCAAGAAGCCGCCGGTCGTTGCCGGCCCGGTGTGCAAGAAGCGCAAGCCCAGCTGCGAGCCAATGCACGTCGGCGATCAGCTCTCGCTCGCGGTTCTCTCCACGAAGCAGGCCGAGCTCTCGATCCCGGCGTTCGGCCTGATCGGCGTCGCGAGCCGGAACTCCCCGGCCCTCTTCTCGCTTCTGCTCAACGAGCCGACGAGGGTCGGCGTCCTCTTCGCCTCCAGACACACCGTCGCGGCGAGAATCGAGGTCCTCTCGGCGGCGGCCGCAGCCAAGTCGGTGAAGCCGAAGCCTAAGTCTCGAGCTCGCGGGGGATCAAATCGACCTTGAGGAGGTCGCCGTCGCGAACGACGTCCACCTCCACGCGCTGTCCGATGCGCTCGGCGACCATCAGCCGCTGAAGGTCCCCGACGTCGCCCAACGGCTCGCCGTCCGCCGCGACGATCAGGTCCTCGGGACGAAGGCCGGCGCGAGCCGCGGGACTGCCCGAGACCACCTCGACGACCTCGATTCCCTTGTCGCGCTCCAGGCGCGAGGCGATCCGGGGCGGCAGGGGTCGCGAGCCTCCGACGATGCCGATGTAGGCGCGCCGCACGCGGCCCTCCTTCATCAGCGCCGAGATGATCTTCCGCGTGGCGTCGTTGATCGGCACGGCGAGACCGAGCCCGATGCCGGCGACGGCCGTGTTGATCCCGACGAGACGACCGAGCCCGTCAGCCAGCGCCCCGCCTGAGTTGCCCGGATTGAGCGCGGCGTCGGTCTGGATCACGTTCTCGACCAGTCGCCCGGCAGAACCGGCTCGGGTGGGCAGCGAGCGCCCCAGTGCGGAGACCACGCCGGCCGTCACCGTCCCGGCCAGCCCCATCGGGCTGCCGATCGCCACGACCAGCTGACCGACCCGAAGCTCATCGGCGTCCCCGAGCTGGGCAGGCGTGAAGTCGCGGGCCTCGGCGCGGACCACGGCCAGGTCCGAGAGCGGATCGGCTCCGATGACCTCCGCTCCGAGCTCGCGCCCGTCCGAGAACGAAGCGGTGACGCCATTGTCGCCGGCGACCACGTGGGCCGAGGTCAGCATGTATCCGTCCGAGGAGATCGTGACGCCGCTGCCGGCCCCCTCGGCTCGCCCGCGGCGGGTGCGCCGCGTGACGGCCAGATGGGCAACCGAGGGTGTGAGCTTCTCTGCGACCCCCGAGACGGTCCGGGAGTACGCGTCGAAGGCGTCGGCGTCCGGGAGGCGCTCAGCGGGTTGCACCGGAGCCCCGTTGGCGACCCCGTCGGAGATCAGCTTCACCCCTCCCGAATTGACGTTGAGCTTGGGCACTAACCAAAAGTTAGCAGGGCTGGGTCAGATCCTGGCGGCTTCGCGCATGGCGTCGAGCGGCGGGTCCATGCCAGTCCAGATGCGAAGCGACTCAGCGCCCTGCCTCACCAGGATCTCCAGCCCGTCGACCGCGGTGGCGCTTCGGCTCCGCGCCTCGCTCACCAGCCTGCTCTCGGAACCGGCGTAGACGAGGTCGACGAGGACGATGTCGGCATCGAAGCGCTCCGGGTCCAATGGCAGCTCCTCGAAGGGGTCCTCGTCCCTCATCCCGATCGCGGTGCAGTTGACGATCACATCGAACGCGCCGGCCCGAGCCTGCTCGGCGCTGACCGGCGCCAGGCGTCCCTCGGCGGCGGTGCCGGCTCCGGCTCCGGCGAGATCGCGGACCAGCTCGTCAGCCCGCTCGGCGGTCCGGTTCCAGACCGAGACGGACGCACCCCGCCCCGCCAGGGCCCAGACCGCGGCCCGGGCCGAACCACCCGCGCCCAGGATCAGTGCGGTGCGCCCGTCGACCGGGACGGGCAGGGCGGCCAGCAGGCCCGTCGAGTCGGTGTTGTCGGCTCGGATGCCCGTCTCGGCGAAGCTGAGCGTGTTGGCGGCGCCGATGTGCTGGGCCTCCTCGGAGGCCTGGTCCGCGACCGCGAGGGCCGCCTCCTTATGGGGGATCGTCACGTTGACCCCGACGAATCCCTGCTCGGGCAGTTCTCTTGTGCGCCGATCGAACTCCGCGGGTTCGAGGTCGATCGCCTCGTAGGTCCATTCCCCGGCCAGGCCGAGTGCATCGAGCGCGGCGCCCTGCATCGCGGGAGAGCGGGAGTGCGAGACCGGGTGCCCCAGCACCGCCAGCCGCTTCACCGCCGGCTCACGGTCAACTCTGGCAGTTCGCGGGTGCTCGGCCCGCGTTGTACGCGGCAACGAGCTGATTGAACTCGGCCCCACTCGCGGTGAAGCAATGGTGGCCGTTGCCGTTCGCCTCGAGCACGTAGTAGAGGTAGTTCACCTTGGCCGGATTGGCCGCGGCCTTGATCGCATCGAGGCCGGGATTGCCGATCGGCGTGGGCGTCAGGCCGGCGTTGATGCGCGTGTTGTAGGGCGACGGGGACTGGAGCTGCGAGGCGGTGATGTCGCCGGTGTAGTTGTGGAACTCGTAGCGGGTCGTCGCATCGATCCCGAGGGGCATGCCCCGGTGCAGCCGGTTGTAGATCACGGCGGCGACCAGCGGCCGCTCGGAGGGGATCTGCACCTCCTTGTCGATCATCGAGGCGATCGTGAGGACGTCGTACACCGTCAGGTTCTTGGATTTCGCGTACGACATGTCGACCCCGGCGATGTCCTGCCGGAAGGCCTGCAGCTGCTCGGAGACCAGCTGGTCCACGCTCGCCCCGGGATCGAGCTGGTAGGTGGCGGGAAAGAGGAAGCCCTCGAGCGACTTGGGGTTCTTGGCCCCGTATTTGTTGGGATCGAAGCCCTTGAAGGTCTTGCTCGCCGCGAGGTAGTCCCCGCTCAGCCCGAGATCCTTCACGGTGTTCTCGATCTGGGTCCGGTCCTCACCCTCTGGGATCGTCACGGTCACCTGGCCGCCCGAGCTCGTGAGCCGGTCGATCGCCGTGCCGTAGCTCATGTTGTGCGCGAGCACGTAGCGGCCCGGGAGGATCTTGCCGCTGTCACCCGCCAGCTTCAGGCGCCATTCGAAGAGGGTCCCGTTCGAGACCACGTCGTTCTTGGTCAGCAGGTCGGCGACCTGGCTGGCGGTGGCCCCCTCCGGGACCGTGACGATGGCCTCTCCGGACCCGTTGCCCGGATCGAATGGGGCGGGCTGGAAGAAGGCGATCAGGAACCAGGCGACCAGCAGCCCGATCAGCACCAAGGCCAGGGCGAAAATGCGTCGTCGGCGATGTGTGCGGCGAGGGGGTTTTTGGCCGCCGGGCATGTCGGGCTTGGGCGGCCCGGGGTCGTCGCCTTCCGGTCCGAAGCGATCGCGAATCGCGTCACTCCCGGCTGCGGGCTGCTGTCGGGCGGAGCGCCTCGGAGGCCTCGGCGGCGAAGGCGAAGGCGCGGCCGCGACCGGCTCGACGGGAGCCACGGGCTCGGGAGGAGCCTCGGCCGGCTCCGGAGCCTTGGCGGCCTTGCGCGCCTTTCGCGACTTGCTGCGCCGCAGCTCGCGCTCGCGTCGCCGCCGTTCCCGCTCCAGCGACTCAGGGTCGTCGCGGCCGAACTCGTCCGTCGGCGGCTTGAGCCCGTCGCCTCCCGGCGGGGTGAGGTTCCCCTCGGTGTCGGCGAGCCAGTCCCCGCGCTCCTCTGCCATCACCGCTCTCCCTCTCTCGACATCAGGTAGGACTCGAGCAGGTGCGCCGCGGCGAGCGAGTCCCGGTCGGCGCGGGCGCCCTCGCGGGCGCTCCGGTCGGCCATCCGGGTGGTGAGGCGCTCGTCGTAGGTCTCCACCGGCACATCGAGCAGTTCGGCGAGGGCCGCGGCGAAGGCGCGGCTGAGGGCCGCCTGTTCGCCCTCCTCGCCGCTGAGCGTCGTCGGCAGACCGACGATCACGCGGTCGGCTCCCTCCGCCGAGACCAGCTCGGCGATCGCCACGGGGTCCGGTGGCTCCACCGCCGCGAGGGGCCGCGCGAGGGTTCCCGTCGGGTCCGAGATCGCACAGCCGCAGCGGGCGGTGCCGTAATCGAGAGCGAGCACCCGCAAGAGCCTATCCAGCCTCACTCCGCACCGACGCAGCGAACCCGTGATCTGGGGCGGCCCCTAGTGGAGCGACCAGGTGCTCCAGTCGCTCAGGAAGAGGGGATGGGTCACCGCGGAGTTGAAGTCGATCCGAGCGCTCATCAGCTTCGGCACCTGCTGCGAGCCGAAGACGGCGAGATAGGCCTTCTGGGCCGCGTACTCGTCCAGGGCGCTCCATCCACTCGATGCCGAGCCCAGGTCCTGAGGCGCGACCAGGCTGAGCTTCTCGAGCTGCTGCTGAATGAAGAGGTCCTGGACCCGGCCCGCGTTCGGGCTGCCGGGAGGGCCAATCGAATGTGAGTCGAGGACGTCATAGAAGTCGACCGGGTTCGGGAAGTCGTTGAACCAGCTCGCGAATCCCGTCTGCGGGTCCGTGCTCGTCTTCCCGATGGTCCCGAAGTCTCGCGGCGTCGCCACCACCCTGAGCTGGGCATTGAACCCCAGGCGGTTGAGCAGCTTCGTGTAATAGCGGGCGTAGGCTCGCTGTGGCGAGTTGTCCTCGACCCAAACGAGCACCGAAGCGGCGAGGGTGCCCGACGCCCTGACGAGCTGGCGCGCGGTTCGAAGATCGCCGTGGTCATCGGCATCACCGTAGGGACACGGGTCCGTCGGGTGCCCGACGATCCCATCGGGAATCAGGTAGCAGTCGGTGAGCACCGATCCCTTTCCCAATTTCGCCAGGGCCGGCCTGTCGAGGGCGGTGACCACCGCTCTCCGTGCCAGCTCGCTGCTGAACGGTGGCTCTGCGGAGTTCATGAAGAAGTAGAGCGTCGAGGGGATCGGCACCATCTCGAAGCGGTTCGATGCCACCGAGCGGACATGCGCCAGGGTGCCGGGAGGCAGTGGCGTTCCGGGGTCGAAGTTGTCGGCGCGGCCGCGCAGCACCTTGTCGGCGGCTGACCGGGCATCCGGCTCGACCTTGACGGTGATTCGGTCCAGGCTCCCGACCGGGACGTCGGGGATGGCCAGCCGCTCGAACCTGGGGTTCTTCACCATCGTCCACCGCCGGCCCGGCACCACGTCCGTGATCCGGTAGGCGCCCACGCCGGGTGGCGGATTGCTGCTGAGATCTCGTACCGGGGTGCCACTCGGGACCAACCCCATCGCCGGGAGGGCGAGCACGTTGGAGAAGGCGCTGTAGGGATGCACCAGCTTGATGCCGATCTTGCCGGTGGAGTCGTCAGTGACGATCCCCGAGATGTGCTTCGCCTGGCCTCTGTAGTACGCCTCGGCGCCGACCACGTTGTCCGTGATGAACCTCTTACCTCCCCAGTTGAGCCGGACCGCGCGTTCGACCGTGTACTTGAAGTCGCTCGCCCTGACCGGTTTTCCGTTCGAGTACGTGAGCCCCTTTCGCAGCGTCAGCCGGTAGCGCCGACTCTCCGGCGATATCCGGGGAAGCCGCAGAGCCAACCCGGGAATCAGCTGGGCGCCATCGGCTCCACTGAGGTGTCTGTAGGTGAGCAGGGGCGTGTAGGTGATCCAATCGGCCTCCGCCGCCTCGGTCGAGTACGCCAGCTGCGGATC
>JAWVFG010000175.1:0-5455 GCA_033856335.1 Solirubrobacterales bacterium
TGGTACGAGCGCTCGCGCCCGCCGTCGCAGATCGTGGCCCTGGTCGCCGCCCTCGCTGCGATCTCTGTCGCGGGGCGGGTGGCCTTCTCGCCGATCCCGAACGTGGTGCCCAGCACGGACATCGCCCTGATCGCGGGCTACACGCTCGGCGGCGCGCCGGGCTTCGCTGTCGGGGCGCTCACCGGCCTCGTCTCGAACTTCTGGCTCGGCCAGGGCCCGTGGACCCCCTGGCAGATGGCGGGCTGGGGGCTCACCGGCGTACTCGGCGCCGGCCTCGCCGCCGCGACAGGGCGGAGGGTCGGTCGCATCGGGCTGGCCACGGTCTGTGCCCTGACGGGCTTCGCCTACGGCGCGCTGCTCGACTTCTCCCTGATGGTCACTTACGGCGGGGAGCAGTCCCTCCACAGGTTCCTGGCGCTCTCGGCCCGGGGCCTACCCTTCAACATCGCGCACGCCACCGGCAACGCCGCGCTGGCGCTGGTGGCCGGCCCGGCGATGGCGCGGATGCTGCTCCGCTATCGCAGCCGCTTCGAGTTCGCCTGGCGGCGGAAGCCGGGGGCGGGAACCCGGCCGAGGGGGGTGGTCGCCGGTGCGGCCTGCCTGATCGTCGCACTGCTGGTCGTCTCTCCCGCGCTGCTCGGAGGCCAGAGGGCCGATGCCTCGGGCGGCGGCTCGGGCGCGGCCGTCGCCTGGCTGCGCGGAGCTGAGAACGGCGACGGGGGGTTTGGCTTCGCCCGCGGGGAGGACTCCAGCCCCGCGATGACGGGCTGGGCGGTGCTGGGCCTGGAGGCGGCCGGGGTCAATCCTCTCGATGTCGACCACGGAGACGCAACCCCGATCTCGTACCTGGCCGGGACCGTCGGCCAGATCAGCACCACCGGCGACATCGAGCGGACGATCCTGCTGCTGCGCGGAGCCGGGCTCAACCCCCGCAACTTCCAGGGCCACGATCTGGTCAGCCGGCTGCTCGGTAGGCGGAGCGGCGACGGCTCGTGGGGCGATCAGGTGAACCCGACCGCGTTCGGCGTCCTCGCCCTGAAGGCCGCCGGGACGACCTCCGGCAACTCCCACTCGGCGGCGTGGTTGCGTGACAACCGGAACCAGGACGGCGGCTGGGGATTCGCGCCGAAGTCCGCCAGCGACCCGGACAGCACCGGGGCGGTCCTGCAGGCGCTCGCGGCGGCCGGAGGCGGCGGGACACGGCACGGCGTCTCCTACCTCCAGGGCGTCCAGCGCCCGGGCGGAGGTTTCGCGCTCTCGGGCGGCCCCGTCAACGCGCAGTCGACCGCCTGGGCCGCCCAGGGTCTGCTGGCGGCCGGGACCTCGCCCGCGTCGGTGCGGCGCGGAGGCTCTCCGCTCAGCTATATCGCGTCGGCTCAGGCGAGCGACGGCCACTACCGCTACTCGTCATCGAGCGACCAGACGCCGGTCTGGGTGACCGGCCAGGCCCTGATGGCCGCAAGCGACACGGCCTTCCCGCTCAACCCGGTGCCGAGAGCAACCCCCCGGGCGGCGGGCGCGGGCGGGTCAGCCGCGAAGACGGGCGGCGTCTCGGGCGCCCACGGCGGGGGCGGAATGGCGCATCCGTCGGGCAAGTCACCCGCAGCCTCGGCGGCCATGCCCCAGCCGTCGCCGCAGGGCAGTCAGGTCCCGCTCGACCCCGCCTCCTCTCCAGCAGCTGATGAGGGTGGCGGGGGAGTGCCCAGCTGGCTCGTGGCGACCGGGGTCGCCGCGCTGGTCGCCGCCGCCGTCTGGGGCGGCTGGCTGATGTACCGGCGGCGCCTGCCCTAGCTTTCGCATATGGAAGTCGAGCAGGCGATCCGCACTCGCCGCACGCACAAGGCCTACCGGCCCGAGCCGGTGGACCGCGGGGTGCTCGAGGAGGTGCTCGACCTGGCGCGCTGGGCGCCCAACCACAACCTGACCAACCCCTGGCGCTTCCGCGTGATCGGCCCCGAGGCGCTCGAGCGGCTCAAGGAGGCCGCCGGCCCGGAGGCCGCCTCCAAGCTCGACCGCGCCCCGACTCTGGTCGTCTGCTCGTGCGTGCTGACCGGCGACCCGATCCAGGATGAGGAGGACCTGCACGCCGCCGCCTGCGCCGCCTACATCGTCCTGCTCGCCGCCCATGGCCGAGGGCTGGCGACCTACTGGCGAACGCCCGAGGTGCTCCGCACGCCGGCGGGCCAGGCTGCCGTCGGCATGCCCGAGACCGAGCGTTTCGTCGGGCTGCTGCACCTGGGCAGGCCGGTCCAGGAGCAGCGTCCCCCCGAGCGCCTGCCTGCCGATCAGGTCATCGAGTTCCTCGAATGATCTCCCGCGCCAATGCGCTCGCGGCGATGGGGGACGATCGCTTCGACGTGGTCGTCGTCGGGGGCGGGATCACCGGGGCCGGGGTGGCCCTCGACGCCGCCTCTCGCGGCTACTCGGTGGTGCTCGTCGAGCGCGGCGACTTCGGCCAGGGCACGTCGAGCCGCTCATCCAAGATGGTCCACGGCGGCCTCCGCTACCTGCAGAACTTCGATCTGGGGCTGGTCCGCGAGGCGCTGCTCGAGCGCCAGCTGCTCGTCCGGCTCGCGCCGCACCTCGTCTATCCGACGCCGTTCCTTGTCCCTGCGCTGGGGGAGGGGCGCCGCGATCGGCGGATCGGCATCGGCCTCAACATGTACGACGTGATGGCGACCTCGCGCATCGGCCGCGGGCGCAGCCAGCGCAACGAGCACCGCGAGGAGGCCGAGTACTGGTCGCCCGACCGCCACCGCACGATCTCGGGGGAGGAGGCGACCGAGCTGATCCCGGCGCTCGGGACGATGGACCCGAGCTCGGCCTACCTGTTCTACGACTGCCAGACCGACGACGTGCGACTGGTGCTCACCGTGCTCGGGGAGGCGGAGCGCTTCGGCGCGGTGATCGTCAACGGCGCCGAGGTGACCGAGGTGCTCGAGCAGGGCCGGCAGGCCGCCGGCGTCGCGTTCACCGAGGCCGAGTCCGGGGAGCGCGTCGAGGTCCGCGCCGACAACGTCGTCAACGCGACCGGGGTCTGGGCCGACCGGATCCGCCCGGACGAGCTGCTCGCCGAGGAGGACATCCCGAAGATCCGGCCGAGTCGAGGCACGCACTTGACGCTGCCGACCGAAGAACTCGACATCGGTACCGCGGCCTGCATCGTCCCTGCCGGCGGCGACCGCACGATCTTCGCGCTGCCCTGGTACGGGCGGGTGCTGGTCGGGACCACCGACAACGACTACGGGGGCGACATCGACCATGTGCCTCCGGGCGGGGACGACGTCGAATACCTGCTCGACGCTCTCAACGAGTACTTCGGGACCGGGATCGGCACCGGTGACCTGACCGGCGCATACGCGGGGGTGCGGCCCCTGATCTCGACCGGCGACCCGAAGAAGTCCGTGGACATCTCCCGCAGGGCTGAGCTCTACGAGACCTCGTCGGGAATGCTGACGATCACCGGCGGCAAGCTGACCACCTTCCGGCGGATGGCGGCCCAGGTCGTCGATCGCATCGTCCAGCGGGACGGTCGTGAGGCGGAGTCCCGCACCGACGACATCCCGCTCGGGATGTCCGCCCGCCCGGACGACCTCGAGACCAGCGCCGCCCTCCCCGACGGCGCGCCCGACCAGCTCGCCTTCCGCTACGGGCACGCGGCGAGAGCCGTCCTGGACCTCTGCGAGGAGCGCCCCGAGCTCGCCGAGCCGATCGTCCCCGGGCATCCGGACCTCATGGCCGAGGTCGTGGTGGCGGCCCGGCGGGAGCAGGCGCGTTCGGTCGCCGACGTGCTGCTGCGGCGCACCCGCCTAGCGCTGGTGGCCGCGCCCGAGTTGCGCGACGGCGAGCGGATTGAGGCGGTCGCGGCCACGCTCGGGGGCGAGCTCGACTGGAGCCCCTCCCGCATCGCGGACGAGGCCGCAGCCTGGACGCGGGTCAGCGAGGCGGAGGGCCTCGATCCGAGCAGGGCGCTCGCGCAATAGCTCGCGCTCTCGATCGGTGCGACTAGCATGCCCGCCTTGATGGCCCTCAGGGACGAACATCTCGCTGAGCTCCACCGCCAGGCGCGGGAGCTCGACGTGCCGAAGTACCGGATGCTGCCTCGCGACGACCTGATCGAGGCGATCTCGGAGCGGTCGGGTGGCGAGGGCGTGCCCCCGCGCGAACCCGAGGCCAAGGCCGAATCTCAGACCGAGGCCGAACCCAAGACCGACGCGGAGCGCGACGGCGATACCGAGCTCGAATCCGAGGCGGATCCCGAGGCGGAGACCGAAACCGAGGAGATCACCGGCGTCCTCGACCGGATGCCGCAGGGATATGGATTCATCCGGCTGAGCGGCCTGGACGAGGCCGACGGGGACGTATACGTCTCGGCCTCGCAGATCCGCCGCTGTGAGCTGCGCCCCGGCGACGAGGTGCGTGGCCCGGCCAGGGCGCCGCGCCGTGGCGAGCGCCACCGCGCTCTCGTCCGCGTCGAAGCCGTCAACGGGCAACCCCCGGAGGACGATCGCAAGCACTTCGAGGACCTGACCGCTGCGCCGCCCCACCGCCGCCTGCTCCAACCCGACGCCCCCGCCGATCCGCTGGTGCGCGCCGTCGACCTGCTCGGGCCACTGGCGTTCGGCCAGAGGGTGCTTGTGCTGGCGCAGCCGCGCTCCGGTCGGACGACGCTGCTCCGGGCGCTGGGCGCGGCGATCGCGGAGGCGGGCGCGCATCTCTGCGTGCTGCTCGCGGACGAACGGCCGGAGGAGGTCCCGCAATGGGAACGAGCCCTGCCACAGGCTGAGATCTTCGCGGCGACCGCCGATCAGGAGCCCAAGGACCAGGTCCGCGCCGCCGAGCTTGCGATGGGCCACGCGAAGCGACTCGCCGAGGCCGGTGAGGACGTGGTCGTCCTGATCGACTCATTGAGCCGGCTCGCCATCGGCTACCGGGACCCGGGCCGCGTCAAGCGGATCTTCGGCGCGGGCCGCGAGCTGGCGGAGGAGGGAAGCGGGTCCCTGACGATCATCGCGACCGTGCTCGAAGCGGACGATCGGGGCGGCGAGGTCCGGGAGGCGCTGGAGACGACCGAGAACCTGCTGCTCCGCCTCGACGCCGGCCTGGCCGCCAAGGGCATCGTCCCGGCGCTGGTGGTGGCCGACAGCCGAGCGTCCGGGGAGGACGAGCTGCGCGACCCGGACGAGATGGACAAGGTCCGTCGCCTGCGAGAGGAGCTCGCCGGAATGGAGCCCGAGGAGGCAGCGCGGGTGCTCGCGGACCAGATCGCGGCGACCGCGAGCAACGCGGAACTGCTCAGCCGCCTGTAGAGCCGAAGAGCTCTGGGGGGCCGAGGAACTGCGACCTGCGCGGCCGCGGTCTGGTTAAGTCCCCTCCGTGCTGCGAAAAGTTGGTATATCGATCGCGATGGTCGCCCTGGCGCTCGTCTTCGCCAGCGGCGCCGCTGCCGCCGAGC
>JAWVFG010000176.1:0-26267 GCA_033856335.1 Solirubrobacterales bacterium
GCGTCCGTGGTCAGCGCGTCGTCGTGGTCGAGAAAGGCCACCAGCTCGCCGCGGCAGAGCGACAGCCCCTGGTTCGAGGCCGCCGAGATGCCGGAGTTCTCACCCAGCAGGCGGGCGGTGATCCGCGAGTCGCGCGACACCGCGCGCTCGATCGCCCGGCGTGTCTCCGCACGAGTGGAGCCGTCATCGACGATGCAGAGCTCCCAGTTCGGGTACTCCTGCGTCCGCAGCGAGGCGATGGCCTCCCGCAGGTAGCTCGGGTCGCTGTTGTACGCCGGCATGACCACGGAGATCAGCGGCCGGTCGGCGAGGGCTTCCATCGGCTACCTCGCGCGTCGCAGCATTCTGCCGACCGCCCGCAGCGGCTTCGTCAGGCGCCAGCTCGTGGTGGCCTCGTACTCGGCGGCGACCAGCGTCGCCGGCGACCCGGGCCCCCGCCGTGCCCACTCGAGATCCGCCGCCGCGAACGACCGGCGCATCAGCTCGCGACTCATGTCCTCGCGCAGCTCGTCAAGCTCGCGGCGGTGACGTGCCTCGGCGGCTTCCAGCTGCTCGGCGAGTTGGGCGGCATGCCGGCGCGCCGCGGCGAGCTCCTGCTCGTCGCTTGGCTGCTCCGGAGGGAGCTCCTCGCCCGTTGAGGGTGGGCCTGGCATCGACGCAATCGTAGGCCCAGCGGCTCAGGTCGCGGGGCGACGCCAGAGGCGCAGTCCGGAGGCTCGGTCCTCGCCGACGAGGACGTAGCCCCGCTGGCGGAGGATCGTGGCGAATTCGGGCACTCCGAAGAAGAGCCCGCCGGCTGGGTGGCCGCTGACGGCGTCGAAGACCTGGGTGCCTCCCTCGTCCTCCAGCTGATCGATTGCTCGGTTGGCTTCGGACGAGGAGACGAGGGAGATGATCCCGTTCAGCGGCGAGACGTTCACCACCCCGGCACGGTCCGCCACGCGGTGGTCGAGCGAGGTTCCGATGATCAGCACGTGCTCGCCGGGGTGAGTGTTGGATTCGATATAGCGCTGCGCGTCCAGCAGGTCGTTTGCCGCCGGGCCGCCGGCCGTGAGCCGGTCGACCTGCCGCCAGGGAGGAGGAACCCGGTCGATCGCGGAGACCATCACCCCAAACCCGATCAGGGCGGCGCATCCGGGGAGCAAGAGACGTCGGAGCAGGACCGCATCGCCTCGGGCTCTCCGCAGGGAGCGTGCCGCCGTCCAGGCGACCAGGGCGAGGGCGAGACCCCAAGCCGGGAAGAGCAGCATCAGCTGGAACTGGGAGGAGCGGCCCACGAAGTACATGGCGGTGCCCAGTCCGAAGGCCCCTGAGAAAGCCAGCATCCCCGTCAGGGTTCGGTCGGGGTCGTCGCGCACGTAGCGGACCGCGGCGATCAAAAGCGCAGCCGCGTAGGTCGCATAGAGAGCCCACTGGAGCCCGAGCGACCTCATTGGGACCAGCCCATAGGAGTCCCGCAGGAAGAGGCGATTGAAGTAGGTCAACAGCGTCGGGTCGGGCAGCTGACCCGTGCGGATCAGGATGACCGCGCAGACGAGCGCGACCGCTCCGACGAGCCCCAGACCGCCCTCGAAGGCGATCCGTCCCAGCCGCTCGCGAAGCGGCACGGACCGGTCCCAGCTCATCGCCAACGCGACGATCAGACCGAGCAGAGCCGGGGCCCCGAACTCGGCGTTGTTGCAGACGACCAGGCCGGCGAATCCGAACAGGGCCCAGATCGGGATCCTCCGCCGAATCGACATGGCGAGGAGCCAGGCGAGCAGGAGCGGGCCGAAAAAGCGGCCGGGCAGGATCCCGTAGTAGTTGCCGTCGAAGTTCCGGTAGGGGCCGTTGTCGTTCCAGGGAAAGAGGCTGAGCGCGAGGAACGGCACGTAGAGGACGAGCGCAGCCCATGCGCGCCGGGTCACCTCGACGAAGACGCCGAAGACCGCCAGGAGCGCGATCGCGGAGAGCGTGCAGACGGCGATGGAGAGGGCGGTGATCGAGGAGCCGAACGTCTTCAGCACCGGCTCCAGGATGAGTGGCAGGAGATTGGCGTACTGCGCGATGTAGTTGACCAGCGGGGTGCGGCCGTTGACCACCGAGAAGTAGTCCTCGGACTGCACCGGGATATGGCCGGCGGCGAGCTGCCCGGCCTGGCTCACGGTCCCATCGGTGACCACGGCCGGCAGGATCCAGACCACCGTCGCCAGCACCGCGATCACCAGGGCCAACCAGCCCCTGCCCGCCAGTCGATCCCCGATCCGGCTGATCGATGCCGGCAGCCGCCCGCTCCAGCGCAGCGCGATCGCCGTCATCGCCAGCCCGATGAGGACACCGGCCACCAGCACCGGGACGGAGAGCAGGTACGGCTTGAAGTAGTCGAGGGGAAAGAACCCGCTCTGGCGGGGCTGCTCGAGGACGGCGACGACCAGCAGCCCAACCCCGATCACCTGGGCGCCCACAATCACAGGGTCGAGGGACCGCCGCGGAGACCGCCGTGTGCCCAGGGCCACGATGATGGCCCCGAGCACGAACGGTGCCCCCAGTGCGAGCATCGCGCGCACCTCCTCCAGCGGCTCGGGCCTGATCGCCGGCTTCCATTGGGCGAAGACGTCGTAGTTGGGGGCGGGATAGTGCTTGGCAAGGGCCGGCGCGAGCCAGGCGAAGGCCGCGGCGAGCACGACGGCGCCGGCGATCGGACCGAGCCAGGCCAGGTCCTCTGCCGACATGGCGAGGCGTCCCCTCAATCGCGCCATAGCCGCAATCCCGAGCTGGGATCTTGCTCCACCAGGTGGTAGCCCCGCTGCCGCAGGATGGTGGCGAACTCCGGGATCCTGGTGAGCGGGTTGATCGGGTTGGGCGCGGTCACCGTCTCGAACACCTCGGTTCCATGCTCGGCCTGCAGCTGGTCCAGCGAGCGATCGGCTTCGGCCGATGAGACGAGCGCGATCAGGCTGTTGAGCGGTGAGACGTTCGTCACTCCCGCGCGATCCGCGAGCCGGTGATCGACCGGCGTCCCGATCACCAGCACGTGATCGCCGGGCTGGGTGTGCGATTCGATGAATCGCTGGGCGTTGAGGAGGTCGTAGGCGCCCCCACCTCCTTCCTCGAGCCGGCTCACCTGTCGCCAGGGTGGCGAGACACGGTCGATCGCGGAGACCATGACGCCGAACCCGATCAGCGCCGCCGCGGCCGGGAGGAGGAGCCGCACGAGCCGCCCTCTGTCGGCACGGGCGGATCGGAGAGCGCCGGCTGCGCTCCACGCGACCAGCGCCAGGCTGAACGACCAGACCGGGAACAGGATCATCAGCTGGAGCTCAATCGAGCGGCCGACGAAGTACATCCCGGTGATCAGGCCGAACGCCCCCGAGAAGCCGAGCATGGCGGTCAGCATCCGATCCGGGTCGACGCGGACGTAACGGATCGCCGCCGTCAACAACGCCGCCGCGTACGTCGCGTACATCACCCAGTGGAGGCCCAGCGAGGGCATCGGCACGAGGCCGTAGGACTGCCGGAGGACCAGGCGGCTGTAGTAGCTCAAGAGCGCCGGGTTTGGAAGGCTCCCTGCGCGCACCAACGTGATCGCGCAGACGATCGCCACCGCCGCGGCCAACCCGATCGCGGCGTCCCGGCCGAGATCCACCAGTCTGCGCGACAGGGGAACGTCGCGCTCGGAGCCCAGGACCAGTGCCAGCGCCGAGGCGATCAGCGCGCCGACGCCGAACTCCGTGTTGTTGATCACGGTCAGCCCGGCGAACAGGAACAGAGCCCAGGTGGGGATCCTCCGACCGCGGATCTTGAGGGCACAGAGCCAGGCGAGCACGAACGGGCCGAGAAGGCGGTCGGGCAGTATCGCGTAGTAATTGCCATCGAACTGGCGGAACGGCCCGTCGTCGTGCCACGGAAAGAGGGCCAGGGCGAGGAAGGGCGCGTAGAGGCCGAGCGCCAGCCAGGGGCGCCGGGTGACCTCGGTGAAGACGCCGAAGATCGCCAGAAACGCCACGGCCGATAGGACGCACATCAGGATCGTGAACGCTGTGACCGAGGAGCCGAGCGCGGCGAGCAGCGGCGCGATCGCGAACGGCAGAACGTTGGCGTACTCCCCGATGTAGTTGACCATCGGGGTGCGGCCGTTGACGACCGACAGGTAGTCCTCCGCGTGGAGCCCGACGTCCTTGCTCGTCCAAACCCCGTTGTGTCCGACGGTGGCGTCGGTGATCACGGCCGGGAGCAGGAAGACGACCGTCACCAGAGCAGCAACCCCGAGTACGAGCCATCGCCGCCCCGCCAGCCGGCGGAGTTGCCGAAGCGGCCTCGGAGCCGGCCCCGACCACCAGAGGATGAACTCCATCATCACCACGCCGATCAGGGCCCCGGCGACAAGGATCGGAACGGATAGAAGGTGAGGCTCGAGATAGTCCGGCTGCAGCGGGAGAGCGTGCGGCTGGCGGACGACGCACAGGGCAAGCAGCGCGATGCCCGCAACCTGCGCGCCGATGATCAGCGGATTGAAGCTGCGCGAGGCCGGGCGGCGCGAGCCCAGCAGCAGCACCCCGGCGGCGACCGCGAAGGGAGTGGCCAAGGCGAACACGGCGCGCACGTCCTCCAGAGGCTCGGGATTGATCTTGAGCGCCCATGCCCGGAAGAAGGTCTGGTTGGGGGAGGGCATGAGCTTCGCGAGCGCGGGGGCGAGCCAGGCGAAGACCGCGGCGAGCACGATCGCGGCGACGATCGTGCCGAGCCAGGCGAGGTCCTCAGCCGGCATCGCCAAGCGTCCCCGCAGATCGGCGGAGGGGGCGCCCTGCTCCGACTCCGCCGTCAGCGACATCCGGGCGCGGATACTAGGCGGCGGGAGTCCCGCTGGCGCGCCGCCAGAGCCGCAACCCGCTGCTTGGATCTACCGCGTCCAATCGGTAGCCGCGCCGGCTGAGGATGGCCGCGAGCTGGCGGATCTTGAACGGGCTGGGGTTGACGGCGCTCGGGGCGGTCACCGCCTCGAACACAAGGTCGCCGCCGGCAGCCTGGAGCTGATCCAGGGCTCGATCCGCCTCGGCAGACGTGACCAGGGACATGTATCCGCTGACCGGCGAGACGTTGGTGACCCCGGCGCGATCCGCCACGCGGTGGTCGAGCGGCGTCCCGATCAGGAAGATGGAATCACCGGGGTCCGTATGCGCTTCGACGAACCGCTGCGCGTTGGGAGTGTCATCCACCGCCCTCCCACCGCTCGTCAGACGGTCGACCTGGCTCCAGGGAGGCGAGACACGGTCGATCGCCGACACCATGACTCCGAACCCGATCAGCGCCGCGCAGGCCGGCAGGAGCAACCGCCGGAGCCTCCGTTTGTCGCCACGCGCCGATCGGAGGGTGCCCGCACCCGTCCACGCCAGAAGCGCCAGGCAGAACGCCCAGACCGGGAACAGGATCATCAGCTGGATCTCAACCGAGCGGCCGACGAAGTACATCCCGGTGACCAGCCCGAAAGCGCCGGAGAAGCCGAGCATCGCGGTCAGTGTCCGGTCGGGCTCTTCGCGGACGTAGCGAACGGCGGCCACCACCAAGGCGGCGGCGTAGGTCGCGTACAGCGCCCAGTGGAGGCCCAGCGCCTGCATCGGGAACAGGCCGAACGAGTCCCGTAGAAAAAGGCGGTTGAAATACGTCAGCAGAGTCGGATCGGGAAAGCTGCCGGTGCGTACCAGAATGACCGCGCAGACGATCGCGATCGCGCCCAGCAGTCCGGCGGCGCCCTCGACCGCGATGCGGCTGAGGCGCTCACGAATGGGCACCGTGCGGTCCCAGCTCACGGCCACCGCCACGATCAGGGCGACCAGCGCCCCAATCCCGAACTCGGCGTTGTTGACGACGACGAATCCGGCCCATCCGAACAGCGCCCATATAGGGACCCGGCGTCGCGTCGACAGCGCGCAGAGCCAGGCGAGCAGAAACGGGCCGAAAAGACGCTCCGGCAGGAGGGCGTAGTAGTTGCCGTTGAACTCACGGAAAGCTCCCTGGTCGTGCCAGGGAAACAGGCCGAGGGCGAGGAAGGGGACATAGAGGGCAAGCGCCGCCCACGGGCGGCGGGTCACCTCCTTGAAGACCCCGAAGATCGCCAGTAACGCCAGCCCGGACAGGGTGCACATCGCGATCGAGAAGGACGTGATCGAGGAGTGGAAAAGGCCCAGGACCGGTCCAACGGCGAGCGGAAGCAGGCTGGAGTACTGCCCGATGTAGTCGACGAGCGGGGTGCGGCCGTCGACGACCGCGAAATAGTCGTCGGCATAGATGGCGATCTGGGACGGAGCGAACAGGCCGCTGTGGCCGACCGTCGCATCGGTGACCACCGCGGGAAGCAGGAAGACGACGGTGGCGATGCCTGCCGCTGCCGGCGCGAGCCCTCGCCGCCTCGCCAGCGCACCCGCACGCGCCAGTGAGTTCGGCACCACTCCCGACCAGAACAGGATCAGCGCCGTTATCGCCCCGCCGATGAGGACCCCCGCCACCAGGTTGGGGACGCCGAAGAGAAGGGGCTTGAGATAGTCGGCTGGGATCGGCCGGAGGACATTGCGTTGCTCGGTGACGGCCCAAGCGAGCAGACCCAGCCCCGCGATCTGGGCGGTCACGATCAGCGGATCAAATGAGCGACGCGCAAGGCGCCGCGAGCCCAGGGCGACCACCGTGATCCCAACCAGGAAGGGGGTGGCCAGCGCGAGCATGCCGCGCACGTCCTCTCGGTGCTCAGGATGTATGAGCCCGTGCCATGTGCCGAAGATGGCCTGGTCGGGTGAGGGATAGAGCGTCGCAAGCGCGGGCGCGAGCCAGGCGAATGCCGCGACCAGTCCGATCCCGGCGGCGATCGCGCCCAGCCAGGCCAGATCCTCGGCCGGCATTGCTAGGCGTTCCCTCAGTCGCGCCATCGCCGTCATCCCGAGGCCGCGGCCGACCCGGCTCGGCGCCGCATGCGTAGCCGGCTCCAGAGCGCGGCGATTGCGATCGCAGCCGCCGCGATCAGAGGGCCCGCCATCGGCACGGTGTAGCGAGCCCAGTAGTTGGCGGTCAGAGCCGGCGCGAGGAGGAGGGACAATCCCCCGACCCCGAAGAGCAGTACGCCCACCCGGGACCGCCGACTGCCGATCGCGAGCCCCAGCAGCACCAGGATCGTTGCTATCGAGAGCGCGGTCGCCCCAAACCGAACGACCGTTTGCCACCCACGGAGGAACTCGAGCCCCGCTCTGCGCATATGAACGCTGAATCCGTTGAAGAAGCGCGCCGCCAAGCCTCGCCGGTACCCCTCCTCGAGGTAGGCGAGCTCGAACCTCAGCGACGGCCCGCTCGCTCCTCCGGGCCGGGCCGGCACGGGGCGATAGAGGCCGGAGTCGTAGAGCCCGTTGGTGAAGGCGAGCTGCGGATCGAGCCCCTGGTTTACCTCCCAAGCATCCGTACTCAGCGTCGAGTCCGTTGGGCGCAGGTCCGGGAGCCAGTAGCCGCGGAGGTTCTGCCACGCGTTGGCGAGGTAATCGCCAGGTTGGGCCATGATCGCTCGCCTTGCCCACTGGCCGAGGAGGTCATCGTGATTCCCGAAAGGTCCCAGGTTGCGCGGCGCGGGGGCTGTCCTGTCGAATGAGTAGTACCGCGTGCCCTGGCGCTCGCCGGCGGGCCGGCCCTCACAGAGGACATCCGTTCCCTGGGGAGGCGTGAACTTGGTGCAATCGGCGAATTGGGCGGCCCGCGCGTACAGGTACCAGCCGGGAGATGCACCGAGCCCAAACCGCTCGCCAAGCGCTGCGTTCGCGGTCGCGAAGGCCAGAAGCATCACGAAGGAGACGCCAAGCACGGTGAGGGCGGACCGCAGGTTCACGGGCCTGCTCTTCGACGACCAGGGTTGAGACAAGAGCAGCGCTAGGGCGGCCACCGGAATCACGAACAGGGCGGCGGTGCGGATCGTCACGGCAAGGGAGAGGGCCACGCCGGTGAAGAGCGGCCAGCGCCAGTAGGGCAGAGGCTCATCCAAGGCCCGGACGCCCGCGTAGAGCCCAGCTGAGATCGCGAGCACGAACCAGCTTTCGGACATGATCGAGTGCTCCAGGAAGATGAAATCTGGATCGAGCAGCACGATCCCGGCCGGCAGCAGTCCTGCCCAGTCCGATCTGGTGATGCGTCGTGTGGCTGCCCAGAGAAGGAGCGCCGAGGCAATCCCGCTGAGATGCTGCAGGAGGATCGGCACCGCCACCTCGCGAGTCACCAGTCCGATGGCGGCAAGGATCGTCGAGTATCCCGCTGGGTGAAGGGGGTTTTCGAACGGGTTCGCCGTATATCGCTCGTACTCATCACCCAGGGTCGTCGTCACCGGCCACCAGCTGAAGATCGCGATCAGCCGGAGAGCGATGCCCACCAGCAGAACGCCGAGCAGGACATAGCCGGGGGCGCCCTGGGGCCAGGCGGCGCGGATCGCTCCCCTCGCTCGATGGGCCACAGTCACTGCTTGGAGCCCGCCGTGGACCCGGTTCGCCGCCACAGTCGCAACCCGCTGCTGGGATCCTGCTCGACCAGTCGATAACCCCGGTGCTGCAGGATCGTGGCGAATTCCGGGATCTTGATCAGGGTGGGATTGATCGCCGATTGTGCGGTCGCTGCCTCGAAGACCTCCTGTCCTCCACTCGCCTGGAGCTGATCGATGGATCGATCCGCTTCGGCCGGTGAGATCAGCGATACGAGGCCGTTGAGTGGTGAGACGTTGGCCACGCCGGAACGATCGGCAAGGCGGTGGGCCAGTGGCGTACCGAGCACAAGCACGGAGTCACCCGGATCCGTACGCGCCTCGATGAATCGCTGGGCATTTGGAGCGTCGTCGACGGCCCTGCCGCCGTCCGTCAGGCGATCCAGCTGGCGCCAGGGAGGCGGGGTGCGATCGATCGCCGCGACCATGACGCCAAAGCCGATCAATGCCGCCGCTGCCGGGAGCAACAGGCGTCGCAGCCGCATCCAGTCGGTGCGGGTCGATCGCAGGGCAAGCGCGGCCGACCAGGCGACGATCACCAGGCAGAAGCCCCAGATGGGGAAGAGAATGATGAGTTGGGCCGGGACCGATCGCCCGACGAAGTACATCCCCGTGATCAGTCCGAAGCAGCCGGAGAACGCGAGCATGGCGGTCAGCGTCCGGTCTGAGGCCCTTTGCACCCAGCGCGCCACGGCCATCAGCAGCGCGGCCGCGAAGGTCGCGTACAGGGCCCACTGCAGGCCCAGCGAGGGCATCGGCAGGAGGGCGTAGGCCTCTCGCAGGAACAGGTGGCTGTAGTACGTCAGGAGAGCCGGGTCTGGAAGGTCGCTCGTCCGGGCCAGCGTCACCACGGAGACGATCACCACGGCCGAGGCCAGTCCGGCCGCCGCCTCCAGGCCCATCCTCGCCCAGCTCGGACGCGAGGCGGCTTCGCGTGGAGCACCGGCCAGGATCGCCACGGTGAGCGCGATCAGGGCACCGACGCCGAACTCCGAGTTGTTCAGAAGCGTCAGCCCGGCGATCAGGTAGAGGGCCCAGACTGGCACCCGGCGACCGCGGGTCCAGAGAGCGCAGAGCCAGGCGAGGACGAACGGGCCGAGGATGCGATCCGGGCACATCGCGTAGTAATTGCCGTTGAAGTCTCGGGCCGCTCCCTGGTCATGCCAGGGAAACAGCGCCAGAGCGAGGAATGGCACATAGAGGGCCAGCGCCACCCATGTCCGCCGGGTCACCGCGCTGAAGACCCCGAATACCGCCAGCAGCCCTATCCCGGACAGCATGCACATGATGATCGAGTACGCGGTCAGCGACGAGTCGAAGGCGCTGAGCAGCGGCGCGACCGCAAATGGCAGGAGGTTTGCGTACTGCGCGATGTAGTCAACGAGGGGCGTGCGGCCGTTGATCACCGCCATGTAGTCCTCCGCGGGCGGCGAGATCTGGCTGGCCAGTGACCCGCTGTGAGCGATGGATGCATCGGTGACCACGGCGGGCAAGAGAAAGACGGTGGTGGCGAGCACCGCGGCCGCTGCCGCCAACACCGGTCGTCTCGCCAGCCACCCGCCAATACGCTCGAGCGGTCTCGGAGCCGGCCCGGCCCACCAGAGAATCAGCCCGGTCATGACCACTCCCATGCAAACGCCCGCGATCAGATTGGGAACCCCAAGGACCAGCGGCTCGAAGTAGTCGCGTGGGACCAGGATCACGACGTGCCGCTGGTTCAGGACGGACCAGGTGAGAAGCGCGATGCCGGTGACCTGCGTTCCCAGGATCAGCGGATCGAGCGACCGCCGCCCGGGCACCCGCGAGCCCAGCAACAGCAGGGCCGAGGCCACCACGAAGGGCGTCGCCAGCGTGACCATCCCGCGAACGTCCTCCAGCGGCTCTGGGGCCCCGTAGTGGCGCCAAACGGCGAAGAGGGTCTGATCCGGCGAGGGGTAGAGCTTCGCCAGTGCCGGCGTGATCCAGACGAAGCCGATCACCAGGAAGGCGGCGGCCGCGATCGAGCCGAGCCAGGCGAGGTCCTCAGGGGAGATTCGGGCGCGCGCTCTGAGGCTCACGACCGCTTGGCCTTGCGGGCCACCACCACCACGGCGCGGGCTGGGGTCAGCGCGGTTGGCCACCGGACGCCGAACTGGGTTATCCACCTTCCCGCCGGGACCCGGTAGGCCCGCTCGATCTCCAGGCGCTCTTCGATCAGCTCGCGAAGCAGCGGGAAGGGAAGCTGGAGCACGGCCGGATGCCCTCCGAGCAACCGGCTCTTCGCAACCGCGGTGAGCGGGCGGAACATGGCCCTCTCGAAGCCGTAGAACCATCTCGGCACGCAGGACTCCGCGACCACCAGGCGCCCTCCCGGTCGCAGCACCCGCTCGGCTTCGGCGATCGCCCCGCGGATGTTGAGAATCGAGTCCCCGGGGCGGCTGCCCACCAGGTGGTGGTAGACGAGTGCCTCGAGCACGGTCTCGTAGGTGTCGTCTGGCTCATCGAGAGCCAGCGCATCGCCCTTCCGGGCGACGACGTTGGGGGGAAAGTGCGAGGCGGGGAGCCGGTCGAGGAAGAGGTCCACGGCGACGATCTCCTCGACCTGGGTCGTGTCGTAACCGAAGACGGCCCCGTTGCCGACGTCGAGCAGGCGGCCCGTTCCAGCGACCTCCCGCGTGACCGCCTCGCGGATCAGCCGGTAGGTGTCGAGCTCGGCCACGTCGCGACCGTGCTTTTCACCGGCGAAGAACTCGGCGTTTTGCTCCGCGCTGGTCGCGTCCTGCCCGGTCATCCCGCGCAGCCTAGTGCCATCCATTTAGCCTCCCCCGCGTGCCGGACCAGGTCCCAGTCGAGTTCGATGAGTACAGCGACAGCTACCGAGAGGCCATCGAGGAGGCGATCGCGTTTGCCGGCACCGACCTCGATTTCTTCACCGCCGCCAAGGCCGAGGCGCTGCTGGAGCTGGCGGGAAGCCAGGTCGGCGAGCCGCGTCAACTGTCCTTTCTCGACGTCGGCTGCGGTCCGGGGGAGACCGATCGGTTCCTCGAGGGACGGGTCGCAAGCCTGGCAGGCGTCGACGTCGCCCCCGGGATGGTGGAGCGCGCCCGCCGGCGCAATCCCTGGGCCGAGTACCGCGACTACGCCGAGGGGGAGCAGATCCCATTCGAAGACGAGTCCTTCGACGTCTGCTTCGCCGTCTGTGTCTTCCATCATGTGGTTCGCGACCGGCGCGCTCCCCTAGTCCAGGAGATGAGGAGAGTCTGCAAGCCCGGCGGACTGGTCGCTCTCTTCGAGCACAACCCGCTCAATCCGGTCACTCGGCGCGCCGTCCGTGGCTGCGAGTTCGATCGGGATGCGGAGTTGCTGACTCGGCGCGAGGGCTCCCGCCTGCTGCGCGAGGCCGGGCTCCGTCAGGTGGGTGGGCGCTACATCCTCTTCTTCACCCGCGCATCGGGCCTACTGCGAGGGATCGAACGTCGGCTCGGTTGGCTGCCGCTCGGAGCTCAGTACGCCGTGTTCGCGCAACGGCCCTGACGGTCCGGCCTCGAGCCCCTCGGCACTCGCGATCAGATAGAGCGGGCGGTTCTTGCCCTGCTCATATGCCCGCGCGACATACAGCCCGATTGTGCCGAGCACGATCAGCTGGATCCCGGCCAGGAACGAGACGAGCACCGTCAGCGATGCCCATCCCTGCACGGGCGGCAGGGACCCCGCGACCTTGAGCACGATCGCCACCACACCGACGGCCATGCTGAGCGCCGAGATCACGAATCCGAGCCCGAGGATGAAGCGAAGGGGGGCCACCGAGAACCCGAGGATCCCGTCGATCGCGAAGCTGATCATGCTGCGCCAGGAGTTCTTGGTCTTCCCCGCGAAGCGCTCGTCGCGGTCGTAGCTGACGTTGGTCTGGCGGAAGCCGACCCAGGCGAACATCCCCCGCAGGTAACGGTCGGGCTCGCGCATGCTGCGCACGACGTCCGCGACGCGGCGATCGACCAGGCGGAAGTCACCGGAGTCCACCGGGAAGTCGACGTCGGAGAGGCGGTGCATCAGGCGGTAGAACCACTTCGCCGTCCAGAGCTTCATCCGGCTCTCGCCGGCGCGACGGCGACGGATCGCGTGCACGACCTCGTAGCCCTCCCGCCAGAGGGGGATCATCTCGAGCACGACCTCCGGCGGATCCTGGAGGTCACCGTCGATGATCACGATCGCGTCGCCGGTGGCGAAGTCGAGGCCCGCCGAGAGCGCGAGCTGATGACCGAAGTTCCGCGCCAGGAAGATCAGCTTCACCCGCTCGTCGCGTGCGCGGAGCTCGCTCATCACCTCTCGGCTGCGATCGGCGCTGCCGTCGTCCACGAGGATGAACTCGGTATCCCCCTGGATGTCCCGCGCGACGGCGTCCAGCCGCCGGTGGAGCTCCGGAAGGACCGCCTCCTCGTCCTTCACCGGGATCACGAATGAGATCGTCGGCATCGTCTAAGGGTAATTGCGGCGGCGGCTCATTCTCCGCAGACGGTGACCTGGTCGGTGGGATCCAGCTGAAGCTCCCACGGCCTGCTCGAGCGGTCCTCGGGGATGTCCAGCCGGGCCGCGCGGTGGACGGTGCCCACGACGATCGGGAATGAGTCGGCCGCGAACCGCCGCAGGCTGAGCCCGGCCTGTGCCCCAGCCGGTGTGGTCAGGGTCGCTCCGCCCGGCGGCAGCGTGACAATCGGCGATGTGGCGCCAACGCGCCTGACCGTGAGACAGCCGGGGCTGGTGTCGACCACCGCGCCGGGAGGACCGACGAGCGCGGGCGCCGTGGCGCCGGTCGGCGGAGCTTTGGCCAGAGGCCGGAAGCTGAGCCGGAGTCCCGCCGCCAGGACCTTGTCGGCCGCGACGCGCCCGATCTCAGGGGCGCCGGCGAGCTCGGCCTGCGTGTACGCGGGTGAGCCGAACTTGTCCACGGCGGACAGATACGGACCGGCGGTGAGCTGCGCGAAGTAGTTGTAGCCCGAGTTCTCTGTGGTCAGGACGAGGTCCGGGTTGACCGTGTCGGCGGAGATCTCGAGACCCGCCAGGCCTCCTCGGATGACCGGCGTCAGCCCCGCGAGCGCCCTATACGACTCGTGAAGAGTGGAGAAGTTGCTGACGGCAGCTGCGATCGCGACTGCGAAGACTGCCGCCAGCGCCCGCCAGTTCGGCCGCCAGGCCGGTCGCCAGCCGGCAGCACACTCCGCGGCGACCATCACCAGGAAGACCGCGCCCACGTACTGGTAGCGCGAGGCATAGGGGGGGCGACCCAGGCCGCCGTTCGCGGCGGTCAGGAACCAGAAGGACACTCCGACCGCCAGGGTGACCAGGAGCCAGCCTCGAAGCGGAGATCGCGAACGCAGGCTCCAGGCGGCTATGGCCACCAGCGCAACCAGGAGCGGACGGCCCCACTCGAGCCCGCCGGTCCCGCCGAACAGCGCCGTGGTTCCCAACCCGAACAGCGAGCCGAGGCTGCTCGCGAATCCGTCGAGCACATACGCCGGGCTCGTTGCGACGTGGTTGAAGGTGAGCTCGCTCGGCCCCTGCTGCCCCCAGGCGACGAACCAGATTGCATAGAGAACAGCGGGGACCGCGACGACCCAGCCTCGACGGAGCGGGCCGCGGTCGAGGGCGATCGCGACCGCAACGCCTGCGGCGAACGGCAACGCGATCTCGGCGAAGGCGAGCGACGCCAGCAGCAGGATGCAGGCGATCACGTCCCCACGGGAATCCCGGCGCTCGATCGCGAGCAGCGCGCCGATCCCGAACGCCACTGAGCCGAAGTAGCAGATCTGAAACGGGTGCAGGAGGTCCTCGTACGCAGATCCCATGAAGAGGATCGGGACGACGGCGGCGAGGGCGAGCCACTCGCCGACTCGCCGGCGGACGTAGACGAAGAGGAGCACGACGCTGGCGAGGAAGGCAAGAATCGCGGGCACCGTGAACGGGATCTGACTGTCCATCCCGAAGGTGGCCTGGATCGCCTTGTAGACGATCGCCGGCCCGATGATGAGGTGCCTGGCGTGCGGGTTGAGGAGGACGTCGGCGCTGATACCGCGGCGGCGCAGCAGCAGGTCCCAATCGTCGATGAAGAACGTCAGATGCGACTGCCAGGCGATCAGCACAGCCGCTGACGCCACGGCAAGTCCGGCCAGGAGGGCCGGGGGAGTTGTCAGGCGCCGGATGGCTGGCAAACCTGCACGTGGGGCCCACTCAGCCCGAGACTCCATGACATGGTGGACCTGTCGGGTGTGATGCGAAGCAATTCCTGCTCGCCGGGGCGGAGGGAGCCGAGCGACACCGGGAACGACTGGGTGGCGTAACGGCGCAGTGACACCTGGGTGCCCGAGGCGGCCGTGCGCAGCAGCAGCCCCCCTGATGGGACCGGCGTCGGGGCGCCCGGCGGCGGCTTCACGCACTTCCCCCGTTGGGTGTTCGGAGCGGGGACGAGGGCCACGCCCAGGGCGGCCGCGAACACCTTGTCGGCGGAGACCCGGGCCGGCTCGGAGGCGCCGGCGAGCTCGGCGGGCGAGTAGGCGGGCGATCCGTAAGCGTCGATGGCCGAGAAGTAGGAACCGGCATCCAGTGTCCCGAGGTAGTCGACATCCGAGTTCTCCAGCGTCAACTCGAATCCAGGGGCGACATGGCCTCGCGTGAGCTCGAGCGCGGCGAGGCCCCCGCGTTCCTGCTGTGCGATCCCGGCCAGCGTGTGGGCCGCGTCCCGGAGGCGGACGCCGTTGGTCAGCGCGGCAGCGGCGGCGACGAGCACGACGCCGATGACCGCCCAGCGCCGAACCTCCACGCCACGCACCAGCTCCGCTGCGACGAGGATCATCAGAACGATGCCTATGTACTGGTAGCGGCCGGCAGTCGCGGGCGCCAACGGGTTGGTGTTGAGGGCCGTCAGCGACCAGAATCCGAGCAGCAGCACGAGCACACCGAGCAGCCGGCCCGATGGTTGTCCCAGCCGATGGAGCCGCCAGCCGGCGAGACCCACCACGAGCACCAGGAGCGGCCGCCCCCAGTCCAGTGCGCTCGTCTGGAAGTCGCCCATCGCCAACCCGAGGCCGACCAGCGTCGCGAGGCTGGACGCCAGCCCGTCGAGGACGTAGCTGGGCGCGTTCGCGGCGTTGTGGAACGAGATGAAGGTGTGCGCGTTGTGGCCCCAGCCGGCGTACCAGAGCAGCCAGATCACGGTGGGCACGACGACGACGAAGGCGCGTTGCCACCGGTCCCTGCGCAGCGCGAGCTCGATCGTGGCCGCCGCGACGAACGGAATGCCGAGGTCGAAGAAGAGCAGGCACACGACCAGCAGCGCCATGGCGACGATGTCTCCGGCGCGATCGCGACGCTCCAGAGCGAGCAGGGCGCCGATGCCGCAGGCGATCGAGCCGAACAGCGCCATCTGGAACGGGAAGAGGAGATCGTCCCAGGAGGGGCCGAGGAACAGGATCGGCAGGATCGCCGCGAGCGCCAGCCACTCACCTGCGCGCCGGCGCACGTAGATGAACAGCATCCCGGCGCTGAGCAGGAACAGGAGGACCGCCGTGACCTGGAATGGCACCGCCGACTCCATCCCGAACGTCGTGACGAGGACCTTGTAGATCAGCGTCGGGATCGCGAGCAGCTGCTCGACGAACGGATGGAGGAAGGTGCCCGGGCTCCAGGAGCGCCGGTGGAGCAGGAAGTCCCACTCGTCGCGCCAAAAGGTCAGCCGGCCGAGCCAGTGCAGGAGCAAGACCCCGGAGAGGAGCATCGCGGCTCCCGCCAGCACGGTGGCGGGTTGGGCGCGTGCGCGGCGGGTCACGGAGAGTACTTCCGGGAACGCAACAGCCGGCTGCGATGAAGCAGGAGGCGCAGCGCGGCCCAGAGCGTCTTCAGCCCGTAGACGGTCGAGGCGCTGAAGCCCACCGAGGACGCATCCTCGAAGTAGCGCGTCCGCGCCGACACCTCGCGGATCCGGAACCCGAAGTACGAGGCCTGCATGAGCAGCTCGGAGTCGAAGCTGAAGTCGAGGGAGTTACGCAGGAAGGGCACTGTGAGCAGCACCTCCCGTCCGTAGGCGCGGTACCCGGTGTGGAGGTCCGTCAGCTGGGTGCCGAGGACGCGGTTCTCGATCGTCGTCAGGGACCGGTTGGCGATCCGCTTGTAGAGCGGCATCCCGGCCTCCCTCGCGGCGCCGGGGACGAGCATGCGGGATCCGAGCACGAGGTCCGCGTCGCCCGCCAGGATCGGCTCGATCATCCTGGGGATCAGCTCGGGCTCGTACTGGCCGTCCGGATGGAGCATCACCACGACGTCGGCCTCGCGCTGGAGCGCCTCGAGGTAGCAGGTCTTCTGATTGCCGCCGTATCCGACGTTGTGCGGATGCCAGACCACGTTGACGTTGAGCCGTCGAGCGATCTCCAGCGTCTCGTCCGTGGACCTGTCGTCGACCAGGATCACCTCGTCGACCACGTCGCGGGGGATCGAGCCGACGATCAACTCGAGCGTCTTAGCCGCATTCAGGGCGGGCATGACCACGACGGTCTTTCCGCGCTTTCCGGCCTTCGCGGCGTCGCGCTCGGCCTCCGGTGCCGCCTCAGGCACGGCGCGCCTCCACATAGATCGTGCCCCCGCGCCTGAGCAGCACCTCGACTCCGGCGCAGGCAGCCGCCAGCGGCAAGGCCAGCACCGCGATGGCGAGCGTCAGGGCTCGCCGGCCCGGCGAGAGCGGCTCCCGCTGCGCCTCGGGCCTGCGAATCGCGTCGTAGAGGTCGGGGTGCGAGGGGAGGGCCCCGACGATGCCGTGGAGCCATCCGAAGACGACCTGCCCCCCACGCAGATAGCTGATCCGAGAGGGGCTCATGCCGAGGGACCGCAGGCGTGAGAGCAGAGCGGCGGCCGGGACGTGAACCAGATGGCGCGGCAGGTCGAGGGCGAACCAGCGATCCCCGAACACCTGGGCCTGGATGCTGGCCGGGTTCGGCATCGCGATCACCATCACTCCGCCGGGTTCGAGCAGCTCCGCCGCGTGGTCGACCGCCCCCCCAGGCCGGCGGAGGTGCTCGAGCGAATGCCAGAAGACGACCGCGGCCCAGCGCTCCCGCACGTCGAGGACGTCGTCGTCGCGGACGTCGTCGCGCCCGGAGCGGCGCTCTAGCCCGACCGCGGCCCGGCCCACTGCCGAGAGCGCGTCGAGCAGCGCGCCGTCGCCCGCGCCGACGTCGAGGATCGGCCCCGGTGGCGCGATCCGGTCCAGGCGCCGCGCGGTCCGTCCGCGCGTTCGGCGGAGCAGCCGGTCGCCGAGCCCGGAAAAGCGGCCGCGCGCGGGGCGGTACCAGCCGCCGTAGGCGCGTTCGAGCTCCTCGTCCGTCGGCACCGGCCAGGTGGTCCGGGCGCCGCAGCTCCCGCAGAGGATCGTCCCGGCACGCGGGGCGGACCGGAGCTCGGCTCCGCACCATGCGCAGGCGGCATCGGCCCCCGTTTCGGAGGGGGGGCGGCGCACAGCGGTTTCGGGCTCAGTGCTCACGATGAATGCGGGAATGGGTATCAGGTATCACGACCGGCACCGTCTAAGCTGCCGCCGATGCCGGCACCCGACGGCGCTCAGGCCAAGCTCGGCGTCGCCGCTCCGCCCGGCCGCGAGTTCGGCTCCAGCGCTCTTCTCGCCTCGCTCGCCCTGGCCGGCTCCTTCGCGGCGCTGGGCCTCAACAGCATCTCGATCTCCCGGATCGAGGGGGCCGACGGTGCCGGCCTGATCGCGCTCTCGACCCAGTTCATCTTCCTCGCCACCTTCGTTGCGGGCGGCGGCCTGCGCACGAGCGTCACCTACAGGGTCGGCGCCGGGCTCTGGTCGCCGCGCAGCGCGGTCCGTGGCGCGCTGATCGCTGCCCTGTGTCTCGGGGTCGTGGGGGCGGCCGTCGGCATGGGCCTCTACGAGCTTCTCCGAGATGGGGCGCTGAGCGACTTCAACTTCGCCATGGCCGCCTCGCTGATGGCCGCGCTGCCGTTCGCTCTGGCCTGGTGGATCGTCCCGGCGATACCGCTCGCCCGGGAGCGCTACGAGACCTATGCCCTGCTCACCGTCTCGGGCCCGGCGGCGGTGCTGCTGCTCTGCCCGGCCTGCGCTCTGGCCTCCGGCAAGACGGGGGCAGTGATCGGGTTCGCAGCCGGCTGGGTGCTCGGCGGTCTGATCGCGACGGGTTGGGCCATTCGATATTCCCGGCGCTCGGAGGCGATGCACGGTCCCGAGCAGAGCGTGCGCGAGGCGGGAGGTTTCGGGGCCAGGGCCTGGGTCAACGACCTCTTCCAGCTGATCAACCTGCGGCCCGATCTCTTCATCCTGAGCGCGTACTACGGCACCTCCGACACGGGCGTGTACGCGGTGACCGTCTCGATCACGTCGCTCGTCTGGATCGTCTCGCAGCCGCTCGCCTCGGTGGTCCTGCCGCGGAATGCGATGGTCGCCGCCTCGGCCGAGCCGGGCCTGACGCCCGTGATCCCGTCGACGAGCCAGGGCACGGCCGTGCGCCATTCCGTCCTGGTCTCCGCCGTCGCAGCGATCGCGGTCGTCCCGATACTCGCGCTCGCGCCGCTGGTCTGGGGCCCCGGCTTCGGCCGCACCCTGACGCTCGGGCTCATCCTGCTCCCCGGGGTCGTCCTGCTCGGGGTCGGCCGGGTGATGGTGGCGGCGTTCACGGGACAGGGAGCCGCCAACGAGGCCCTCTTCGTCGGGCTGGTGAGCTTCCCCCTCACCTTCGTCGCCTTCCTGCTCGTGATCCCGGACCACGGCTCCACGGGTGCCGCGATCGTCTCGTGCTGCTCCTACATCGTCGCCTCGCTGCTCGCCGCCTACCTCTTCCTGCGAACGCCGGGCCACTCCATCCGGGCATCTCTGGTCCCCAGAGGGGACGATCTACGCGACTACGTAAGGCTCGCCCGGCGGGGCCTGGACGCGCTCGGACGCAGGCGTTTTCGGGTGAGCCAGTAGCCTCGCCACGGATGTCCACCGAGCGAGGCAAAAGGTCCAATGGAGTCCGCGACGCGCCCGTCGTCATCGAAGCGCGCGAGGTCGAGAAGGCCTTCAGGATCCCCGTCCATCGCATCGACTCCTTCAAGGAGCGAGTCGTTCACCCATTTGCGCAACCGGACTACCGCACGCTGGAGGCGCTGAAAAAGGTCTCCTTCGACGTCCACCGCGGCGAGTTCTTCGGAATCGTCGGGCGCAACGGGTCCGGCAAGAGCACGCTCCTGAAGATCCTGGCGAGCATCTACCGGGCAGACGCCGGCTCGATCAGAATGGCGGGTCGCCCGGCACCGTTCATCGAGCTGGGGGTCGGCTTCAACGTGGAGCTGAGCGCGCGCGAGAACGTGACGCTGAACGGGGTGATGATGGGCCTCTCCCAGCGCGAGGCGCGGGGGAGGCTGGACTCGGTGCTCGACTTCGCCGAGCTCGAGGAGTTCGTCGACCTGAAGCTGAAGAATTACTCCTCCGGGATGCTGGTGCGGCTCGCCTTCTCAGTGATGATCCAGGCCGAGGCCGACATCCTGCTGATCGATGAGGTGCTCGCAGTCGGCGACGCGGCGTTCAAGCAGAAGTGCCGCGACGTGTTCCGCGAGATGAGGGACAGCGACCGGACGGTCGTCCTCGTCACGCACGACATGAACGCCGTGCAGAGCTTCTGCCACCGGGCGATGCTGCTGGACAACGGGGAGCTTCGCCAGATCGGCGATCCTGAGGAGACGGGTCGCCAGTACCTGAGGATGAACTTCGCCAAGCGCCGAATCTCGATCGGGGAAGACAAGGAGATCGCGCTGGTGCCCGACATCCTGGCCAGGTTGTCCGAGGCCTGGCTCGAGGACGCCCGCGGGGAGCGAATCGACAACGTCGAGGTCGGCGAGCCGATCAGGCTTCGAGCCCGTATCGAGGCGCGCGACGACCTGGAGAGTCCGACCTTCCGCATCAACTTCACCAACGCCGACGGGGTTCAGGTGTTTGGATTGGATCACGAGATGGCCGGGGAGATTCTGGAGTCCGGCCAGCAGGCCAGTGTCAGCGCGACGGTCGAGAACCAGCTGATGCCGGGCCGCTACACGGTGGTCTGCTGGGTCGCCGTGACGCGCAACGAGGAGGAGACCGCGCACCAGACCCTGAAGCTGCTCGAGTTCGTCGTCTTCGGGGTTGAGGGCGGGCCCGGGCTTGTCAAGGTCCCCGGCGACGTCGGCGTGGAGATCGAAAAGTCGCCGGCTCCGGAGGGAACACGATGAGCGGCGAGGCTGGGCTTGAGCTGCACGACGTCCGCGGCCCCTCGGCGCTCGGAGGTGGCTGGAGGCGTTTCACGGAGCTCCTCCTCCTACTCTCTGTGACCGAGTTCAAGAGGACCTACTTCGGCACGGTCCTGGGCTACTTCTGGTCCCTGCTACGGCCGCTGCTGCTGTTCGCGGTGCTGCTCTTTGTGTTCACGAAGATCTTCCGCCTGGGCTCGGGCGTGCCGCACTATCCGGTCCTGCTTCTGTTCAACGTGGTTCTCTTCGGCTTCTTCTCGGAGTCGACGCAGGCAGCGGTCCAGTCGGTGGTGAGTCAGGAGAGCGTCGTGCGGAAGACCCAGTTCCCGCGCATGGTGATCCCGCTCTCGGTGGTCCTGACCGCGTTCTTCAATCTCGGGATGAACCTAATCGTGGTCCTGGTCTTCATCCTCGCCTTCGGCGTCTCACCGACATGGACTTGGCTGCTCTTCCCGCTGATCGTGGCCACCCTGTTTGTCTACGCCACGGCGGTGTCGCTGCTGCTCTCCTCGCTCTACGTGCGCTTCCGCGACACGGCGATCATCTGGACCGTGATGGCGACGGCGCTCTTCTACGCGACGCCGGTCCTCTATCCGATCGAGAGGGTGCCGAGCACCTACCTGGACCTGATCCTGCTCAACCCGCTCACCCCCCTGTTCATACAGGCCCGACACTGGGTGATCGATCCCAGCGCCCCCACGGCGGTCAGCGCATCCGGTGGGTGGACGCATCTGCTTGCGCCGATCGCGCTCTTCGCCGTGATCTGCGCGCTCGGGGGCTGGTACTTCAACCACGAGGCGCCGCGCATCGCCGAGGAGCTCTAGAGCCGCGCGTAGTTATTCCGGCCGGCGGGCGAACGCCCAGACCTGGACGGGCAGGTCGGGCTCGTTGCGCAGGGAGTGCCAGCGTCGGAACGCTGACCAGTTGTCGAAGTTCCCCACCACGCAGTCGCGATTTCCCCAGGAGCCGACCTCATGCACCTCGAGGCCGCCGCGCTCGAGCAGCGTGCGAAGGCCCCGCGGGGTGAATCGCCAGTAGTCCTTCATGTCGTAGATCAGCTGCATCTCGTGAACCTTGACAAGGAAGGGGGTGGAGACGATCACATGCCCTCCGGGAACGCAGAGCTCCCGCAAGTTTGAGGCGGCCAGGAACGGGTCGGGGACGTGCTCCAGCACCTGCTCGCAGATCACGACGTCGAAGCGCTCCGGCTCCGCGATCGGCTCGCAGATGTCGAACTCGGGGTACATCAGGCTGGAGTACTCCTTCCAGTTGCGGTCCGCGTGGGTGTCGCCGCTGATCTCCGCGGCGCGCAGGCGCTCGGGACCGAGGGAGTCGATGTGCCGGCTCACCTCGTCGTTGAGGACGATCCGCTGCCAGTGCTCGAGTGGCTTGGCTGTGTGCGGGTAGCGGACCGGGTCCGGAAGGCGACGGACCCGGCGAACGATGTTGCGCAGCCGGGCCCCCGTCGTGCGGAGGGGGTTCCGTCGCGATTCGAGCGTGCTCAAACGATCCCCCTGAAGTCCTCGGGGATGCGCTCGACCGCGATGTGCACCCCGTCCTCCTCGAACCCGCTGTCCTCGTAGAACCAGCGCTCGAAGTCGCCTTCCTCCGTGGGCCAGTAGCTCACGCCGAGTCCCTCCTCGCGGTCAGGTTCGCTCCCGGCACGGTCCATCCGGGAGAGGTGGCGAGTCCGGCAGATCTCGTAGTCCATGCGATGGAGGTGGATCAGGCGCAGGTCGGGGTCGTAGTTGAGCTGTCCATCGGTTCGATGATGGAAGCCCGGAACCCACGACATCGGCCCGGTCGCGATAGCCGGTTTGTTGAAGCCGCCGTTCGCATACCAGTAGCTCCGCTGGTTCAGGATCGGCTGGCCAAGCTCCAGGGGTTTCTCTCGATCGACCATGTGGAGGATTTCGTAGCCGATGCAGTCGACCCACCACTCGTCAAGGCCGTCGATGTAATCACCAAGCGTCCCCAGCTCGGGAGTCGGCGTAACGATCTCGTCGACGTCGGTGACCACGACTGCGTCGTACTCGCCCTCGAGCAGCTCGTGCTGGAGCTTCTCGACCGCCTGCACGTTCCCGGATGCGGCCGGGTCGTATTGGCCCGGGATCCGCACGAAGCCGCCAATGTCCGTGGAGCCGTCGGTGGTGTCGTTGTCGATCACGTACAGGTCGTCGGGGCCGAAGAAGCGGGAGTAGTAGCTCAGCCAGATCGGCAGGAAGACCGGCTCGTTGTGGACGATCGTGATCGCAGCCCGCCGCTTTTCGGCGCCGAGCCGGGCCAGCCGTCGCCGATGGGCCCTGTCCGCCTTGATCGGTTCCCAGAACTGGCCGAGCGGCGGCTCGGTCTGGCGATGAACCTCAGGGACTCTGGGGGGGTGCACGGTTGGAAGATCCTAGGCGTGGGCCACGCGAAACCTCAAACGGACGCTCGTCTGCTCCCATCTCAACCCGCGATGGTTCAGCGGCTTTTGCCTGTTAAGCAGAATGAGAACTCGTCAGCCTGGAGGACTTGCTTTTGCCGGCTGCGAAGCAGGAACGACCTGCGCGCGCCGACCGAAGCGGTGTGCCCAGCGTCTGATCGGCTGCTCGAGGTAGCGCCCCGAGACATAGCCGTAGCCCACGGTCAACGGAAGCACCAGGGCGGCAAGTGCCACGAAAGTGCCGAGGCTGCCGTTCGCGTTGAGGGATGCAGACTGGCCCGCGATCGCGGTCGAGTGTTCGAAGAGCAGGCGAACCGCGTAGGTGATGACCACCAGATGGATCAGATAGATGCCATAGCTGATGTCACCGAGCCGGCGTGCCAGCGGGTGTGCGAATGGCCGCTGCCACCCTATGCGCCCGAGGGCTGTGGCCACCATCAGCGCGGTCAGTGATGCGGTGAAGCCCAGCACGATGATCGGTGAATCTCTGGCGACCAGGCTCGTGCCCAGCGTGCCGTGGGCCAGCACGAAGCAAAACGTCGCTAGAGAGACCAATGCGGCGAGCTGGACCCGTCCCACTAAGTGTGCGTGTTGCTCGAGCAGCTTGCGCTGGCGAAGGCGGACATAGGCCCAGGCACCGGTCATCCCGGCCGCGAATGAGAACGCGTAGGAGGGAAACTGAAGCAAGCCGAGCAGGTGCAGGCGGCCCGAGGTCTCGGGGGACGGGTGCCCGAGGAGTGCCTCGGTCGTCGACCAGTGGAGCAGCGCCTCGCGCCACGCGATGGTGATCGCGGCTGCTATCAGGAGGCCCAGCAGGGGTCGCCGGAAGTACCAGGCTGCGATGAATGGGAGGACGACGTAGAAGGCGACCTCGAGCGACATGGTCCACAGCGCCGGGTCACTCCCGAAGCCGACAGCTCCGAAGTCGTGGACGAGGCCGGCAGGCTGTTGCAGGAATGCTGCGTGAACGGCAATGTTGTCGAGGCCCGGAACCGGGATCGGGGGGTTGACGGCGACCACGCTTGCCAGGACCACCACGATCGCCAGCACAGCCCAATAGGCGGGCACCAGCCTCGCTGCGCGCCGCACCGCGTACGACGGGACGTGGCCAAATTCGCCCCGGCGCGCGACCGTCGGCAGGAAGACAACGAAGCCGCTGATGATGAACAGGATGTCAACGAAGTGGCCCAGCGTCCCTTGGACCAGCTGACCGAACCAGTTCGAGCCCGCGACTGCGAGCACGCCTGAGCGGCCGAGCAGATGCCCCACGACGATTCCGAGGATCGCGTAAGCGCGGTAGCCGTCGAAGGCCGGAACGACGGGGATGCCGTGAGCGGCCCGGTCTTCCTTGCCTGGGTCGACGATCCCTGGCGCGAATCGCCCGACCTTCGAGTCTGGCGAGATGCTTGGAGACGAAACGGTTTCCATCATCCTGTTTCTAAGCAGTCCCGCCCGTCAGCTCGACGAACGCGTTCCATGACGGCTTGGCGGAGCCGCTCAAGGTGAACAGGCCGCAGTGGCCGGGCCAGAGCGGCCCGGGCGTGTCGTTGAGCGAGTACCAGACCACCCCGTCGAGCTTGAGCCGTTCGCGGGAGGCGGCCGCCAGCTCGAAGGTCCGCTTCAGGTACTCGGCCTGGCGATCCGGCCCGACGGTGAGCCCCGATGGATCGCCCGCGGAGGCCCAGCCGACCTCGGTGATCCAGAGCGACGCGCCCGTGTCGTGGAATTGGTCCATGACCTTGCGGGCCTCCTCGACGGACGCGATCGCGTCCTCGGGGGTGCTCGCGTAGGGATGGACGGCGATCGCGTCGAACAGCCCGCGCCCGCCGCCCTGGTAGAGCTGGGAGATGAAGGTGGTCATGGAGACCCCGCCCTTCGGGGTGGGGAAGAGGCCACCGAGGAGGATCTGCGCTCCGGGGTCCACGCCCCGGACCGCCGATTCGAATCCACGCAGTAGCTCCAGGTACCTGCTCGCGTCGGGCGTCGGCTTCCAGAAGAGCGGCGAGTTGGGCTCGTTCCAGACCTGCCAGTCGGTGATCGGCATCTTGGGCAGATCCGGATTCTGCTTCCAGTAGGTCCCATTGGATCCGTAGCGCTGCGCCGCGGCACGGGCGAAGTCCTCGAACTGCGGGAGCCGGGAGCCCAGAGGCGCGTACTCCGGGCTCGGCTCGGCCCAGGCCGGGGAGCTGTAGACGGTGGCCAGGACTCTGATGCCGTTCTTGGCTGCACCGCCGATCACGTCGTCGTAGTGGCTCCAGTCGTAGGGGGCGTTCGGGCTGGACTGCACGGAGCCCCAGGCCAGGTTGATCCTGAGCGTCCCGACCTTGCCGTTCCCCATCCGAGCGAGCTCGGCCGCTCCCGGCAGCGGCTCGGCGGAGATCACCCCGTAGAAGCCGCTGGGGGCGCCGGACGCCGCTCCGCCGCCATTGCTGCCGCCTCCGCCGCATCCCGGGAGGACGGCGGCGGCAAGCAGAAGACCGAGCGCGAGGCCGCGAGCCCTCAGTGCTCCAGCACCAATCCGAGGAAGCGTTTGGTGCGCTCCTCCTTCGGGTTCTCGATCAGCTCCTTCGCGGGGCCCTCCTCCACGATCACACCGTCGTCCATGAACACCACCCGGTCGCCGACGTCACTGGCGAAGCCCATCTCGTGCGTGACCACGATCATCGTCATGCCCTCGTGGGCCAGTGTGCGCATCACGTCGAGGACCTCCTTGACCAGCTCGGGATCGAGCGCACTGGTGACCTCGTCGAACAGCATCAGCTTCGGCTCCATCGCGAGCGCTCGAGCGATCGCCACGCGCTGCTGCTGGCCGCCGGAGAGGCGCGCGGGGTACTCGTCGATCTTGTCGGATAGCCCGACGCGCTCGAGAAGCTCGCGGCCCTGGGCACGTGCGTCCCCCTTGGAGATCCCCTTGACTCGGATCGGCGCCTCGGTCACGTTCGCCAGGGCCGTCATGTGGGGAAAGAGGTTGAAGCGCTGGAAGACCATGCCGATCTCAGCGCGCTTGCCGGCGATCTCGTTTTCTCGCAGCTCGTAGACCTTTCCGTCCTGCGTGCGGTAGCCGACCAGCTGGCCGTCGACGTAGAGTCGCCCGCCGTCGATCCTCTC
>JAWVFG010000177.1:0-17476 GCA_033856335.1 Solirubrobacterales bacterium
AGCGTGCGGTGCCAGAAGGTCGAGAGGCCGGGGTTCTGCAGGGCCTGGAAGCAGACGACGAGGATCGTGACCGCGAAGGCGATCGTGAACGGGATGACGACCTTGGCGTAGCGGCGGAGGAACCCCGTCAGACGAACGAATCGGGCCACGGGTCCTGACGTGGCAGATGCGTCCCGGCTGACGGCTGTTGCCCCGTAGGTCGCGAAGAGCGGTCCGAGTGCGAGCGGGGCGAATTTCGTCATGGATGAGAGGGCCAGCATGATTCCTCTTGCCGGCGCTGAGGTGAGGCATAAGAGCGTGGCGGCCAGGGTCAGCGAGACGAGGGCGTCGTTGGTGTTCGACTCCAGGGCGAAGGCGGTGTAGGGGCACGCCGCCCATCCGAAGCAGAGGAGGATCCCGAGGTCGGTCCCCCGCCGGCCACGCCGGAAGCGGCGTCCCAGCAGGAACAGGGCGACCATCGTCCCGAGGTCGAAGAAGATCGAGGCGGCGTGCGCGGCGGGCAGGTCATCCCACGTGCCGCTCCACGGCAGTGCCTGCTCGAACGGGACATAGGCGTAGTAGGCCACCGGCCCATAGGTGTCCCCCGATTGGTCGTCCGAGGGGAAGTTGTCGTAGATCGGCTTGCGGTCCCCGATCCGGTCGGCGCCGATCACGCCTGAGTACCCGACGTCGATCACGTTCGAGTCGACGGCGTTGAGGGTGATCCGCCCGGCGATCAGCACGACGGTCGCGATCGCCAATACGGCGATCGGCATGGACGGCCGAAGCCCGGAGCCCTTGACGCGCCGGAACCCGAGCCAGAGCGCCCGGGTGAGCAGGTAGAGCAGCGGCGGATAGGCGAGCGGGACGGAGAGCCCGATGTTGCCCTTGTTGAAGAAGTAGTGCGACAGCCCGAAGCCGGCGACGATCACGAGCAGGTCGAAATGGGCGAGCCGGAACGGGCGGCGCCAGTCGAGCAGCCCCAGCACGAAGATCGCACAGAGGGGCAGCCAGATATAGGGGGCGTTGACCATGCGGCCGAACGCACCCGGATAGCCGCGGGCCATTCGCCAGGCGACCTGGTACCCGGTCCAGGACTCGAGGATGTTGCCCCCGACCGGGTCGATCACGACCTGCACGACCTCGTCGCTGCGCGCGAAGAACCCGACCTCCCAGAGGCCGGTGGACTGGTTGCGGCTCGCCGAGGGGACGAGGTTCGGATGGTCCTTCAGCGCCGCGATCGCCTTGGGGTCCGTCTTGGCGATCTGAATCGCCCGCGTCTGCGTGATCTTGGGCGAATCCGCACCCGCAAGGCCCGGTGACAGCAGCGTGGCGAGGAGCGCTAGAGAAGCGGCGAGAAGGAGGGCGCGACCTAGTCGAAGGTCCACAGCTTGTTGCCGATGAAGTTGAAGGGCATCGCGATCGCCACCGCGATTGCCTGGGCGGGCAGCTCACTCATTCCCCCTCCGACCAGGAGCTTGAGGGCGATCAGGTTGATCACCAGGGCGAGCACGCTGACCGTGAAGAAGCGGGCCGCCTGAAAGCCCGCGTGACCATGCTTCGCGTCGAAGGTCCAGTGGCGGTTCCACCAGAAGTTGTTCATGACGGCAACGGCGAAGGCGAGGATCGCCGCGGCGATGTAGTGGACGTTCCCCGCTCCGTTCACAAGCGCGAAGACCGCCAGATTGATGAGGTAGCCCGACCCTCCCACCAGCCCGAACTGCAGGAGCTGGAGCCAGTTTCCCGGCTTCAGGGTCCCCCGGCCGATGCGCTTTGCGGTCTCGACCGGGGTCATCCCTGAGACCCCCCGCCGTTCACGCCGAAGTGCTCGAGGATCACCGGTGCCAGGTCCCGCAATGCCCATTGCGGCCGCCTACCCGGGCGCTTGGGCCCGCAACCGACGAAGATCGCCGGGCCGAGCGAGTCCCCGCGGCCGAGCGAGCCGTGGCTGCCACCGCCGACGTGGCTGACCCCGCCCCAGTCCACGCACTCGTAGCCCTCGGTCGCTGAGATCAGGATGTCCCCGGCGTGTGGCGAGGTGAGGGCCGACCAGAGCCGGGCGAGAGCGTCCGGGTACTCCTCGGACTCGAAGCGGCCGCGCGTGACGTCCCCCTCGAGCGCCTCCAGCTCGCCGCTCACGAACCAGTTGTTGCCGCGCAGGTCCCGGAGCTGGCCGCCGGGCCGGAAGCGGAACTCCCGCCCGTCGCGCTCGACGACGGCCTCGAGTCGCTCGGCCTCGGGCAGGCCCACACCGGTGCGCAGGACCGGCGCCCCGTCATCCCCGGCCAGCCAGGTGACCAGGTCGACCCCGGCGAGGTCGCGCAGGCGGAGCCTGGCGCGTTCATGCGTGCCCGGATGGCGGCGGCCCGTGTCGAGGATGTAGACGGCGCCTGCGCGCGAGGTGGGGCTGACCGCGATCTCGGCCTCCTCGGGGCGGTCGGTGTTGGGCTGGAGCACGGCCCAGTCCTCGCCCAGCTCGTCGGCGAGGGGCAGCGCATGCTCCACGGCGGTCTGGGCGTGATCTGCGGTGAGCACCACTGCGTGGTCCGAGAGGAACTTGTCGAGCCCACCCCCGGCGTCGACGAGGCGGGTGAACATCGCGTCGGCTTTGGCGATCGACTCGACGGTCGCGTCGGGCCCATGGCGGTGGGAATGGAAGTCGTTGTCGGGCAGGCTGAAGAGCAGGAAGTCGTACGCGTCCTCCTCGACAAGCTGCTCGGCGACGCAGGCCGAGTACTCATCCCGCGTACCGGGCCGGGTGAAGCTCGGGCCGCATCCGGTCGGGCGGCTGGCGTAGAGGTCGCCGTAGAAGAACTCGTCGGGCCCCCAGACCGCGTGGCGGAAGTTGGCCGCCGCGGCGGCCCGGCGCACAAGGCCCTCGAGGCCCAGCTGGTGACGCCGGCGCCCGCGGTAGATGAGGAACGGCGTGGCGGCGGTGCGCACCCCCGCGTCGCCGAGCCGCTCGAACACCGTCTGCGCCTGCCAGCTGAGGTGGTCGAGGTTCATGTTGTAGACGAGGTCGTACATCGCACGGAAGAGTCCGAAGGTGCGGGTGGCCTCGAAGGATGAGCCGTACTCGATGTACCTGCGCTCGAGGCGGTGGTACCAGTTCATGCCCATCACCCAGTGCCCCGCCGGGCCGGTGCCGGTCATCATCTCCGAGCTCGCCACCGGCGTGACCGACGGGAAGCTGGAGACGACGTCGCTGACCATCTCACCGCGCTCGAGCAGCGCTCCGAAGGTTGGTGCCTTGTCCTCCTCGATCGCACGCATCAGCATCTGCGGGTGCATGGCATCAACGACCACGAGGACGAGCTTCTGCGTCATGGCTAGATGGAGGATCCGGTGGTGTTCATCTAGCGGAGCACCCGCAGGCCCTCGTGCTTGCGCTCGGCCCGCCGCCGCCGGGAGATCCAGAGCCACACGAGGCCCAGCAGAGCGAGAAGCGAGAAGGGCTTCAGGACCAGGCTGACCGCCGCGATCACGACTGCCGCCAGCACCACGATGGCCATCACGCCGCTGGGCGCCTGCAGGTCGGCGCCGCTCAGGCGATCCTGCTGGCGCCGAGCCGCTCCCGAGGCGACGTCGCGGGTCACAACCGCGGCCAGGCCCGCTCCGATCACCCCGACGGGCAGGGCGGGCCAGAGTGCCTCACCGGCTCCATTGAGCGCGGTGCCCGCGGCGAGCACGCCGAGCGGGGCGGCGCCGACGACGGCGCCCCAGGTCGGCATGATCGGCGGAAAGACGACTCCGAGGATGAGGCCGGCGGCGATCGCCAGACCCAGCCCCTGGCAGATGGCGAGGAGCATGATCGGGCCGGAGGCTACAGGGACTCCCTTTAACGCCAGCTCAGCTTCACCACCGCCCATGCCCTTCCGCAACACTGTCCGCGATGACCGAGCGGCCAGAACAGGAGGGGCAGCCGAAGCGCCCGAGCGAGCCGCCACGGCGCAGACGGGCGCACACGAGATCGCGCGATCTCGAGCGCTACGCGGGGCTGTTCGCGCGCCGCACGCAGGTGATGCGGTCCTCCGCGATGCGCGACCTGATGGCCATCACCGCCCGGCCTGAGGTCATCTCCCTGGCCGGCGGCCTGCCGGACACCTCGACTTTCCCCTCCGACAGCTTCGCCGCCCAGATGACCCGGATCGCCCACGAGTCCTCTGCCGAGGCGCTCCAGTACGGCCCGACTGAGGGATTCGAGGAGACCAAGGCCTGCATCGTCGAAGTGATGGAGGAAGAGGGGATGTCCCCGGATCCCGACGATCTGATCGTCACCACCGGCGGCCAGCAGGCGATCGACCTGGTCACCAAGACCCTGGTCAACCCAGGCGATCCGGTGATCTGCGAGGCCCCCACCTACCCGGGGGCCGTCCCAACGTTCTGCAGCTATGAGGCCGACGTCCACCAGGTGAGCACCGATGACGATGGCATGCGGATCGACGAGCTCGAGCAGCTGCTCGCGGCGCTTGCCGCCGCCGGGCGGCGCCCGAAGTTCATCTACTCGGTCCCGAGCTTCCAGAACCCGGCCGGGGTGACCATGTCGGAGGAGCGCCGCCGGCGCCTCGTCGAGCTGGCGCGCGAACACGAGGTCCTGATCGTCGAAGACAACCCCTATGGACTGCTCCGCTACGACGGCGACCCGCAGCCGACCCTCTACAGCCTCGATGGCGGCGACTACGTCCTCTACGTCGGGACCCTGTCGAAGATCCTCTCCCCCGGGATCCGGATCGGCTGGGTTGCCGCGCCCCCTCCCGTGCTGGAGAAGATCGGCCTCGGCAAGCAGGCAGCGGACCTCTGCACCTCCACCCTGACCCAGTTCTTCGTCCGGGAGTACTTCGCGGAGGGCCGCTGGCGCGAGTACATCGGCGAGCTGGTCGGGATCTACCGCGACCGCCGCGACGCGATGCTGGAGGCGCTCGAGCGTCACTTCCCCGAACAGGCCGTATGGACCCGTCCCGAGGGGGGGCTTTTCATCTGGGCGACGCTCCCCGAGTACATCGACACGACCGACCTGCTCGCCAAGGCGCTGCGAGAGAACGTCGCCTTCGTCCCCGGGCGCGCGGCATATGTCGACGGCCGCGGCGGTTCCTCGATGAGGCTCAACTTCTCCTCCTCAGGCGCGGACGAGCTGCGTGAGGGGATCCGCCGGATCGGCCGGGTCGTCTCCGAGCAGGTCGGCCTCTACGAGACCATCACCCGCGAGCACCTGACGGTGCCGGATCCGGACGAGGGCGAGGAACCGGGCGGCGACGTGGTGCCCATGTCCAGGCGCCGATGAAGGTCGCGGTCCTGCAGGGCGGCAGCTCCCTGGAGCGCGGTGTCTCGCTCCGCTCCGCGGCCCGCGTCGAGGACGCCGTCCGGGAGCTCGGCCACGAGCCGATTGGGATCGACGTGGGGCAGGACCTCGTCTCCCGGCTGCGAGCCGACCGCCCGGACGTCGTCTTCATCGCGCTGCACGGCCCGGGCGGCGAGGACGGCACGGTGCAGGAGCTGCTCGAGATCCTCGACCTGCCGTATACCGGCCCCGGGGTCGCGGCCTGCGCCCTCTGCATGGACAAGGTCGCCGCCAAGCACGAGATGCGGGCCGCGGGTCTCCCCACTCCCGACTGGGCCGCCTTCAACGCAACTGCCTTCCGCGAGCTGGGGGCCGCTGACACGCTCGAGGAGATCGAGCAGCGGCTCGGCTTTCCGCTCGTCGTCAAGCCCGCGAGCCAGGGATCGTCGCTCGGGGTGGAATTCGCCTCGTCCCGCGACGAGATCCCGCAGGCGCTGGTGGCCGCCTTCAGCTACGACGACCGTGTGCTCCTGGAGCGCTACGTGAAGGGGCGGGAGCTGGCCGTCAGCATGCTCGGGGCGGAGGCGCTGCCCATCGTCGAAGCGATCCCCCGCGAGGAGGACTTCTTCAACTTCGAGGCGCGCTACGAGATCGGCCGCACCGAGTACGTCTGCCCCGCGGAGCTGGGCGGCGAGCAGGCGCAGAGCGTCCGGGAGCTCGCCACCCGGACCTACGAGACGCTGGGCTGCAGCGGCTTCGCCCGGGTGGACCTGATGCTCGGCGAGGACGGGCCGCAGGTGCTCGAGGTGAACGCGATCCCGGGCCTCACCGACACCAGCCTCTTCCCCATGGCCGCCGAGGCTACGGGGCTCGACTTCACCGGGCTGGTCGAGCGGATCCTGGATTCGGCGCGGGCGAGCTCGCCCGGCGTGGGAACGCTTCGCCATCAGGCGGGCCCGCTACCTGCCGGGTCCTGACCTTCGGAAGCCGCCCGCGTCGCGGGCCCTAGGGCTCCTCTCCCGAGGCGAAGTCCTCGGGAGTGACGTTGTCGAGGAAGTCCTTGAACTTCTCGACGACCTGCTCCTGGTCCTCGACCTCCTCGCCCTCGAACTCGATCGCGGATTCCTCGATCACGTCGTCGGCGGCGAAGATCGGGGCCGACGTGCGAACCGCGAGGGCGAGCGCATCGGAGGGACGGGAGTCGATCTCCATCTCCGATCCGTTCATCGAGATCGTGATCGAGGCGAAGAAGGTGTTGTCGCGCAGCTCCGTGACCGAGACCTTCTCGCACTTGGCCTCCATCTGATCGAGGACGTCGGAGAGCAGGTCGTGGGTCATCGGGCGTGGCGTCGAGGCTCCCTGGAGCTTCATCAGGATCGCCGCTGCCTCGGGGTGCCCGATCCAGATCGGCAGGAACTTGTTCCCATCGACCGTCTTCAGTAAGACGATCGGCTGCTTGCCGACCATGTCAAAGCTGACTCCGTAGATGGTCATTCGCTGCACGCAGGTCTCCTCGGGAGGTCCGCACGGATTATAGGAGCGGCCCCCCGCACGCCCGAGTGCCTGAGACAATCGGGGCGTGTCGATCAGTACGCGGCAGCAGGCATTCATCGACGCACCGCTCGAGATCGTCTGGGAGCTCGCGTCCGATCCGGACCGCCAGACCGAGTGGTGGCCCGACACGATCACCTTCGAGTGCATCGATGGCAACTTCGAGCAGGGTTGCCACGTCCGAAACGTGCAGAGGCGACCATGGCCGATGGCGGACCTCGAGACCACCCTCGAAGTCGAGCAGATGGTCCCCGGTAAGGAGCTCACGATCCGCTGCATCGATACGGGGACCTATACGCGCTCAGTCCTGACCGAGGGCCAGGGCGGCACCTTCATCGAGATGGAGGCCGGGAACGACCCGAAGTCGCTGGGAGTACGTGTGCAGGTCGCGATGGCCGGTGAGCGCCTCTTCCGGCGCTGGGTCCAGCACGCCCTCGACGGACTCCGGTCCGCCGCGGAGACGGTCGGCACACGGAAGTGAGGCGCCGCCCGCTCCTCGGCTGCGTCGCGACCGCCGGGGCGCTGGCTCTGCTCTGCGCTCCAGCGAGCGCGGTCATCGTCCAGACCCCGGCCGGCACCGTTTCTTACGCTCCCCGTAACGGCGGAGGACCATCCGGCCGGGCGCAGACAGCGGGCGGCAACCTCACCTGGCACGGTGGCCCGGTGATGCACGCGAACAAGTCCTACGCGATCGCATGGGATCCGACCTCTGCGTTCCCGGCCGGCTACATGACGTTGATGAGCCAATACGTCGGCGACGTGGCAGCCGACTCCGGGCAATCTACGAACGTCTACTCGGTCGGCAGCCAGTACACCGATTCCACCGGCCGCGCCTCCTACAGCTCAACCTCCGGAGGCTCCCTGGTCGACTCTGACGCCTATCCAGCGTCGTCGGGCTGCCCTGTCGTCTCGGGGTTCACCAAGTGCCTCACGAACGCCCAGCTCCGGGCGGAGCTCAACAGCTTCGTCACCACCAATTCCCTCCCTCGCGGGCTGGCCACCATCTACTACCTGTTCCTTCCGGCCCAGGTCGACGTTTGCTTCGACCCCGCGGGAACCACCTGCTTCAGCAATGTCTTCTGCGCCTACCACGACCACACCGCCGCCAGCGGAACGGAGACGATCTACGCCGCAATGCCTTACGGCGCGGACTTCCCCTCGGGATGTGGAACCGGGCAGCACCCCAACTCAGCCGTTTCGAGTGTCGGCGACGACGAGCTCAGCGTCCTCAGCCATGAGGCGAACGAGGCGATCACGGACCCCACCCTCACCGCCTGGTACGACAGTGCCAACAACGAGAACGGGGACAAATGCCGGAACACCGCCGACGACTACGGCACGTCGCTGGGAGGGTCGTCCGGCTTCCTCTACAACCAGCTGATCAACGCCGACCATTACTACCTCCAGAGGGAGTGGGGCAACGGCGCAGGTGGATGCGAGCAGCGCAATGCCCTCCCCACGGCGGCATTCTCGGCGCCGGCCCCCACGGCCGGCGTCTCGGCGAGCTTCTCGGGCGCGGGAAGCGCGGATTCCGACGGCGGGATCTCCGGCTATGCCTGGAACTTCGGGGACGGAGGAACGGGCTCCGGAGTGACTCCCTCGCACGCCTACGCGACATCGGGGACGCGGACCGTCAACTTGACGGTCACCGACGTCAACGGGTTCACGGCTTCGACCGGACACATGGTCTCGGTCGCCGCTCGCACCACCTCGACGTCGGCCGCCTGCAATCCCTCATCGGTCCCCGTGGGAACGGGGACGGCCTGTACGGCGACCGTCACCGACACCTCCCCGCCGAGCGCCAGCAGTCCTCAGGGGACCGTCGCCTTCTCGAGCAGCGGAACCGGCGGCAGCTTCTCGGCGCCGACCTGCACGCTGACCCCAGCCGGCAGCGGAGTATCGAGCTGCCAGGTGACTTACGCACCGGGACGGCTCGGCTCCGGGTCGGAGCTGATCGGCGGCGGCTACTCCGGCGACGCCGCGCATGTCGGTAGCAGCGGGTCCACCTCGATCGCCGTGGTCAACTCGACCGGAGTGGACGGCTCGGCGAGTACGACCCCGATCACGAGCACGACATCCCCGCTGGTCCCTCGCAAGAAGTGCCGGCGACACCGGAGACACCACCGGCACTGCAAGCGCCATCGGAGCTTGGTGAGCGCGGAGAGTGGGCGATCCAGGACTCGAACCTGGGACCTCTTCCTTATCAGAGAAGCGCTCTAACCAGCTGAGCTAATCGCCCGGATCAGACCGGGCAGTTTAGCTTCGCTTCCGCAGCCGCCGGGCGAGGGATTCCAGCTCGGCGAGATCCTCGAAGCGGAGCTCCGCTTTCACCCCGTCGCCGGCCCGCCGGACCTTGACATCCTGACCGAGCGCTGAGCCCAGCACGTCCTCGGCCTCCGCCATCGCCGCCCGCTCTTCGGTGGAGATCCGGCCTCCGGTGGTGGTCCTCTTCCGGCTCGGTCCCTGGCCGGCTCGCCGCTCGGTGTCGCGAACCGACCACCCCTCGGCAGCGGCCTGCTTGGCAAGGCGCGTCCGCTTGTCCTGATCGTCGACTTGGAGGATCGCGCGGCCGTGGCCCTCGGTCAGCTCCCCCCGCTCGAGCAGGGCGAGTGCCGGATCGGGCAGGTCCAGTAGCCGGATCAGGTTGGAGATCGCGGCGCGGCTGCGCCCGACGCGGCGGGCGAGCTCCTCCTTCGAGATGCCCAGGTCATCGACCAGTGCGGCGCAGGCCCTGGCCTCCTCCACGGGGTTGAGGTCCTCCCGGACCATGTTCTCGATCAGGGCGGCCTGGAGCCGCTCGTCCGCGGGCGAGGTCCGGATCACCGCGGGGACCCGGTCGATGCCCGCCCTCTGAGCCGCGCGCCAGCGCCGCTCCCCGGCGACGAGCTGATAGCGCCCGTCGTCGAGGGGGCGGACGATCAGAGGCTGAAGCAGCCCGACCGAGCCGATCGATCCGGCCAGCGCGTCGAGCGCGGCGGCGTCGAACTTGGCGCGAGGCTGGTCCGGATTCGGCTCGATCTGGGTGACGTCGAGCTCGCGCAACTCGGGGCCGCCGGCCGAGCTCTCGGGGAGGATCGCCGCCAGCCCCCTCCCCATCCCGCGCTTGCGCTCAGCCATCGACTGCCCCCAAGGCGAGCACCTCGTCGGCCAGGTCGCGATACGCCCTGGAGCCCGAGGACTTCGGATCGTGCTCCGAGACGGGGACGCCGTAGCTCGGAGCCTCGGCGACGCGGACGCTGCGGGGGACGACGGTCTTGAACACCCTCGCGGGCAGGTGCTCGCGCAGCTCGCGCTCGACGTCCCGCGAGAGGCGCGTGCGGTCGTCATGCATCGTGATCAGGACGCCAGCCAGCTCGAGCGAAGGATTGAGGTCCCGCCGGACCAGCTTCAGGGTGTCGAGGAACTGCACCAGGCCCTCCAGCGCCAGATACTCGGCCTGGACCGGCACGATCACCTTGTCGGCGGCGACCAGGGCGTTGACCGCCACCGGGCCGAGCGACGGCGGGCAGTCGAGCAGCGTGTAGGAGAACCGCGAGCGGACCGGCCCGAGGCCGTCGCGCAACCTGGTCTCGTAGCCCTCGAATCGCGGCAGCTCCACCGCCGCACCGGCCAGGTCAACATGAGCCGGAACTATCCACAGGTTGTCCGGCCCCGCCGGCCGCGCGGCCTCGGCGACCGAGACCTCACCGGTGAGGCAGTCGTACGACGACGGCGAGGAGTCCTTCGGCAGACCAAGCGCAACCGTTGCGTTGCACTGGGCATCGAGGTCGACGATCAGCGTCTGCTGTCCGTCGTTGGCGACGCAGGCGCCCATGTTGACCGCCGTGGTCGTCTTGCCGACGCCACCCTTCTGATTTGCGATCGCGTAAACGATTCCCATTTGAAATTTGGTTCGGGTTGGAGCTATTCGGAGCCGAACGGCCGCTTCGCCGCCATCCCGGGCCGGCGCGGCAATCCGTTCGGAGTCGCTCCATTCTTGCGGAGGAGGTGGATGTGTCGATCGCGACTGCCCGGATAGGGCTCCACGGGGTGCACGGCGATCGCTTCCATCGCGATTCGCCCCGAGGCGCGGGCGAGCTCGGCCTCCTCGTCGGCGGACGGGGCGCCCTTCCAGGCGGCCAGGATGCCGCCCTCCTCGAGCAGCGGCGAGGCGAGCTCGGCCAGGGTCGCGAGCCCGCCCACGGCACGCGCGGTGACGGCGTCGTAGGCCTCGCGCCCCTCCCCGGCCGCCCACTCCTCCGAGCGCCGGCAGACGACCGTCGCGTTGGAGAGCCCCATGCGCTCGATCGCGGCCCGGAGGAAATCGCACTTGCGAGAGACCGATTCGATCAGGTCGAAGCGAGCGTCGGGACGGCAGGCGGCCATCACCAGCCCCGGCAGGCCCGCCCCGCTGCCCAGGTCGGCGACCCGTCGCGCGGAGCGCAGCGGCTCCAGCTCCAGCCCGCTGAGCGAATCGGCGACGTGCACCTCACGGGCATCTCGCACACTCGACGCGGAGACCGGGGCGCGCGGCTCCGCCAGCATCGCGAGCAGCGCCTCCAGGGCGGGCTCCGCGGCGGCTGGGGTGGAGCTCAATCGGAGACGAGGGGGGCGACGACCACGTAGCGGTTGGGCTCGTCGCCCTCGCTGTAGGTCTCGATCTCGGGACGCTCGCGGAGGTGCTCGTGCACGACCCGGCGGTCGTTCGAGCCCATCGGGTCCATCTCCACGGCCTCGCCGTGGCTGACCGCGTCCTCGGCGGCCATGTCGGCGCGGCGCCGCAGCGACTCGCCCTGGCGACGGCGATAGCCGGCCGCGTCGACGGAGACTCGCTTGCGGTCCTGGCGGCCCCGGAAGGCGGCCTGATAGCAGAGCAGCTGGATCGCGTCGATCGTCTGGCCGTTGCGGCCGATCAGCAGCCCCACGTCCTCACCCTCGATGTCGGCGTGAATCTCGTCGTCCCCCTCCTCGACGGCAACGGAGGCCTCCATCCCAAGCTCCTCGAGAATCCGCTCGAGCACCACCCGCACCCGCTCAGCGGGCTGATCGGGCAGCACGGTCGGCTGGGCTTCTGCTCCTCCGCTCTCCACGGTGCGCAGTCTAGGCTCGTCCCTGACTACTTCCGCCGCTTCCGCTTCCGGGGCGGAGGCGGAGGCGCCCTCGTGGCCCGGACCTCCTCGGGCGTCGGCACCGGCGGCAGCGGCCAGACGATCCTGATCACGCCCTGCTGCCCCATCTGCCAGACGCCGCTGGCGATGAAGTAGACGGCGATGCCGGCCGGAGCGTTCGGAATCAGGAAGACGGTGACCAGTGAGAAGACGCCGGCCATCAGGTAGCGCTGCGACGCGCCGCCCGTCGTCGGTGAGGGGTTGAAGAAGAGCAGCGCGAAGGTGGAGAGGACGGAGAGCACGATCAGGACGACCATCACCGCTCCCGTCGGGTGGGCCGTCAGGTCGGGAACGAACAGCCAGCCTGTATTCCCAACCTCGGTCTTGAACTCGCTGCTGCGCAGCAGGGCGTAGAGGGCGATGAATACCGGGAACTGGAAGACCAGCGGCAGACACGCCGAGAGCGGGTTGACGCCGTGTTCCTGGAAGAGCGCCATCTGCTCTCGCTGCATCCGCTGGCGGTCGTCCTTGTACTTCTCCTGGATCTCCTTGAGATGCGGCTGCAGGGCCTGCATCTCGCGCATCCCGTGCATCGACTTCAGGGTGAATGGCAGCACCACCAGCCGCGAGAGCCAGGTGATCAGGACGATCCCGAGGCCCCAGGCGAGGCCGGCATCGTTGTGGAGCCACTTGAGGACGTCGTTGAAGACATCGATCAGCGGCTGGAGGATGTGGGCTTCGATTAACACGGTGGAGTTCTACGTCAGATCGGTCTCGCTGGATCCGCCGACATGCGGTAGATGGGGTCGGGGATGCAAGCCAGCCCGCTCGGAGCGGGTTGTCGAGCCGCGGAAGAGACGCCGGTCGGACAGCTCGTCGACGCCTCCATGGCTGAACGGGTTGCAGCGCAGCAGGCGCCAGCCGGCCAGGATCGTGCCGCGCAAGGGGCCGAGCTCGCGGATCGCCTCGACGGCATAGCTCGAGCAGGTCGGGTAGTAACGGCACCTGGGGGCGAAGGCGGGGGAGATCAGGCGCTGATAGAGCCGAATCGGGGCGATCAGGATCGCGGAGACCAAGCGTTTCACGACAAACGCTCCTCGCTCGGTCCCTCGACCAGCTCGGCGAGGGAGGAGCGGAGGCCCGCCTGTCCGTCGCGCTCGAGCAGCCCCTCCACGCCCGGGCGGGCGACGATCACGTAGTCGTGACCTTCCTCGAATCCGTCGGAGAGCTCCCAGAACGCCTCGCGCACCGCCCTCTTCACCTTGTTCCTGGTCACGGCCTTGCCGATCTTGCGGCCGACGGAGAGGCCGAGCCGCGCGCTGTCGCTCGATTCATCGTCTCGGGCGAAGGTGTAGAGCACGAGGAAGCGGTTTCCCCGCGAGTTGCCCTCCCGGTAGACGCGATCGAAGTCGCCGCTCCGGGAGAGCCGGCGCCGTCGCGCATCGGGGCGGCCCTTGGACGCCAACGCTTAAGGGGTGAGCCGCTTGCGGCCCTTTTGACGCCGGCGCCGCAGGATCGCGCGGCCGGAGCGGGTTGCGCTACGGGCTCGGAACCCGTGCGTCCGGGCTCGCTTGCGCTTCTTCGGCTGATAGGTCCGCTTCATCAGGAGGGCCCCAGCAGGTGGGGTCGAGGGCACGGCAGTATAGGGCGTGCATCATCGGCGGCCGCCCGAAATGTCCTTCTCGGTTTTAGCCGCGTTTTGCACGGAGGGCACCCGACGGCCCCTGTCGGCGCGCCCGGGCCGAGCCTATGATCGCCGCTCGGCAGCAGATCAAACGGGTTGCTCCCATCACAGAGAGAGGAGGATCAGGTTCCGGGGCAGGTTCGCGACGTCGGCCAGGACCTAGCCGGTCCGTGGCGCGAGATCCAGCGGGAGCTGGCGGCCTCGGTCCACGAGGACACCTACCGACTCTGGTTCTCCCCCCTCTCCCCGGTCTCCCGCCGTGGAGCCACTCTCTATTTGACCGGCCCGCAGCGAGTCGTCCGCTGGGTCGACCGCCGGTACATGGAGCTGCTGCGCGCCGCCGCCGAGAGAGCCGTGGACGGGATCAGGGAGATCGAGCTCGTCTCCCCCGGCGACGCCCGCGCCCCCAGCGCCGCCTCCGAGGAGGCAGCCTCCCAGGTCGCTCTCAACCCCGACTACACCTTCGAGCGCTTCGTGATCGGGCCCGGCAACCAGCTCGCCCACGCCGCCGCTCTCGCCATCGCCGAGGCGCCGGGCGAGGCCTACAACCCGCTCTTCCTCCACGGGCCGCCCGGCCTCGGCAAGACCCATCTCCTGGGCGCGATCGGCAACTACCTCCATCGCCACAGCCCGCAGCTCTCCGTCCACTACACGACCGCCGAGTCCTTCACCAACGAGTTCGTCTCCTCACTCCACGGCGCCGGCATCGACGGCTTCAAGGAGCGCTACCGGCGGGCGGACGTCCTCCTGATCGACGACATCCAGTTCCTCCAGGGCAAGGCCCGCACGGCGGACGAGTTCTTCCACACCTTCAATGCCCTCTACGAGGGCGGCGCGCAGCTCGTCCTCACCGCCGACCGCGTGCCGGCCGAGCTCTCCGCCCTCGCGGAGCGCCTGCGAGACCGCTTCGAATGGGGCCTCAGGGTTCCAGTGGAGCCACCCGATCTGGCCACCCGCCTCGTCTTCCTCGGCAACCTCGCCCAGGAGCAGACCGAGCAGCTTCCCCCTGACGCCCTGCGTGCGCTCGCCTCCAAGACCGCCTCGAACCTCCGCATCCTGAAGGGCGCGCTCACCCGCGTCGTCGCCCTCTCCTCCCTGACGGCCTCCGCCGTCACTGTCGACTCCGTCGACCGCGCCCTGCCGGCCGAGACCATCGCCGCGCCGCCCTCCAGCCGTCCCGACGCCCGACAGGTCCAGGAGGCCGTCGCCGCCAGGCTCGGCTTCAGCGTCGACGCCATCCTCTCCCCCACCCGGACCGCTCCCATCGCCAGGGCCCGGCAACTCGCGATGTACCTGACCCGCGAGCTCACCGACCTCTCCCTTCCCGCGATCGCCGAGGCGTTCAACCGTCGCGATCACACCACCGTCATGCACGCCATCCGCAAGGTCGAGCAGGGTGCGCTCGAGGATGCGAGCCTCTCGCGCACCGTGGAGGAGCTCAGCTCAGAGCTCCGATCCGGGGGCGCGATGGATCGTGACCGAACGGATTGAAAGAATCATCCGAGGAGGCTGTCCACATATCCACGCCATCCACAACCCTTACTACTCCTAACGTAAGCCAACAACAGGCAATGAAGATCAACACGACAAGGCAATCGCTTCTCGACGCGCTCCTGGTCGTCTCGCGTGCGGTCTCGGCGCGCGCTGCGCTCCAGGCCCTCTCCGGGATCCTGATCACCACCGACGGGGAAGCGCGGCTGCGGGCGACCGACATGGAGCTGGGCCTCGAGGTCGGCCTCGACGCCGAGATCGAGGGGGCCGGCTCGGTGGTCCTGCCCGGCCGGCTCCTGGTCGAGGTGGCGCGATCGCTTCCCGACGGGCCCGTCAGCCTCGGCCTGCGGGAGGCCGAGCGCGACATCGAGCTCAGCGCCGGCTCGTCCCGCTTCCATCTCCGCACTCTTCCCGCCGACGACTTTCCGCGGTTCCCGGAGACGGAGGGCGATCCGGTGGCTCTTCCCGCGGCGCCGCTCCGCGACACCATCAACCGGGTCGCCCGCGCCGCCTCGCGGGACGAAGCCCGCCCGGTACTGACGGGGGTCCTGGTCACCGTCGAGGGCGATGAGATGACGATGGTCGCCACGGATTCCTACCGCCTCGCGGTCAAGAAGACCAAGCTCGACTCCTCGGTGCCGGAGCGCCTGGAGGCGAATGTCCCGGCGCGGGCGCTGCGAGAGCTCGCCCGGCTGATCGAGGCGGGCGGTGAGGACTCGCTGAGCGTCTGGCTGACCCGCAACCAGGCGGTCTTCCGGGTCGGCCCCACCTCGTTGAGCTCCAGGCTGATCGATGGTCAGTTCCCGAACCATTCCCAGCTGCTGCCGGAGTCCTACGAGCACGAGGTGCGGCTGCCCAGGGCGGACCTGCTCGAGGTGACCAGACGGGTCTCGCAGCTCGCGCAGCGGAATGCCGCGCTTCGGCTCTCTTTCTCCGAGGGTGAGCTGGTGGTCTCCGCCGAGACACCGGACCTGGGGGATGCCCGCGAGGCCCTGCCGGCGCCTTACTCCGGCGAGCTGCTCGAGATCGGCTTCAACCCGGAGTTCGTCAGGGACGGGCTCGAGAGCATCGATTCCGATGAGGTTGTCCTCAAGCTGATCTCTCCGCTTCGCCCGGGGCTCCTGGAGCCGGCACAGGACGATGACTTCAGCTACCTGGTGATGCCCATCCGCCTCAACGTCTGACGCGATGGTCGTCGGCGCAGTCGAGTGCCGCGGATTCCGCAACCTCGCCGAGACGCGCACGGAGATCGCCGCGAGCATCATCGTCGTGCACGGCCCGAATGGCGCCGGAAAGACGAACCTGCTCGAGGCGGTCTACTTCGGGCTGACCGGGCGATCGTTCCGGGCCGGTAACGACCGGGACATGATCCGCCACGGTGAGGAGGGGGCGAGGGTCGAGCTCGACCTGGCCGGTGGAGGCTCCCGACTGCTGGCGGGGCTCGACCGCTCAGGGGAACGACGGCACCTGCTGGCGGGCAGGCCGCTCGCCGGCGATCCGGACGAGCGCCCTCTGGTGAGCGTCTTCCATCCGGACCGCCTCCAGCTGGTGAAGGGCGCCCCCGCTCACCGCCGGGCCCATCTCGACCGGCTCTGCGGCGCGATCTGGCCCGCGCGGGCAGACCTGCGCCGGCGCTTCGGACGCACGCTGGCCCAGCGCAACGCCCTGGTATCCCGGGTTCGGACCGGCTTCGGTGGCGCGGATTCCCTGCGGTCCTGGGATGAGCGCCTGGCCGCGGAGGCCGAGCCCTTGATCGCCGCCCGTGCGGACGCCGTCGGCGCGCTGGCCCAGCCCTTCGCCGACCTGGCCGGGCGGCTCGGTCTGCCCGACGCCGAGATCACCTACCGGCCGAGGGCCGCGGGCGACCCCGGGGAGCTCGCCGCCGAGCTGGCTCGCCGCCGTAGTGAGGACCTGGGGCGCGCCTACACCTCGTATGGGCCTCAACTCGACGAGGTGGAGCTCCGGCTCGCCGGCAGGCAACTGCGGCGCTTCGCCTCCCAGGGGCAGCAGCGCCTCGCCCTGCTCTCGCTCCTCTTCGCGGAGCGTTCGGCGCTGCTCGAAGCGGGGCGGTCCGCGCCCCTGATGCTGCTCGACGACGTGATGAGCGAGCTCGACCCGGCTCACCGCGAGCTGCTCGTCTCCCTGCTCGGCGACTCCGGGCAGACGATGATCACCGCGACGGAAGCTGCGCAGGTGCCCTCGGCCGGCGCGCTTCGCATCGAGGTGAGCCGGGGAGCCCTGGCGACGGCTCCCGCGCTGCGAGCGGCATGACGCGTCGGCGCGCTCCGCGACCGATCGCCGCGGCGGTCGAGGCCGCGCTCGAGCGAGCCGAGCCGGCGACTCTGCTGGCGGCCGTGCAGAGCGCCTGGCCGAGCGCGGTGGGGGAGGCGGTCGCGCGAGAGGCCA
>JAWVFG010000178.1:0-14969 GCA_033856335.1 Solirubrobacterales bacterium
GCCACGATCACGCGCGGACTGATGCCCTCGCGCGCGAGACCGTCCGCCACCGCTTCGCCGAAGTACTCCCGCCGGGTCTCGACCCCGCGTTCCGCAGCCAGCTGACACGCGGCCTCGGCCGGGTCGACGCCGAGCGTCGGGATGCCCGCACGCGCGAAGTGCTGCAGGAGGTATCCGTCGTTGCTCCCGATCTCCACGACGGGCGCCGTTCCGTCCAGCGAGCACTCCTGGATCAACGTGTCGGCCAGCTCACGGGCGTGTTCGACCATCGTGTCCGAGAACGAGGACAGGTATGGGTAGTCCGAGAAGATCTCACCGGGTGGCGGCGCCTCGCCCAGCTGCGCGAGCGCACACTCGCCGCAGACGCACAGGTCGAGTGGATACCGGGCCTCGGAGCGAGCCGCGCGATCGCCGTCGCTCAAACGGTTGGCGAGCGGAGCGAGGCCGAGCGAGAAGACCGTGGTGACCTCGTCGGTTCCGCATGAGCGGCAGCTGGTGATCATCGAGGTGCTCGTTAGCATCGCACTCGGTGGCCTTCACGTCCCGAGGACATGAGGAGACGCCGCCGGACTCGGCGGTCGATGTCAACAGCCTCATTGAGGCCTTGGCCGATGCGGAACCGCTCGGCGATGGGCTCGCCGAGTTGACCGAGAAGCTCGACCACCTCCTGCATGCGATGCACAAGAGCGGGCGGCTTTCGGCGCTGACCCCCGCGCAGGTGGAGGCGATCCTCTACGCGCTCCGCTCGTCCGGGCACGAGGTACCGGCGATCGACGCCGCCGCTTACAACGAGGACTTCCTGATGACCACGCACAACGCGGACTTCGTCAGCGATCCGCGCTTCGTCGCCGCCTACGAGCGCGGCATCCGGGCCGTCGGTGGCGACTATCGGTTTCGCTGGCGAGTGCACGTGGGTTTGTGGGCGGCGTCGTGCGCCATTCGCCTCCCGGGCGACTTCGTCGAATGCGGCGTGAACCGCGGATTCATGAGCTCGGCGATCATGCGGTACCTCGGTTGGAACAGCCGTGACCGGCGCTTCTTCCTCCTCGACACGTTCCGGGGACTCGACCTCGATCTGCTGACAGGGGAGGAGAAGCGACTTGGCAAGGGGGTGACCTCCAACACCTACGACGAGTGCTTCGCGGACGTGCAGGCGAACTTCGCGGAGTTCCACAACGTCGTCCTGATCCGGGGCAGCGTGCCCGCCACGCTTCCGCAGGTCGACGCCGACGCCGTCGCGTACCTCCACATCGACATGAACAACGTCACCCCAGAAATTGCCGCCATTGATCACTTCTGGGGCCGGCTGGTGCCGGGCGCCATCGTCCTCCTCGATGACTACGGGTCACCCAACTACGAGCCGCAAAAGGACGGGATGGACGAGTTCGCGAGCGACCATGACGTGGAGATCCTGTCGCTGCCGACCGGCCAGGGGATGATGGTCAAGGCTTGAGCGCGCCGCCGCTGCTGTCCATCGGCGTGCCCGTCTACAACGGCGAGCGGTACCTCGTGGACGCGCTCGAGTCGGCTCTCGGGCAGGACTATCCGAACCTCGAGGTGCTGATCTCCGACAACGCGTCCATCGACTCGACCCCGGACATCTGCCGCCGCTTCGAGCCCGACCCGCGGGTGCGGTACAGCCGAAGCTCGGAGACGACGGATCCGATCGCCAACTTCGGCCGGGTCCTGGGGATGGCACAGGGCGAGTACTTCACCTGGCTCGCGCATGACGATGTTCTCACGAGCCCCTTGTACGCGGCGACCCTCGTGGAGACGCTCGAGGCGTACCCCGACGCGGTTCTCTGTGCGTCGGCATTGGCGGTCTTCCGGGATGACGATCCGCAGGCGCGCTCCGTTCTCACCTACGGGCGCTTTTCGACCGGGGAGCCCTGGCGGAGGGCCCGCCGAGCGCTCTTCCGGTGGCCACCCAGCGAGTGGGAGACCCTCGTCTACGGGATCTTTCGGCGCGAGACCCTGCAGCGGCACTTCTCGGCGAATCCGTCGTTCCGCCTCCCGCTTCAAGATCTCGCATTCGCGGGGCGCTTCATCATCGTGCCGTCGGACCTTCGCGGCTACCGGCTGCACCATGGGTCCCTGGCCCGCCAGCGGGGCGCGAAGTCGGAGCTCGACCTGCTCCTCAGGGGGGTGACTTATAAGTGGCGGCTGCTCGTGGCGGCCGCAAGATCTCCGGCTCCGTTGAAGGAGCGCACCTCGCTCGCGGGGGTCGCTGCCCGGAACTTCCTCGGGAACCACCTCGCCTGGGCGCACAGCGTCCCCCACCAGATCCGAAGGCTGGAGGCGGAGATGGCGATGCTGGCAGTCACCGCCGAAGAGCGCGAGGGCCTGATCCGGCACGATGGCGGCCGGCTCCCGCAGCGCTCGGCCATCGAGCCGATCCCCCGCCGCACGCGATCCTCAGCGCACTGGTTCCGCAGTCCCGACCGCGCGGACATCGAGTACCTGGAGGCGCTCACCGCCCGCGTGGCCGACGCGCGCCGGGTCTGCGACGAGCTGCTCGCCGCCATCGAGGCCCCCGCCGCCCTCGACGGCTAGCGCGGCCGCGTAGCCGTCGATCAGGTCGAGGTCCAACATCGTCCAGCCCTCCGACTCGAGACTCTGACCGATCAGCTCGAGGCCCGCGCCGTGGCCCTTCGCGTAGGCCTCCTGCCGCACCCAGGCGCGGAAGAACTCCTCGGTCCGCTCGGCGCCGACCCGCCGTTCGATCTCCATCGCCGCCTCCGCGAATAGATAGCGCCGGGCGATCCCAGCCGTGATCAGGTCCTCTCGAACCGCCTCGATGTCGACGCCGACCTCGCGTCCCTCGCAGAACGCGAGCGCCACGAAGCCCGCGGAGTGCGAGAGGTTGAAGCGCAGGTCCATTTCGTCCGCGGCAAGACGGGGCTTGCCGCGCTCGCCGTAGGCGAACTCGATCCGCTTGGGATCAGTGCCGAGGTGGTCGGCCAGGAGGGTGCGCAACAACCCGCGAGCCGCGACGAATCGCGCCCGGTCGCGGGGGAACCGGAAGCTCGCGGCCCGCCTGCGCTCGTCGGCACAGAGCACGTCAGCGAACGAATCGGGCGCGAAGTCATCCAGCTCAGCCCACCAGACTGTCGCCTCGCCGCTCACGCCGGCGGCACCCCCGGAGCCGCGCCGGGCTGCTGCGCCCGAGCACTGCGAAGGCAATCGTCGAGGCAGGCGGCGGTGGTCGCCGCGTGATCGCGGAGGTGGGAGTAGTGATCCCCCGGCACGTAGCGGACCTCGAGACCCTCCACGGCCAGATCGCGCCAGACGCGGGCGGCGTCGTCCACCTGCCGGTTCTCACACGCGATGAAAGTGAGCTTCCCCTCGTAGGGCCGAGGGCGGTAGCTGAGGATCCGCCGCAGGTACCGGTTGCCGATCGCGGATTTCCGCATCCCGGTGTCTTGCTCCTCCGTTGGCTCCCTGAGCACCCTGACCCGGGCTTTGACGCGGGTGACCGCCCCGCTGATGCCGGGAGGACGCCCGACCTCGGGCGGCAGGATGTCCCGCCAGAGGTTCACCAGGTGGTTTCGCATCATGCGCGGCCGGGTCGGGTAGTTGCTGTCGATCAGCACCAGCGTCGCGACCTCCTCGCCGGCGGCGCGGAGTTGCTGGGCGAGCTCGAACGCCACGACTCCGCCCACGCAACCACCGCTGATGAAGTACGGACCGCGCGGCTGGACCTTCCGGATCTCGTCCAGGTACTCGGCGGCCATCGCCTCGACGCTCTCGTGCGGCTCGACCAGGTCGTCCACGCCGCGCGCACGTAGGCCGTAGAAGGGCTGCGCGGGGTCCAGGTAGCGCGTCAGTCGCGCGTAAACGAGCAGCTCCTGCTCGCCCCCCATGCCGCCGGCGACGAGGAACAAGGGCGGCAGGTCGCCCTCGGGCTTGATCGGCACGAGCGGAGGATGCCTGGTCGGCTCCTCGGTGTCGGGGACTACCGGTGAGGTGCCGTTGCCACGGGCTTGCTCGACCTCCCGGACCAGCGCGCCCAGGGTCGGCTCGACCAACAGCGTCCGCACGGTCAGGTCCACTCCGAAAACCTCGTTTACGTCATTGATCAGCTTCATGGCGAGCAGGGAGTGCCCGCCGGAGGCGAAGAAGTCGTCCTCGGGGCCGGCGGCCTCGATGCCCAGCACCTCGGACCAGATGCCGGCGATGGCCTGCTCCGTGTCCGTCTGCGCCGGGGCGGCCGGCGCCTCCGCTTGGACGACTGGCGCTGCGGTCTCGATCGCCCCCCGTCCGGCCTGGTCCGCCAGGGCCGCACGGTCCACCTTGCCGTTCGGGGTCACGGGGAGGCGCTCGACGAGGGCGAACGCCGAGGGGACCATGTAGCCGGGCAGCTTCTCGGCGAGGTGCGCCCGTAGCTCGGCCTCGCCCATCCCTGAGGTGGCGATAACAAAGGCGACCATGCGCCGGTCACCGTTTCGGTCTGCCGGCGCGACCACGGCCGCCTCGCGCACCCTGGGATGTGCCACCAGCGCCGACTCGACCTCCCCGGGCTCGACCCTGAAGCCGCGGACCTTGACCTGGAGGTCCTTCCGGCCGAGGAACTCGAGTTGGCCGTCGGGACGCCAGCGGACGATGTCACCCGTCCGGTAGAGCCGGCCCTCGCCGAACGGGCTGCGTATGAAGCGCTCGGCCGTCAACTCCGGCTGGTTCAGGTAGCCGCGGGCGACACCGTCGCCTCCGATGTAGAGCTCGCCGGGGACGCCGACCGGGGCCGGCTCGCGCTGATCGTCGAGCACGTAGGCGGACGTGTTGGCGATCGGGCGGCCGATGGGGACCGAGTCGTCGAACGCGACGCCCAACGTCGCGTCGAAGCAGCACGAGAACGTCGTCGCCTCGGTCGGCCCGTAGCCATTGACCAGCTTCACGCCGGGGAGGGCGCGCATCGCGCGCGAGACGCGATCGGGCAGCAGGGCGTCGCCGCCCGCGAGGAGCTGCCGAAGGCCGCTCAGCGAGCTGACGTCCATGTCGACGACCTGGTGGAAGAGGCCCGCGGTCAGCCAGAGCGTGGTGACGCCGTGTCGGTCGAGCGTGGCCCTCAGCTCCGTGAGGTCGATTGACCCCGCCGGGTAGAGGACGAGCCGAGCGCCGTGCAGGAGCGCACCCCAGATCTCGAAGGTCGAGGCGTCGAACGCGAGCGGCGCCATCTGCAGGAAGGTTTGATCGGGCCCGAATTCCGCGTACGTCTGCCCCGTGACGAGCCGGACGACGTTCCTGTGGCTGACGACCACGCCCTTCGGCCGGCCGGTTGAGCCGGACGTGTAGATCACGTAGGCCTCATCGGTGGCCGCGACCGGCGCCTCGACCGGCCGGTCGCTCTCTGAGGAGATCGCGGACTCCCGGATGGACTCTCGGTCGAGCACGATCGAGATCCCCGCGTCGCGCATGACGAAGTCGCGCCGCTCCGCCGGGTCGGCCGGGTCGAGCGGCAGGTAGGCCCCGCCCGCCTTGAGGATCCCGAGGAGCCCCACGACCATCTCGAGCGAGCGCTCGGCCGAGATGCCGACCCGCGAGCCAGGGCTCACGCCGCGGGCGCGAAGCTGATGGGCGAGCTGGTTCGAACGGCGCTCGAGCTCGTCGTAGGTGAGCGAGTCGCCATCCATCACCACCGCGGTCGCCTCCGGGTCCCGCCCCACGGCCTTCGCGAAGACGCGGTCGATCGTCGCGTCCCGCGGATATGCGACGGCCGTGTCGTTCCACTCGACCAGCAGGCGGCGTCGCTCGGAGTCGTCGAGCAGCCGGAGCGCCGAGGCACGGGTGGCGGGCTCCGAGACGAGCGACTCGAGGACGCGGCAGTAGTCCCGGACCATGCGCTCGGCGGTCGCGGCCGTGAAGAGGTCGCTGTTGTACTCCCAGATGATCGTCGGGTCCGCCGGCGTCTCCCCGCGGCCGTCGTGGTTGACGACCACGACGTTGACCTCGGCCTTCGCGGAGCCGTTCCCGGGGCTCTCGTCGGGAACTATCCGGAGGCCCGCGGCATCGAGCTCCGGCAGCGGCGCGTCGGCGGTCGAGAACAGCGTCTGGTAGAGCGGCGTGTGGCTCGAGCTACGGGCGGGCGCCACCGACTCGACCACGCGCGGGAAAGGCACGTCCTGGTTCTCCTGCGCCTTGAGCACCGCGGCGCGCACGCGGCGGAGCAGCTCGCTCACGGACGGGTCGTCGCTGAGATCGACGCGGAGCGCGACGGTGTTGATGAACATGCCGAGCATCCCGTCGAGCTCTCGCAGCCGCCGGTTCGCCATGCCGGAACCGACGATCACCTCGCGGGCGCCGCTGTAACGGTGCAGCAGCACATAGAAGGCCGCAAGCATCGTCATGAAGGTGGTCACGCCCTGCGCCCGCGCGAAGTCGCGCAGCCGGTCGGCGATTCCGGAGGGCAGATCGACCACGACCTGATCACCGCGGAAGGTCTGGCGGGCAGGCCGGGAGCGGTCGTGGGGCAGCTCCATCGGCTCGGACGCATCGGACAACCGCTCCCGCCAGTAGGCGAGCTGCTTGTCGGCGATCTCGGTATCGAGCAGCCCCCGTTGCCAGGCCGCGAAGTCCCTGAACTGCAGCGTCTGGGGACGGAGTTGGGCAGCTCCGCCGCTCACATCGGCCGCGTAGAGGTCCCGCAGCTCGCGCAGGAACACCATCATCGACCAGCCGTCGTGGACCAGGTGGTGTTCCTGGTGGAGGAGGGCGTGGCGGGTGGGGCCTAGCTTCGCCAGGCGCCAGCGAACCAGAGGCAGCTCGTCGATAGGGATCCGCCGGCGGAACTGGGCGTCGGCGAGAGCCGCAAGCGTGGCGTCGGAGTCCGGCGCGCCGCTCAGATCCTTCGGGTCGAGGTCGATCGGGAACGGCTCGTGGACCTCAGCGGTCCAGCCCCCGTCCTGACTGGGGAACGTCGTCCGGTAGATCTCGTGACGGGTGACGATTCCGCCGAGCGCCCGCTCCAGCGCCCCGACGTCGAGCTCCCCGTGCAGCCAGATGATCGCCTGGAACTGATAGGCGAGCGAGGTCGGGTCGAGTTCGTTGAGGAAGCAGATCTGCTCCTGCGAGACGGAGATCGGCGCCGACGGGGTCCGGGGCTGCGGCACCAGAGGCGGAAACGCGTATGCGGACGCCCGCGCCCGGGCGCGCTCGATCGCGGCCGCGAGCGTCGCGGGGGTGGGCGCGTCGAGCAGGATGTCGAGGGGAAGCCGGACGCCGGTCTCCTCGCCCAGGCGTGCGAGCACCTCGGTGACGAGCAGTGAGTCCCCGCCGAGCTCGAAGAACCCGTCGTCGCGGCCGACGCCGTCTGTGTGCAGGATCTCGCCGAACAAATCGGCGATCCGGCCCTCGAGCTCATCGCGCGGCGGCGCTCCGCTCGGGGCCGGTCCTCCGTCGACCTCCGGCAGCGCCGCGCGATCGACCTTGTTGTTCTGCGTCAGCGGCAGGGCATCGAGCACGACCCAGGCCGCAGGGACCATGTAGGAGGGCAACCGCTCGGCCAAGACGGCACGAAGCGCGGGGACGTCGGGGGCCTCCGGCCCCGTGAGATAGGCCACCAGCCGCTTGCGGCCCGCATGGTCCTCCCGCGCGACGACGACGCAATCCTCAATCACGGCGTGATCGCGCAGGACCGCCTCGATCTCGGCCGGCTCGATCCGGTAGCCGCGGATCTTCACCTGATCGTCGATGCGACCGCGGAACTCCAGCCGCCCGTCCTCCCGCCAACGGGCGAGGTCTCCGGTTCGGTAGAGCCGCTCGCCCGAACCCGGTTCCGAGAAGGGATCCGGCACGAACCTCTCGGTGGTCAGCTCCGGCCGGTTCACGTAGCCCTGGGCGAGGCCGAGGCCGCCGATCACCAGCTCCCCGTCCTCCCCCACCGGCAGCGGACGGAGCCCCTCGTCGACGACGTGGCAGGTCGTGTTCTCGATCGGCGTTCCGATCGGGAGCGTGGCCTCGTCGCTCGGGACCTCCCGGATGACGTCGATGGTCGCGAACAGGGTGCTCTCCGTCGGGCCGTAGCAGTGGACGATCTCGTCGACCACACCGCTGGCGAGGAGCCGCCGGACGTGATGGGCCGAGAGGACGTCGCCGCCAACCAGGACGTGGCGCAGCCCCCGAAGCTCCTCCGGGTCGCGGTCGACCACCATGTGCAGCTGCGGTGAGATGAACAGCGCAGCAGTGGCGCCATCCCGCTGGATCGTCTCGGCGAGCCGCTCGAGCCCCGCCTGGCCGGGCCGCATCACCACGGTGGCCCCACCCGTCAGAAGCGGCCCCCACAGCTCGACCACCGACGCGTCGAAGGTGAGCGGCGAGAGCCAGAGGAAGCGGCAGTCCTCGCCAAGCTCGACGTAGTCGGGCGCGCCGGAGACGAGGCGGTTCACGGCCCGGTGTGGGACCGCGACGCCCTTTGGGGCCCCGGTGCTGCCGCTGGTGTAGAGCACATACGCGAGATCGCCGGGGTCCCGCTCGATCGCCGGCGGCGGCTCCGGGGCATCCACGGGCTCCGCGGCACTGACCGACTTGCAGCCGATCTCGGTGATGAGGCTCTCGTGCTCGGGGTCGCACACCGCCAGCCGCAGGCCGCAGTCCCCCACCATGAACCGCAGCCGCTCGGGTGGCCAGTCCGCCTCGAGAGGCACGTAGGCGCAGCCGGCGCGCAGGATGCCGAGCAGCGCTGCTATCCCCGCCGGGGAGGGCGTCGCGCACATTCCGACCAGGTCACCGGGCTCGGCGCCGGCGGCGCGCAGGCGGCCGGCGATGCCCTCGGCCCAGCTCAGCATTCGCCCGTAGCTCGTCGCCTCGCCCCCGGAGAGGACCGCGGGGGCTGCGGGTGAGCGCTTCGCCTGCGCGGCGAAGAGGACGTCCAGGCACTCGTCGCGCTCGAGCGGTCGGCTGGTGTCGTTCGCCGCCTCGACGATTCCGTCGCCATCGGCGAAGGCGGCCACGCGGCGACCTTGCGTGCTGCCGTCCACTCCCTCAGCTCTCCGAGCGGCGGCCTACCCAGGTGCGCTCCAGGTTCTTCACCAGTGCCTCACTGGTCAGGCAGCGCGCCTGCTCGATGGCGTACGTCGACATGAAGGCGCGAAAGGCGTCGAGCGGCTCCTGCTCCGCGCGAAGCGCACGGCGGTTGGCGAGCACGCTGACGGGGCCCATTTCGAGGAGCTGCTCGGCGGCCGCTGCGATCGCATCGCCGACCTCCTGCGGCTCGACCACCTCATCGACCAGGAGGCGCCCCTCGGTGCTGTCGGCCGGCCATTGCTCGTCGAACATGATCGACCGGCGCGCCACCGCGAGCCCGGTAAACCGCGGCAGTCGCAGCGCGGCCGCTCCGGGGATGATCCCCTCGCGGCTGGCCGGGAGGCTGAGCCCCGCATCCCGCTCGGCGACCACCCGGTCCATCACGAGCAGCAGCTGAGCGCCGCCGCCGATGGCGAAGGTCTCGACGCCCGCGAGCCAGGGCACCTCGAGCCATTCCTCGCCCGGCACGGGGGAGGCGGTGGGCTCGGCGACCTCGCCGGCGTCCGGCGCCGCCATGCCCCGCAGCATCTTGGCTACAAAGCCGAGCTCTCGGACGATGAAGAAGAGATAGGAGAGCGCTCCGGCGTAGAGCTCGGAGAGATCGAGCCCGGCGCTGAAGACGCGGCGGCCACGGTAGCGTGGGTGTTCCACCATGCCGCCGCGCAGGACGCCGGCCTCCGAGCCCGGGTCGAGCAAGACCAGATCGACGGCGGTCTCGAGCGCGGCCGTCGTCTCGTCGTTCTCGGCGTTCAGCCGCTCGGGGCGGGTCAGCGTGACCATGCCGAGGTTCCCCTGCCGCTCGACTCTGGCCGCACCGAGGTCGACGCGGCCCTCGCTCAGATACCGAGGCAGGACGTCGATCGCTTCCCGCGTGGGCCGCAGCATCGACTCGATGAGATGCGTCCCGACGCCGGAATGTGCGAGCCACGCGGCCAGCAGTTGACCCTGGGCGAACTCAACCCCCTCCTGCTCGCGCAGCTCTCGTCGGCGCTCGGCCGCGATCTGATCAGGGCCCGGCACCAGGCCAGGATGGGTCGCGGCCGCCCGCTCGAGCAACTCCTCTACCCGGAGGCGGGTCGTACGGCCCTCAGTCAGCTCGTCGTAGAGGACGGTGTGATCGCGCAACGGGGTGACCCCTGCGAGTGGACTGTGGATCACGCTCACGACTCCCTCCGGCTCAGGCTGACGGCGGCACCGGGCTCACGGTACCTTTTCACGCCTGCGATCGCACCCTGAATCGCGAGTACGATCGGGGTCCCCGAGGCGGGCACCTTCCGAGTGGATCCCAAAGCGATAGCCAACGAGCCGGTTCCGGCCAGGCAGGGGGTCCCGGGCCCGCCGGCCGAGCTGATCGCCCTCTATCGCGACATGGTGCGCCTGCGCACCTACGACGACCGCTCGGTCGTCTATCACCGCCAAGGTCGGATCGGCACCTACGCGATCTTCTGGGGCCACGAGGCGCTTCAGGCGGGCGCCATCCACGCGCTCGGGGCCGACGACTGGATCTTTCCCTCCTACCGCGAGTCGGCCGTGGGCCTGCTCCGGGGCATGCCCGCCTCGACGGTGCTCTCCTGGTGGCGGGGCCACCCGGACGGCTGGTGGAACCCACGCGAGTGGCGGATCGGGTCAATCGCCGTCCCGGTGGGCAGTCATGTGCCCCACGCAGCGGGGATGGCCTGGGGCCTCAAGCTCCGGGGCGAGCGGACCTGCGTGCTCGCGATCTTCGGCGACGGCGCGACCTCCACCGGCGCCTTCCACGAGGGGATGACGTTCGCCTCCGCGAAACGGGTCCCGGCGGTCTTCCTCTGCAACAACAACTCGTGGGCTATCTCGACCCCGACGGCGGAGCAATCTGGAGCCGAGCGCCTCGTCGACAAGGCGGCCGGCTACGGGATGGAGGGCTCGCGTGTCGACGGCGCGGACGCCCTCACGGTGCGCGACGCGGTCGCAGAGGCGGCGGCACGAGCGCGTGCCGGCGAGGGGCCGCAGTTCATCGAGGCGGTGACGTTCAGGGGCGCCCCCCACGCCACGGCCGACGATCCGGGCCGCTACATGGATCCGGCACAGCTCGGCGCCGCGCGAGAGCGGGAGTGCCTCGGGCGGTTCGAAAACCGGCTCCGCCAGCTCGGCGTGCTCGACGAGCGGGCGATCGGCGAGATCCGCGACGAGGCCCAGGCCGAGATGGAGGCCGGGATCGAGGCGGCGGAGGCCCTGCCGGACCCCGACCCGCGCCAGGTCTTCGACACGACCTACGCCCTGCCCCCGCGGGCGCTCCGCCGGGATCGCGACTCCGCCCTGGAGTCCTGACGTGGCGGTGATGACGCTCGTACAGGCGGTGAACGAGGGACTGCGCCAGGAGATGGCGCGGGACGAGTCCGTGATGGTGCTCGGCGAGGACGTCGCAAGGTTCGGCGGAGTGTTCCGGGCGACCGAGGGCCTGCTGGAGGAGTTCGGGCCGGACCGTTGCGTCGACACCCCGCTCGCCGAGGCGGGGATCGTCGGGACGGCGATCGGCCTGGCGCTGGCGGGGTGGCGCCCCGTCTGCGAGATGCAGTACGAGGCGTTCAGCTATCCCGCGCTGGACCAGATCCTGAGCCACGTCAGCCGCTACCGCTGGCGCAGCGGCGGGGCGATCGAGATGCCGATCGTGATCCGCATGCCCCATGGAGGAGGGGTCAGGGCACCCGAGCTGCACGAAGACTCCCCAGAGGCCTATTACGCACATGCCCCCGGGATAAAGGTGGCGATGCCCTCCACGCCGGCCGACGCGAAGGGACTGATCGCCGCCGCCGTCCGCGACCCGGACCCCGTCGTCGTGCTGGAGCCGAAGGCCCTCTACCGCGCCTCCGCCGAGACGGTGCCGGACGGCGAGCACTTTGTCGAACTCGGGCACGCGGTCGTGGCCCGCCACGGCACCGACGCGACGCTGATCTCCTACGGCGCAATGCTCCCCGTTGCGACCGCCGCCGCCGAGCGCCTCGCGGAGCGCGGCGAGGCCGAGGTCGAGGTCCTCGATCTGCGCACCCTCACCCCCCTGGACGAGGACTCGGTGCTCGACTCGGTCGCGAAGACCGGGCGGGCGGTGATCGTCCACGAGGCGCCGCGGACGGCCGGCTTCGGCGCCGAGGTCGCCGCGCTCCTGGCGGAGCGGGGGATCCTCGACCTCCGCGCGCCGGTGCGCCGCGTCACCGGCTACGACGTCCCCTTTCCGTACTGGTCGCTCGAGGACCACTACATCCCGAGCACGGACCGCGTGGTCGCCGCGCTCGAGGAGGTCCTGCGCTTCTGAGCGATCCGCATCTGATCCGCCTCCCGGATCTGGGAGAGGGTCTCACCGGCGCCGAGGTCGTCAGATGGCTGGTCGGAGAGGGCGACTCGGTCTCCCGGGACCAGTCCCTCGTCGAGGTCGAGACCGACAAGGCGGTGGTCCAGATCCCCTCCCCGGTCGCCGGGACGATCACCGGGCTCCTCGTTGCCGAGGGGTCGCGGGCATCGGTGGGAGACGTGCTTGCCGAGATCGCCGCCGAGCGGGACGGGAAGGGGCACGGCCCGCGGGCGCTGCCCCGCGTTCGGGCGCTTGCGTCCGAGCTGGGCGTCGATCTGGCGGTGTTGCGGCCGGGCGGCGGGACCGTCACGGAGGAAGACGTCCGCGCGGCGGCGCAGGACGCGGGCGGCCTCGAGGAGCGGCGGGAGGCCGGCGAGCGTGTGCCCCTGCGTGGGGTTCGCCGCGAGATCGCCTCACACATGTCCGACGCGGCGGCCGTTCCCACGGTGACGGTGGTGGAGGAGTGCGACTTCTCGGCACTCGCTGACGCCCCGACGCCCTACGTCCGAGCCGCAGCGATCATCGCGGCGACCGCGGGCTCACTCGTCGACCATCCCGAGCTGAACGCGACCCTGGAGGATGGCGAACTGGTCCGGCACGAGCCCTGCGACCTGGGCTACGCGGTGCAGGGCGCCCACGGACTCGTCGTGCCCGTGGTGCGCAACGCCACCCTCTGTCCGGCACCGGAGCTGGCCTCCGAGGTCGAGCGGCTGGTCGAGGCCGCACGCGCCGGGACTCTCGGCCCGGAGGACCTGCGGGGCGGAACCTTCACGATCACGGACGCCAGGCGACTCGGAGGACTGTTCGCGACCCCGCTCCTGAACACGCCGCAGGTCGGGATCCTGGGCGTCCATCGAGTCGCCGAGCGCCCCGTCGTCCGCGAAGGCGAGATCGTGGCGCGCCCGGTAGGCATGCTGTCGGTCGGTTTCGACCATCGCGCCCTGGACGGCGCCGCCGCCTCCGCATTCCTGCTCGACGTCATCGAGCGCCTCGAGGGGTGGGGCCGCAGCCGCTAGCCGCGGTCCCGGAAGGGCAGCCCGGGGCCGCTGCGCTGCCACTCCACCTGGCCGCGACCTTCATCGGCCGAGCGCTCCACCACGCCATCCCAGCGGTGGAGCATCCTTTTCAGGCGCGCGACCGCCTCGGGCGGGTGGGCCGAGACCTCCGCGGCGAGCTCGAGGGCGGCGCCCTCGGTGGCGGCCGCCGGGGCCACGCGATGGACCAGGCCCATGCGAAGCGCCTCGTCGGCGCTGATGTTGCGCGAGGTGAGCAGGACGTACTTGGCGGCGGCCAGTCCGCAGAGGGTGACCAGGCGCGCAGGGCCGACAGGGACGCCAAGCTCCGCGCCGGGGAAGCGCATCCTCAGGTTCGATCCCCCGACCCGCAGATCGCAGGCGACCGCAATCTCGGCGCCGCCGCCGACAACCGCCCCGTGGCATGCGGCCACGGTCGGCTTTGGGAACGCGGTGAGCTCGTCGTAGAGCTGGGCGAAGAGCTCCATGCGGCGGACCCTTCCCTTCTCGTCCAGCTCCTCACGGACGTCGGCGCCGGCCGACAGTCCCAGGTGGTCATTGGAGGAGATCACCAGGACGCGTGCCTCGGTGTCCCCCTTGGCCCTGTCGAGGTGGGTCAGGAGCTCCTCGAGCATCTCCGTGTTGAGCGCGTTTCGCGCCTTCTCCCGCTCCAGGCGCAGCAGCGCAACCTGCTTCTCGTCGACGCTGTAGCTCGTCAGAGGCATCAGTCGACGTCCCCGTCCGCCTCGGACTCGGCGCCGGCGATTTGCTCCACCAGACGTTCGGCCTCGTCGGCGGTCTCGTGTATGAGCAGCTGTACCTCCTCGGTCGGCTCACGGAAGCGGGAGAGCACGTAGGCCGAGACGACCTCGGGATCGGTGCTGTCGGGTCGGCCCACCCCGCCCCGCACTCGCCAGAAGTCCTTGCCCCCGAGCCCCTGGTTGAGGCTCTTCAGCCCGTTGTGGCCGGCCACCCCGCCGCCCAGCTTGGTGCGCACCTCCCCGAAGGGAAGGTCGATCTCGTCGTGGATCGCGATCACATGGTCGAGCGGCACGCCGAGCTCGCCGCGCGCCGGCCCGACCGCCGAGCCAGACTCGTTCATGAAGGTCTGGGGCAGGAGGATGGCCACGCGCGGGCCGCCCGGGCCTGTGCGTCCGTCGGCGATCAGCCCGCCGTAGCGCTTGCGGAGCTTGGGCAGCTCCCAGCGGCGAGAAAGCTCGGAGGCCACCTCGAAGCCGAGGTTGTGCCTGGTGCCGGAGTACCGATCCCCTGGGTTTCCGAGACCGACGATCAGAGCGTCAGCCCGCGAGTCGCGCCGCGACCGGCGGCGAAAGAGAGACAGCGACTACTCCCCGCCGGATTGGTCGCCGCCGCCGCTCTCCCCCTCGGCGGCCTCGCCCTCGCCCGCATCCTCGCCCTCGGCGGCCTCTTCGCCCTCCGGGACCTCCTCGCCCTCGCCGACGAGCTCGGCCTCTTCCTCGAGCTCGGGCTCGGGCTCCTCCTCGACGCGCGGCGGCGAGAGCGTCGCGATGGTGACCTCCTCCAGGTCCTCCGCGGCAAACGCGACGCCCGAGGGGGCGCTGAGCGCGCTGAGCTGAAGGGTGTCGCCGATG
>JAWVFG010000179.1:0-11268 GCA_033856335.1 Solirubrobacterales bacterium
CGCAGCGCCAGCTCCAGCACCTTCTTGGCGCGCGGCGTGAACGGGATCTGGCCGGCGGTGACCTCCTCGCCGGAGCCGACGATCCGGACGACCTGCGAGCGCACGCGCTCGACGGTGATGTCGAGTGACTCGAGCACCCGCGCAGCCAGGCCCTCCTCCTCGCGGAGCAGGCCGAGCAGGATGTGCTCGGTGCCGATGTAGTTGTGCTTGAGAGTCCGCGCCTCCTCCTGGGCGAGGACGACTACCTGGCGGGCTCTCTCTGTGAATCGCTCGAACATTCAGTCAGTCGCTCTCTGGTCTATCAATCGATCCGGTTGTGTCCAGTTGCGGTCGTCTGGTTGGCTGTCCGTTAAGTCAAGTCGGGAGGTTCAGGGGAACGCGTACTCCCCGGGGGCCCAATCCGTATCGGCTCCTGGCGGCCGATTCCTTGATTTGACCTCCGGTTCTGTCGGGGACGGCGAAGCCAAAGTATAGCCACGGGGGTTCCTCGGCCAGGCAGCTTCCAGGCGTGGCAACCGAACTCCCTGCAAGGTGCGGAAATGATCAGTTCCCTCCAGAACACCTGGATCGGTAGCTTGCGGCTCGTGGGAGCGCTCGACCAGCCGCGAGGGGCAACCGGCGGCGATGGGTTCGTCCATCGTGTGCGCTCGAATCCATGGGCGTTGGTGGCGATAGCCACAGCGGCGATCCTTCTGCTCGCCTGGATCGGCTGGGCGATCTACGTGACCAGCGACAGGGGCGCTAGGGAAGGCCTCGGAGTGGTGATCGCCTGGCCGGCCATGATCGCCGCGCTGGCGCTGATCTCGCTGCCCTTCATCGGCGGCTACCTCCTGATCCGGCGGCTGTCCGGGTCCGAGGACGGGCCCACGGCAGAGACGGAGTCATCCGATGCCGATCCCGAGGCGAAGGCCCCCGCCGGCTAGTCCCGCATCGCGGGGAAGAGCACGACCTCTCGCAAGCTCTTGGCCCCGGTCAGGATCATCACCAGCCTGTCGATTCCGAGCCCGGCTCCCCCGGTCGGCGGCATGCCCTGCTCCAGCGCCTCCACGAAGACCTCGTCGTATGGCTGGGTCTCCTCGTCGCCCCTGGCCGTCTCCTCGGCCTGGGCCTCGAAGCGGCGGCGCTGCTCGTCCGGATCGTTCAGCTCCGTGAAGGAGTTGGAGATCTCGATGCCGCCGACGAACGCCTCCCAGCGCTCCACCAGACCCTCCTCGCTGCGATGCCGCTTGGCAAAGGGCGAGAGCTCGACCGGGTAATCGACGATGAAGGTCGGCTGGATCAGGGTCGGCTCAACCTGCTTCGAGAGCAGCCCGTCGACGAGCTTTCCCCATCCCTCGCCGGGATCCGGCTCCGTCCCCATCGCCTCGGCGAGCTGCTCGCGCGAGGGGTGCTCGAGCACGTCGATCCCGGTCTGCTCCTTGATCGCCTCACGCAGGGTCAGACGGCGCCAGGGCGGAGCGAGGTCGATCGTCTCCCCTTCGCGTTCCACCTTGGTCGTGCCGAGGACCTCCTGTGCGACCGCCGAGACCAACCCCTCGAGCTCGGTGGCCGTGTCGTTGTAGTCGGCGTATGCCTCGTACCACTCGAGCATCGTGAACTCGGGGTTGTGCTTGTGGGAGATCCCCTCGTTGCGGAAGTCCTTGCCCAGCTCGTAGACCCTCTCGATGCCGCCCACCACCAGGCGCTTCAGGTAGAGCTCCGTTGCGATCCGCAGGTAGAGGTCGCGATCGAGCGCGTTGTGGTGCGTGATGAAGGGCCGGGCGAGCGCCCCTCCATATAGGGGCTGGAGCACCGGCGTCTCTACCTCGACGAAGTCACGGGAGTCGAACCAGCGGCGTACCGCGGCGATCGTCCGGGCCCGCTTCAGGAAGAGCTCGCGGGTCTCCTCGTTCGCCATCAGATCGAGCTCGCGCCGCCGGTACCGGGTCTCGACGTCCTCGAGCCCGTGGAACTTCTCCGGTGGCGGCCGCAGGCTCTTGGAGAGGAGCTCCCAGGCATCGGCTCTGATCGACAGCTCGCCGCGCTTCGATGCGAAGACGATTCCCTCTATGCCGACGATGTCGCCGATGTCCAGTGAGAGAAGTCCCTCGTAGGCCTCGCCCAGCTCGTCGACCCTCGCCTGGACCTGGATCTCGCCGGTGCCGTCCTTCAGGTCGAGGAAGGAGGCTTTGCCGTGACCTCGCCGCGCCGTGAGCCGGCCGGCGACGCGATAGCGATCGCCGGTCTCCTCACCCGCCTCGAGCCCCTCGTGGGATTCGCGGACCGCGGCGATCTCGGTGCGATCCGGGAAGCCGTGTGGGAACGGCTCGATGCCCGCCGCGCGCAGGCGCTCCAGCTTCGCCCGCCGATCGGCGACCAGCTCTGACGACTGTGGATCCTCAGACATCGACCTCAGCCTATTCGCGGCACCGCTTCGCCATCAGTCGGGGCTGCAGGCGGCCGCCCCACACAAGTCGCTACGGGCTTCGCCCTCCGCTCCAAGGTGGAGCGGCCTGGCAACCCCTACGCAGCTTCGATCTTCGTGACCTTGAACTTCTTCTTGGGGCCGCGCGGCGTCTCCACGGTCACGACCTCGTTCTTCTTGCTCCCCACCAGCGCCTTGCCGATCGGCGACTCGTTGGACAGCTTGTGCTCGATCGGGTCGGCCTCGGCCGAGCCGACGATCTGGAACTTCTGCGACTTGCCCGACTTCTGGTCCTTGACGTGGACGACTACGCCGACGCCGACCGTCTCGGTGTCGACCGCTTTCTTGTCGATGACGGCGGCCCTGCGCAGCCTGTCCTGGAGCGAGGCGATCCGCTGCTCCAGCATCGCCTGCTCGTTCTTGGCGTCGTCGTACTCGGAGTTCTCAGCGATATCCCCGAACTCCCGCGCCTGCTTGATGCGGTCCGCGACCTCGCGGCGCTTGGCGTTCTCCAGGTACTCAAGCTCCTCCTTGAGCTTCTCGAGCCCCTCTGGGGTGATCAGTGTCTCGCGCGCCAACTCTCCTCGACTCCTTCTTTTGCGTGGATTTGCCCGGCGCACAAACCCCTGCTATACGCCGAAAAATGAGCCCGCACCGACGGGGTTCGAAACCACGACGGTCCGGGCGAAGCGCGAAAGTATAGCGCCGCCCCTGAAGGTGGTCGAGGGTCTCGGTCAGGCCCCCACGGCTGCTTGCAGGGCCTCCGCGACGCGCTCGGGATCCTCGATCTGCGGGTAGTGGCCCAGATCCTCGAAGCGGCTGAGGGTCGCATGCGGACGCAACTCCAGCACCGCGTCGAGAACGTTCTCGGTGGCGACGGGATCGAGCATCCCCCAGGCGAGGGAAAGTGGTCGGTCCCAGTCCCGGAGCGCGCCGTGCCAGCGCTCCGCGTAGCGGAAGCGCTCCTTCATGTAGCGGATCGTCTTGTGGTTGATGGTCCGGCCGCCTCCCGCGCAGATCAGTGCCCACTGATCGCCTGCCTCCTCCTCGGTCAGCGGGTGGGCGAGGGAGAAGATCGATCCGAACTGCTGGCGGAAGAAGCGCTCGCTGGAAAAGCGCGACATGAGCGGGCCGAGCGGGCTCCGCAGGATCCGCTGCCCGAGCGTGGGGCTCGCGGCCCCCTGCACCATCGAGCCGTTGAGCAGGAGGGCGCCGGTGAGGTTCATCTCCAGGGCGCCCTCGATGTCGCGCGCCATCAGCTCGGTTGCGACCGAGGTCCCCATGTCATGGGCGACGAGAAAGACTGGATCGCCATCCCCGTTCCGGCGAATCAGCTCCTCGACCAGGTCCGCCTGCCAGTGGAGCGTGTACTCGTGGTCGCGCGGCTTCTCCGAGAGCCCGAACCCCAGGAAGTCCGGAGCGAGGACCGCGTGCTCGGTCTCGCGGTCGAGCAGCAGCCGCCAGTCGTAGGAGCTGGAGGGAAAGCCGTGGAGTAGGAGCAGGAGCGGCCCGTGGCCGTCGCGCCCGAAGACGTGGACACGGCGACCGCGGAACTCCTCGTCCCTCCCGCGATCACGCCAAGCGCCAACTCGGGCGTTCAGCTGCATCGCCGCCTCACGCGACCGCGGCCGCGGGAGGGGAGAGCTCGAGTGCCATCGATCGCGCCTGGTCGAGGTCGTCGCTCTCTTGAAATGCGGCGGTCGTCGCCCTGTCGGCATCGAATCGCTCGAGATACCAGGGGTAGAACTTGCGGAGGTATCGAGCCGCGCGCACCGGCCCCAGGTGCTCCTCGGCCCGGTCCATCACCCAGAGCATCTCGGCGATCACCTCGTCGCGTTCCGGCGGAGCGATGCGGTCGCCCGTCAGCTCTTCGAAGATCCAGGGATTGCCGAGCGAGCCGCGGGCCACCATCACGGCGTCCGCGCCCGAAGCGCTGTAGGCGTGGCGCGCCGCCTCAGCGCTGTCGAGGCCACCCGAGATTACGACTGGGATCGAGATCCGATCGACGAGCTCGCGGGCCAGCGCGTAATCGGGCGTCCCCTTGTGCTGGATCGCCGCGGAGCGCGGGTGGAACCCAACTGCTGAGACGCCGGCCTCCTCCGCGAGACGCAGCGCCAGCTCAAAGCCCTCGCGACCGCCGCGCGCGAGTCCGGATCGGACCTTGACGGTCACCGGCAGCCCGCCGCCCTCCCGCGCCGCCGTGGCGATCCGAATCGCCAGATCCGGGTCGGCGAGCAGGGCCGCCCCCGCGCCGGTCTTGCAGACCTTCTTGACCGGGCAGCCCATGTTGATGTCGATCAGGTCCGCCCCCGCTTCGGCGACGATCTCCGCCGCCGAGCGCATCACGTCCGGGTCCTGGCCGAAGAGCTGAATGGAGACGGGATGCTCGTCGGGATGGAGCCGCAGAAGCTCCTGGAGCGTGCGCTCGTTCCGGTAGTGGAGCCCGAAGCTCGAGACCATCTCGGATACCGCGAGGCCGGCTCCGTGGCGCCGGGCCTGCAGCCGGACGAACCAGTTCCCGATCCCGGCCAGGGGAGCGAGCAGCACGCGGTTCGCGATCTCCACGTCGCCGATGCGAAACGAGGCTGTGAGCGGGGGCTGCATCACCCAATGAGTAGCAGCCGGAGAGGGCGCCGAGGGAAGCTAGATGTTCAGCTCATAGATCAGCCTGAGGCCGCTCAGCGTGAGCAGCGGGTCGACCTCGTCGATCGTCTCGCAGTGGGGGGCGATCATCCGGGCCAGGCCTCCCGTGGCGATGAAGGTCGCCTTCTCGCCCAGCGCGGCGGAGAGCCGGCGGTCGATCCCATCGACGAGGCCCGCGAAGCCGTAGGCGAAGCCCGCCTGGATCGCGGCCTGCGTGTGCTTGCCGATCGGGCCCTCGGGGGCCGAGAGGTCGATCCGCGGGAGCTTCGCCGTGCGGGAGGTGAGCGCCTCCATCGAGATCTCGACGCCTGGCCCGATCACGCCGCCGAGATACTCGCCGGCGCCCGAGACCACGTCGAAGTTCGTCGAGGTGCCGAAGTCCACGGCCACGCAGGCACCCTGCACCTTGGCGTGAGCGGCGACGGCGTTGACGAGCCGGTCGGCGCCCAGCTCGTGCGGGTTGTCGACCAGGATCGGCATGCCCGTCTTCAAGCTGGGGCCGACGAGCATGCACGGCTTGCCCATGTGACGCTCGCTGAGGGCCTCGTACTCGGGGCCGAGCTGGGGGACCACCGTGGAGACGATCAGCCCATCCAGCGAGCCGAAGCTCAGCCCATCGAGCGCGAGCAGGTGGGAGATGGTCGCCGCCAGCTCGTCGGCTGTGGCTCCCGGGGCGGTGCTCAGGCGCCAATCGCGCACCAGCTCCCGCCCATCGAAGGCCCCGATGTGCGTCTGCGTGTTGCCGACGTCGACCGCAAGCAGCATGCGCGGGATTATCCAGGCCGCCGTAGGATGGGCTGCACATGAGGGAGGCAAAGCTCTACGTGATCCCTGGATCGCATCCTTCGCGGAGCGCGATGCTGATGCTCGATCGCAAGGGGATCCCGTTCAAGCGGGTCGACCTGATGCCGGTGATCTCGAAGGGCGTCCTGCGGACAATGCGGTTCCCCGGAAACACCGTGCCGGCCCTGAAGCTCGACGGCTCCCGGGTTCAGGGGTCTCGGGAGATCGCCAGGGAGCTCGATCGCATCCAACCCGACCCACCGCTGTTTCCCTCGGACCCGGACCAGAGGGTCAAGGTGGAGGAGGCGGAGGCGTGGGGCGACGAGTTCCAGCAGAAGCCGCGACAGCTCAGCTGGTGGGCGTTCAAGCGCGACCGCACCCCATTGGCGAGCTACTCCGAGGGCGCACGCCTTGGGATTCCGGTCGGGCTCGCCGTCAAGACGGGAGGGCCGCTCGTCGCGATCGCGGCGCGGCTCAACGAGTCCACCGACGAAAACGTGAGCTCCGACCTCGCCTCGCTGCCGGCCGACCTCGACCGGATCGACCGGTGGATTGCGGACGGCGTGATGGGTGGAGACGAGCCGAACGCGGCCGACTACCAGATCGCACCGAGCGTCAGGCTGGCGATGACATTCGACGACCTGCGGCCCGCGATCGAGCCCCGGCCGGCAGGCCGGCTCGCCACGCGGCTGATCCCCGAATTTCCGGGGCGAACGCCTCCGATCTTCCCCGCCGAATGGCTCGAGGGCCTGCGGGCCTGACCAACGCCTAGCCGGGCGGCCGGCCGACCCGTTTGACGCTCTGCCCGGTTCCCAGCCCCTCCAGCGCGGCGCGCAGCTCCGTGCCATCGGGCAGGCGAAGCTCCGGATCGAGCTCGAGCAGGGGCGCCAGGACGAAGCGCCTCGAGGTGACCTCGGGATGCGGAAGCGTCAGCCTCTCGGTCGCCATCTCGATGTCCCCGAGGAGCAGCAGGTCGATGTCGATCGGCCGGGGACCGTGGCGAGGGCCACCGGGTACGCGCCCGTGGTCAGTCTCGATCGCCTTGCAGACGTCGAGCAATCCCTCGGGGCTCTGCGCCGTCCTCACCCTGACGGCGGCGTTGAGGAAGTCCGGCTGGTCGACGATCTCCCCGACAGGCTCCGTCTCGTAGAGGGACGAGGCGGTGTCCACCGCCACGCCGTGGGTCCGCAGGTCCTCGATCGCCTTGGCCAGGTGCGAATCCCGATCCCCGACGTTGGACCCGAGGCCCAGGTAGCCGACCCGCTCCCTCATTGAACGGGTCGCGCTGGCGCGCGCCCTCGCATCTAGACGCCCTCCTCGTCGTCGGACTCCCGGTCCAGCGATCGTTCCAGAGTGACCTCCACCCCGGCCTCCTGCACCTGGTACGGAAGCGGCGGCTCGGGCTTGGCCGCCCGCACACGAACCGATTCGCAGTCGAATCGCTCCATCAGCCGCCCCGCCACCACCTGGCAGAGGCGCTCGAGGGTCCGGTAGCTCTTCTCGGTGGCGGCCAGGGCGACGATGTCGCAGACCTCCGAATAGTCGACCGTGTCCTCGATCCGGTCGGTGAGCACGGCATCGCATTCCGGGACGTCGAAGGTGAGATCGAAGTCCATTCGCTGGCCGACGTCCTGCTCGGCGTCGGTGACCCCGTGGTGCGTGTATATGGAGAGGCCGCGGATCTCGACCTCGACCGAAGGCTGTGGGGCTCCGTCATCCATGACCCCAAATTACAGCGCGACCCGTTTGGTGTACGACTGTGGCGGTGAACGCGTCGCCGCAGACGACGATTGTCGGGGACGGGGAATCCGCCGCCGAGGTCTCCCATCGCTTCGCCGACCTCGATCAGTGCCGGATGCACTACGTCACCCGCGGTCAGGGCAAGCCGATCCTCTTCCTGCACGGCTTCCCGCAGTTCTGGTTCCTGTGGCGGCACCAGCTGGCCGACTTCGGCAACGACCACGTGGTCTACGCGCCCGACATGCGGGGGTACAACCTGTCCTGCCGGCCGGAGGAAGTCGAGGCCTATCGGATGCGACACCTGCTCGCCGACATCCGTGAGCTGGTCGAGACGCTCGGATTGGCCCCGCTGACGCTGGTGGGGCACGACTGGGGCGGGATCGTCTCGTGGGCCTTCGCCCTCAAGTACCCCGAGCTGCTGGAACGCCTGGTGATCATCGATGGACCCCCGCCGTTCACCTGGAACCGGGATCTCCGCGAGAGCCCCAAGCAGCGAGACGCCGTCAACTACATGCTCGAGTTCTCGAAGCCCTCGCCCGGGCCGGAGGAGATGCTCTCCGCCAACGACTTCTCCCTGATGGACAACCTGCTGCTCCGGATCGGAGGCCGGGGTGCGAACCTCTCAGACACCGAGCGGGCCGTCTACCACGAGGCCTGGGGGCAGCCGGGCGCTCTCCGCGGCGGCCTCAACTACTACCGGGCCGCCCGCATGGGCGAGCAGGTCGCAGCCGGCGGGGTCCCAGAGGAGTACGCGAGCAAGATCACCTCCCAGACCGTGAGGGTTCCCACCCAGGTGATCTGGGGAGCGAACGACGCGGCGCTTCTTCCCTCACTGACGAGGGGGCTGGGCGAGTGGGTACCTCAGCTGCGCGTGGAGATCGTCCCTGGAGCAGGCCACTGGGTGCCATACGAGCGGCCGGATGCCGTCAATTCGCTGATTCGGGAGTTCCTGACCAGCTGACGCTGGGATCGAGGATCGCGCCTGCGACGGTCAGCGCCTGGCGCATCGGCCCGACCTCATGGACCCTCAGCATCCGGGCGCCGTTCGCGTAGGCGATCACGTTCGAGGCGATCGAGCCGCCGAGGCGCCGGTCGACGGCGGCCCCGGTCAGCTTTCCGATGAAGCTCTTGCGCGACGAGCCGAATGCGATCGGCCTGCCGAGCTCCGCGAGCTCCCCGAGCCGGCGGTGGAGCTCCAGGTTGTGCTCGACGGTCTTGCCGAAGCCGATCCCGGGATCGATCCAGATCCGGTCCTCGTCGATCCCCTCGAACGTCGCAAACTCGATGCGCTCGGCGAGAAAGGCCTTGACGTCGTCGACCACGTCGTCGTAGGCAGGGTTCTCCTGCATGGTCCGGGGGTCGCCGAGCATGTGCATGAGCACGAGCTCGCAGCCTCGCTCGGAGCAGAGCCCCGCGAGCTCGGGTTCGCCCCGAAGCGCGGTGACGTCGTTGACCATCACGGCTCCGGCGTCCAGGGCCGCCTCGGCGACCGCGACCTTGGAAGTATCGATCGAGACCCTCGCGCCGTCGCGGGCCAACGCCTCGACGACGGGGGTGACCCGCCGCAGCTCCTCCTCCCCGGCCACCGCGTCGGCCCCCGGACGCGTCGACTCGCCCCCGATGTCCAGCAGATCAGCCCCTTCGCCGGCGAGCTCCCGTCCATGTGCGATGGCGCGCTCAGGATCCAGGAACTCACCGCCGTCCGAAAACGAGTCGGGGGTCACATTGACGATCCCCATGATCTTCGCCCGCTCCAAGTCGCCCCCTACTGAGCCCGGATCAACTGCCCGCCGGGGGTCAGCTCGACGAAGTGATGAACCTGGCCGGCACGAACGCTCGCGCACTGGTTGGTGGGCACTTCGTCAACGGCCTGGCGCGGGTCGTGCGCGACGTCAACCGCCCAGTCCGACAGCCCCGGCAGGCTCTCGGAGAGACATGGCCCACCGCTGAGATCGCGGTTCGCCCGCCCGGCAACGAGGAACTTCGCGGCGGCGATTGCCTTATCGCGATCGCTCTGGCTGGCGCCAGACCCGCCCCCACACCCTGTAACGAGCACGGCCGGCAGAACACCGGCAATGAAGGCGGCGAGCACCAGAGCTATCGCGACGAGACGCATTGCCGAAGTATCGCCACCGCTACTCGCGCGGGTGGCGCCGTGGGGGGCCCCATCCGAGGACAGCGCCGGTGCCCGCAGGATGGGGGGCCCACGGCGTCAGGCCCCGCGCGCCTAGCGGTCGGTCCCTGCAGGCTTAGTTGTCGTCGGCGCGCATCTCAGCCGCGCCGCCACCCGCAAGACCGGGACGTGGCCGCGGGCGCGGGCGCGCGCCCTCGCGGGCGGTCCCCTTCTCCTCGACGGCCGGAGCCTCGGGCGGCTTGGCCTCCTCCTCGTCGGTGAAGACCTCATCCTCGGGCTTGCCCTCGAGCAGGGCCATGAACTCGTCTGCCTCGATCGTCTCGCGCGCGAGCAAAATCCGGGAGATCGTGTCGAGCTGCTCGCGGTGCTCGGAGAGGATGTCCTTCGAAGTCTGGTGCGCGTCCTCCACCATCCTGCGGACCTCGTCATCGATCTCGCGGGCGACCTCGTCCGAGTAGTCGGGCTCGGCGGAGAACTCGCGGCCCAGGAAAGGCTGCGAGCGGTCATGGCCGAAGACACGCGGGCCGAGGCGCTCGGACATGCCGAAGCGCATCACCATCTGCTTGGCGGTCTCGGTCACCTTCTCGAGGTCGTTGGAGGCGCCGGTGGTGATCTCCCCGAAGACGATCTCCTCGGCGGCGCGGCCGCCAAGGGTCATCGCCATCGTGTCGTTCAACTCGGCGCGCGTCGTCAGGAACTTGTCCTCGGTCGGAAGCGAGATCGTGTAGCCGAGGGCTTGCCCGCGGCTGATGATGGAGACCTTGTGGACCGGGTCCGAGTTGGGGAGCAGGTGGCCGACGATCGCGTGGCCGAGCTCGTGGTAGGCGGTGATGAGTCGCTCCTTCTCGGACATCACCCGGCTCTTCTTCTCCGGGCCGGCGATCACCCGCATGATCCCCTCCTCGAGCTCGAGCATCGTGATCTCGCGCTTGCTCGAGCGCGCGGTGAGCAGAGCCGCCTCGTTGATCAGGTTGGCGAGGTCGGCGCCGGTGAACCCCGGCGTCTGCCCGGCGAGAGTGTCCAGGTCGATGTTCTGGGCGAGGGGCTTGCCGCGAGTGTGGACCTCGAGGATGTGCTTGCGGCCCTTGCGGTCGGGACGGTCGACGACGATCTGCCGGTCGAAGCGGCCCGGCCGCAGCAGCGCGGGGTCGAGGATGTCGGGGCGGTTGGTGGCGGCGATCAGGATGATGTTGTCCTTCATCTCGAAGCCGTCCATCTCGACGAGGAGCTGGTTGAGGGTCTGCTCGCGCTCATCGTGGCCGCCGCCCATCCCGGCGCCTCGGTGACGGCCGACGGCGTCGATCTCGTCCATGAAGATGATGCAGGGGGAGTTCTGCTTGGCCTGCTCGAAGAGGTCGCGCACGCGGGAGGCGCCGACGCCGACGAACATCTCGACGAAGTCGGAGCCCGAGATCGAGAAGAAGGGAACTCCGGCCTCACCTGCGACGGCGCGAGCGAGCAGCGTCTTGCCGGTCCCGGGCGGCCCGTAGAGCAGGACGCCCTTCGGGATCCGGGCGCCCAGCGCTTGGAACTTCTTCGGGTTCTCGAGGAACTCCTTGATCTC
>JAWVFG010000180.1:0-9392 GCA_033856335.1 Solirubrobacterales bacterium
CCCCGATCCCGTGGCCACGCTCGAGGGTCAGGATGAGTCGCGCCTCCAGGAACTGGTGCCGATCCGCCACGGCCGCATGCTCGCCTCGGCGTTCTCGTTCTACCGCGGGGCCGCGGCCGTGATGGCCGCCGATCTCGCCGCCACCCCTCGCACCGGCCTGGAGGTCCAGCTCTGCGGCGATGCCCACCTCTCCAACTTCGGCGTCTTCCTCGCCCCCGATCGCCGGCTCGTCTTCGACATCAACGACTTCGATGAGACGCTGCCCGGACCATTCGAATGGGACCTGAAGCGGCTCGCCGCGAGCTTCGCCATCGGGGGGCGGGCCCTCGGCTTGAAGGCGGCTCAGAGCCGGGCGGTGGTCGGGGACGCGGCCGCCGGGTACCGGCAGGAGATCAGGAGGCTCGCGGCCATGCGAGACCTCGATGTCTGGTATTCGCGGCTCGACGTGGACGCGATCGAGCAATTCCGCTCGCAAGTGTCCAAGCGGCGAGGGAACCAGTTCGACAAGACCGTCGCCAAGGCCGAGAGCAAGAACAGCCTGAGGGCACTGGCCAAGCTCACCCGAAAGGAGGGGGACAGCCTCCGGATCGCCAGCGACCCACCCCTGATCCTGCCGATCGAGGAGATCGTCGATCGGAGCGGGGCGGAGATCGAGGCGGGGCTGAAGGCGCTGATGGACCTCTACCGGCGCTCGCTCGATCCTGACATCCATCACCTGGCCAGGGAATACCACTACGTCCACGCGGCGCGGAAGGTGGTCGGGGTGGGGAGCGTCGGCACGGACGCCTGGATCGTCCTGTTGATCGGGCGGGATGCAGCCGATCCGCTCTTTCTGCAGGTGAAGCAGGCGGAGCGCTCGGTGCTCGAGCCCTACAGCCACCCGAGCCGCTTCAAGAACCAGGGCCGGCGAGTGGTGGAGGGTCAGCGGCTCACGCAGGCGGCCAGCGACGAATTCCTGGGCTGGCTCTCCTTCGAGGGAGTGGATGGGAGGCAACGAGACTTCTACGTGCGTCAGTTGTGGGACGGCAAGGGATCGGTGGACTTCGAGCGGATGGACGTGGAGTCGATGCGCATCTACGCGAAGCTCTGCGGCTGGACCCTGGCGAGGGCGCATGCGCGCTCCGGCGATCGGATCGCGATCGCAACGTATCTCGGGCGCGGCGAGGTCTTCGACCGGGCGATCTGCGAGTTCGCCGATGCCTACGCGGAGCAGAACCAGCGCGACTACGACGAGTTCGCCGCGGCAGTGAAATCCGGGCGCCTGGTCGCCCAATTGAACGTCTGAGGCTGCCCCGCCTGCATGGCCGCTCGCAGGAAGCGAGCCACCGGAGGGGAATGAGGAACCCGGAGCCGGACGATGATCGTCGATTGCGCCCATTACAAGGACGGCGCGCGCCAGCATGACGGGGCGCTCACGCCTGAGCAGGCGGCCGCGTTCGCCCGCGACGCCGCCGATGGCGAGTTCGTCTGGATCGGTCTTCACGAGCCGGAGCCGGGCGACCTCGATCGCCTCCAGAAGCTGTTCGGCCTGCACGAGCTCGCGGTCGAGGACGCTCAGGTCGCACACCAGCGTCCGAAGATCGAGGACTACGACCAGGATGTTTTCATCGTCCTGCGCACCGCCCACTACCACGAGGACCGCGAGGAGGTGCACTTCGGCGAGGTCCATATGTTCGCGGGCCGCGGATATGTGATCACGGTCAGGCACGGCCCCGGCAGCGAGCTCGCGTCCGCCCGCCGCCGGCTCGAGGAACGCCCCGACCTGGTCGCGCTCGGCGCCGCCTCGGCAGTCTGGGCCGTGCTCGACAAGGTGGTCGACGACTACATCCCCGTCGTCGACGCGATGGAGCAGGACATTGAGGAGGTCGAGAAGGAGGTCTTCGACGACGATGTGCCGGCGCCGACGGAGCGCATCTACAACCTGAAGCGGGAGGTGATCGAGTTCCACCGCGCGGTCTGGCCGCTGCTGAATCCGCTCGCGGCGCTGGAGACAGGGGCGAACGAGCGTGTGGCAGATGAGTTGACCAGCTTCTTCCGCGACGTCGCCGACCACGCCCGGCGTGTTGACGAGCAGGTCAACTCACAGAGGGAGCTGCTGACCAGCGTGCTGCAGGCGAACCTGGCCCTGGTCAGCGTCAACCAGAACGAGGTGGTCAAGAAGATCTCGGCGATCGCCGGGATCATCGCCGTGCCCACCTTCATCGCCTCGGTCTACGGCATGAACTTCGACCACATGCCCGAGCTGCATTGGCGCTACGGCTATCCGCTCTGCCTACTGGTGATGGCGCTCTTCGTGGTCGGGCTGGTCAGCTTCTTCAGGAGAGTCGACTGGCTCTAGTCTGAGCTCGATGTATCTCGCCCACGTCGGCGGTCCGGTCTTCGAGCCCCTCCAGGTCGCGGTGCTGACGCTGGTCGCGACGGCCTACTCGCTGCGCGCCATCAACCTCTCACAGGAGAACCGGCCGGTCCCGAGCTGGAGGTTGATCTGCTTCGCGTCCGGCCTCGCCCTGATCGCCATCGCGTTCGTCTCGCCGCTGGGCCGGATCGACGACGAGCTCGTCCTGGCGCACATGGGCCAGCACCTGCTGATGGGGGACGTCGGACCGTTGCTGCTCGTGCTCGGCCTGACCGGCCCTCTGCTCCAGCCTCTGCTCGCGAATCGGTGGCTCGGCTGGCTGCGCCACCTCGCCCACCCGCTGGTTGCGCTGCCCCTGTGGGCCGCCGACCTGTTCATCTGGCACGTGCCGGTGCTCTACCAGGCGGCGACGGAACACAGCGCCATCCACGCCCTGCAGCACAGCTGCTTCATCGGTTTCGGCGTCTTGATGTGGATGCCCCTGCTGGGTCCACTGCCCAAGCCGAAGTGGTTCGAGATCCCGGCGAAGATCGGCTACCTGATCGGCGTCAGGTTGATCGGCACGGTGCTCGCCAACGTGTTCATGTGGTCGAACAGCGTCTTCTACCCACACTACGCCGCCGGCGAGGCGAGCTGGCACATCGCTCCCCTCACCGACCAGAGCATCGCCGGCGTGATCATGATGGTGGAGGGCGGGTTCGTCACCCTGGGGGTGCTCGTCTGGCTCTTCCTCCAGTGGGCCCAGCAGGACACCGAGCGCCAGCGCCTCCTCGATCTCGCCGACTCGCGGGGGGTCCCCCTGAGCGATGCGCGCGCCGCTCGAGCCGCGGCCGCCGGGCAGGGCGCCCGGCTGGAGGAGCGCATCAAGACCGAGGGATCGAGCTGAGCCGCTGCCAGGCGCGCCGCGCGCCGTAGATCCCGAGCGCCGCCAGCGAAAGGCCGAGATCGATCGAAAAAGAGGCCAGTCGTCCGGGCGCGCCCGTATAGAGCCACGCACCGAGCCGCTCGCGTCTCGTGGTGTCTAAGGTCTCGTCCATGGAGACGACCGTAAAGGAGCTCCCCGACTCGCGGGTTCGAGTCGATGTCGATGTCGACGCGAAGGACGTGGAGGGCAGCATCAACCGGACCGCGCGCGAGCTCGGCCAGGACATGAAGCTGCCCGGATTTCGCAAGGGCAAGGTGCCGCCGGAGATGGTGGTGCAGCGTCTCGGGCGCGAGGCCGTGCTCACCCAGGCCCTCGAGGCCTCGCTGGGCGACTGGTACGAGCGGGCGATGCTCGAGTCGGGGGTCAATCCGGTCGGTGATCCGAAGCTGGACCTCTCCGACCTCCCCGATGAGGGGAAGCCGCTGAAGTTCTCGATCGAGGTCGCCGTCCGGCCGGGCGCGGAACTCGGCGAGTACAAGGGCCTGGAGGTCGGCCGGGAAGAGCCCGAGGTGCCCGAGGAGGCGGTCGAGACAGAGCTGAAGAGACTTCAGGAGGGTTTCGCCCGGCTCAACCCCGTAGAGCGCGAGGCGAAGGATGGCGACGTCGTCCTGATCGACTACGAGGGCAAGATCGACGGCGAGCCCTTCGAGGGGGGTGCCGCAAAGGACTATCTGCTCGAGCTGGGGGAGGGCCGCGTGCTCCCGGAGCTGGAGCAGGCGCTGATCGGCGCGAAGGCGGGCGACGAGCGTCAGGCAACCGTGCCGTTCCCTGACGACTACCCGGCCGAGGAGGTCGCCGGCAAGAGCGCCGAATTCGAGGTCAAGGTCAAGGAGGTCCGCGAGAAGGAGCTGCCGGACCTCGACGACGACTTCGCCGCGGAGGCCTCCGAGTTCGACACCCTCGCCGAGCTTCGCGACCACATCTCGGGTCAGGTCCGGGAGATCCTGGACGGCCAGATCGCCGAGCGCTTCCGCGAGGCCGCCCTCGATGCGGCCGTCGCCAACGCGACCGTCGAGCTGCCCGAGCCGGTGGTGGATGCCCGGGCCGCGGAGATGTGGCGCCGCGTCGAGCGCTCGCTGCAGCGGCAGGGGATGGACCCGGAGACTTACCTGCAAATGCAGGGAAAAACTCGTGACGAGATGGTCGAGCAGGCCCGCCCCGACGCCGAGCAGGCGCTGAAGCGCGAGGCTGTCCTGGAGGCCGTTGCGAAGGCGGAGGGCATCGAGGTCACCGAGGACGAAATGCTCGAGGCTCTCCAGATCCCGCCGGGCCACGAGGACCACGGGCACCCCGAGCCCGCGGATGCGCTCAAGGAGATCCGGGAGAGCGGCCGCGAGGAGCTGCTCAAGGACGACCTGCGGATGCGCCAGGCCCTCGAGCTGATCGGCGAGCAGGCGAAGCCGATCCCACTCGAGCAGGCGCAGGCCCGCGAAGAGATCTGGACCCCGGAGAAGGAACGTGAGGAGAAGGGCGCCCTCTGGACGCCCGGCTCCGACTAGATCCCGAGCGAGGTCTGCTGCGCCGGATAGGTGAGGTGGCCGTCCTCGAGGACGGCGAAGTCCGTCAGCTCATGCGGTGTCATCGAGCCCGTCGGCCCGAGGTGCAGGACGCGCCAGCCGCGCACGGTGAGGATGTCGGCGAGCAGGCGGCGGTGGCAGTGGGTCCAGTCTGCCTCGGCGCACATCACCGCCGTCCGGCGCTCCCGGGCCAGGTCCTCGAGCATTTCCAGGCCGGCCTCGAATTGCTCGCTGGCCATGTGGTCCGCGTAGCCGCGGAACGCCTCGACGTCCCATCCGATGTTCACGCTGTCCGGGTAAGGGACCCGGCGGCCGCCCAGGTCCGCGCCGAGAGGCGCGTAGCCGATCCCGGCCGCCTTCATCGTCCCGGCGAGAGCCGAGCGGTTGAACTGCGGATAGCGGGAGCGTGGGTTCACCCGGACGTCCGCGATCAGCTCGACGCCCGCGCCGCGCAGCAGATCGAGGAACTCCTGCTCCTCGTTGTTGGAGTGGCCGACGGTGATGATGGTTGTGGCATCCGGCTTCGCCATAAGTCGCGACCGCTGCGGGTCGCACCAGCATAAGTCGCTACGGGCTTCGCCCTTCGCTCCAAAATGCCGCGACCTTGCGGTCGCTATGCTGCCCCGCGCATGAGTCCCCTGGTCCCAATGGTGGTCGAGCAGACGTCCCGCGGCGAGCGGGCGTTCGACATCTACTCGCGGCTGCTCAACGAGCGGATCGTCTTCCTCGGCACGCCGGTGACCGAGGACATCGCGAACCTGATCGTCGCTCAGCTGATCCACCTGGAGTCCGAGGACCCGGACAAGGACGTCTCGATCTACATCAACTCGCCCGGCGGCTCCGTCTACGCCGGCCTCGCGATCTACGACGCAATGCAGTTCATCAAGCCCGACATCCAGACGATCTGCGTCGGCGTCGCGATGAGCATGGGAGCCCTGCTGCTCGCCGGCGGCGCCCCGGAGAAGCGGATGGCGCTGCCCAACTCGAAGATCCTGATCCACCAGGTCTCGGGCGGGTTCTCCGGCCAGGCCACGGATCTCGAGATCCACGCCAAGGAGATCATCGACGTCCGCTCACGCCTTGACGAGATCATCGCGAAGCACACCGGCCAGGATCTGGAGAAGGTCGCGAAGGACACCGAGCGCGACTACTTCATGAGCGCGGAAGAGGCGAAGGAGTACCACATCGTCGACCGCGTCATCGAGCATCGATAGGCCGCTAGACTCGCGCGCCGTTTGAGGCGCCTCGCTCCATTCCTCCTCGTTGTTGCCGCAGCCCTGATCGCCGCGCCCGTCACGGCCGCCGACGACGCTGTCATCCAGCACGCCTCGACCTCTCCGAGACAGGGTTTCACCGACTCCGTGGACGGCGTCAGCATCGAGTTCAAGGTCAGCGGATCGGTGCCCGCCGACGTCACCATCACGATCTCGGGCTCCGGCGATGAGGTCCGACGGATCGATCTGCCCGGTGTGCAGCCCGGGGCGGACAGGACGGTGAAATGGGACGGCCTCACCAACGGTGGCCGGCCGGTCGCCGACGGGATCTACCAGGTGGCCGTCGCGGTCGCAGGTGGGAACAAAAAGGACGCCGGGAGCGTCGAGCTCCACAGGCACTTCTTCCCGGTGCGCGGGCCACACGGGACCCGAGGCCCGGTGGGCGAGTTCGGCGCTCCGCGCGATGGCGGGCGGATCCACAAGGGCTTCGACGTGACCGGCGCCTGCGGCACCCCGCTCGCCGCAGCCGTCACCGGGACTGTGACCCGGCGCGGGTACGACCCCCGCCTCGACGGCAACTTCGTGGTGATCAAGGGCTTGGGCGAGCCGCGCCAGTACCTATACGCGCACATGATTCACCCCTCGAGCTTCCACCGTGGCGACTTCGTCCACGTCGGCCAGATCGTCGGACACATCGGCAAGACGGGGAACGCCCGGACGACCGTGTGCCACCTGCACTTCGAGATCCACCTTCGTGGCCGGCCGGTCAATCCCAAGCCCTACCTCCGGGCCTGGGACCGCTACTCCTAGCGACGCGAAATACTGCGGGTGATGTCGCAGGAGAACGTCGAGATCGTCCGACGCGCCTTCGAAGCAGTTGGCCGCTCTGACCTCGAGGGCTGGTTTGCCACTGCGAGTCCGGAATTCAAGGTCTACCCAAGACGCGAGGAGCCGGGTGTCAAGGACTGCTACGAGGGCGTGGACGGGATGCTCGAATATGTCGCCAACTGGTACTCCGGCTGGGAGGAGTACACGGTGGAGCCGGAGCGGTTCATCGACGGGGGCGAGTACGTCGTCGTTGATGTCCGAGAGATCGGCGTCGCCAAGCAGAGCGGGCTGCGAGTCGAGGAGAACTTCGGCCATGCGTTCAAGGTCAGAGACGGCAAGATCGTGGAGTGGCGGATGTTCGGACCGGTGCGCGAGGCCCTGGAAGCCGTAGGGCTCTCGTAGTAGGCGGCTAGCGCTTCAGGCTCCGAAGCAGCGAGAGAAGGAGCGCCTGCGACGAAGATCCTCATGATTGCCTCCTGTTGGTCGACATACCTCTGAGACGACGCAACCACGGCCCCAGTGACACCTGAGACAAAGGAAACCGGCTGCTCATGGCGTAACGAGGTTCCGTCAGGCCGAGGCCGGCGGGCGTCTAAGCTTTCTGTGAGTAAGGAGCCGGCCGGGCGAAGCGAGACCGAGGGAGTAATCCGCTGGCACGTCCCACCGAATCCAACGAGCAACTCCTCTGCAGCTTCTGCGGGAAGTCGCAGCGTCAGGTCAAGAAGCTGATCGCCGGCCCCGGCGTCTACATCTGCGACGAGTGCATCGACCTCTGCAACGAGATCATCGATGAGGAGCTCACCGCACCCCCGACCTTCGAGCTCGAGAACCTCCCCAAGCCGAAGGAGATCTGGGAGGTCCTGAACGAGTACGTGGTCGGCCAGGAGGGAGCCAAGCGCGCCCTCTCGGTGGCGGTCTACAACCACTACAAGCGCGTCCAGATGGCTAACTCCGACGATCAGGGCGAGGATGCCATCGAGCTGCAGAAATCGAACATCCTGCTCCTCGGACCCACCGGCTGCGGCAAGACGCTGCTCGCCCAGACCCTGGCGAAGATCCTCAACGTCCCCTTCGCGATCGCGGACGCCACGGCCCTCACCGAGGCCGGCTACGTCGGCGAGGACGTCGAGAACATCCTCCTCAAGCTGATCCAGGCCGCCGACTTCGACGTGAAGAAGGCGGAGACGGGGATCATCTACATCGACGAGATCGACAAGATCGCCCGCAAGGCCGACAACCCGTCGATCACCCGCGATGTCTCCGGCGAGGGCGTGCAGCAGGCGCTCCTCAAGATCCTCGAGGGCACCACCGCCTCCGTCCCGCCGCAGGGCGGCCGCAAGCACCCGCACCAGGAGTTCCTCACGATCGACACCTCGAACGTGCTCTTCGTCTGCGGCGGCTCCTTCGGGGAGCTCGACAAGGTGATCGAGAGGCGGATCGGCAATCACGGCGTCGGCTTCGGCGCCGAGATCACCTCCGGCGCCCACAAGGACGCCGGCGAAGACTTCGAGCACGTGCTCCCCGAGGACCTCATGGAATACGGCCTGATCCCCGAGTTCATCGGCCGGCTCCCCGTCGTCGCCGCGATCCACCAGCTCACCCGCGAGGACCTGATCACGATCCTGACCGAGCCGCGCAACGCGCTGGCCCGTCAGTTCCGCCGCTTCTTCGAGTTCGACGACATCGACCTGGTCTTCGCGCCCGACTCGCTCGGCGCGATCGCCGACAAGGCCCTGGAGCGCGAGACGGGCGCCCGTGGCCTGCGCTCGATCCTCGAGGAGACCCTGCTCGACGTGCAGTTCGAGCTGCCCTCCCGTGGCGACGTGCAGAAGTGCGTGGTCACCAGGGAGACCATCGAGAAGGGCCAGCGCCCGATGCTGGTGACCGATGCCAACGCCGGCGACGAGATCGTGGTCGAGGATCCGGCGCTCGGCGAGCAGACCGCCTAGGGCCGCAAGCGCCTCCGCCTGATGGCGGACCCCCAATCCACGCCTAGAGGTGTGATTTCAAAAGGGCCGCATTGCACGGAAAAGCGGCAATTCCGCTCAGGCCGTCGCTTTTCGCGCGAAGGAGCGCCTAGACTGGCTCCTCGGGTCGAGCATCCGTTCGATCGAAGTAGTGCCCCGCGTTGTCGCAGTCGTTGCCTCCGGGCACCCTCCGCGTTCGCAGTGCACCCACACGGAGGGACCGAGATGGCTACAGGAACCGTGAAGTGGTTCAGCGATGAAAAGGGCTTCGGATTCATCACGCCGGATGACGCCGGCAAAGACCTGTTCGTGCACCACAGCGCGATCCAGGCCGACGGCTTCAAGTCGCTGGCCGAGGGCGCAAAGGTGAGCTACGACGCCGAGCAGGGCGCCAAGGGCCCGGCGGCCGCGAACGTCCAAGCGCTTTAAGGGAGAAGAGACATGGCCTCAGGCAGCAAACGGAAGACCACGATGGCGAAGCTCAACCGTGAACGCAAGCTCCGCGAGCGTCGGCTTGAGAAGCAGGCCAAGAAGGCTGCGCGGAAGCAGGCGGCCGCAGACGCCCGGGGCGACTCGACTAGCTAA
>JAWVFG010000181.1:0-34337 GCA_033856335.1 Solirubrobacterales bacterium
TCTATCGCGACGACATCGAGCGCCGAGAGCCGCGCGACGCTCCGATCGTCCACGACTCCCACCTCGATTTCGATCTCGCGGGGCGCACGATCGTCCTGGTCGACGACGTGCTCTACACCGGCCGCACGGTGCGAGCCGCGATCGATGCCCTCTTCGACTACGGCCGCCCGGCCCGGGTCCAGCTGGCGGTGCTTGCCGACCGAGGCCATCGGGAGCTGCCGATCCGCCCCGACTACGTCGGCAAGAACCTGCCGACCGCGCCAGGGGAGCGGGTGAACGTCCGGCTCGAGGAGACCGACGGCACCGATGAGATCGCGATCACGCCGGCTGAGACGACCGTAACGACGGAGGACGCATGAAGCACCTGCTGGGAGTTGAGGAGCTCTCGCGCGAGGAGATGGATCGCGTTCTCGAGCGCGCCCAGAGCTTCGCGGAGGTGGGGCGCCGCGACATCAAGAAGGTGCCGACCCTGCGAGGCCGCACCATCGTCAACCTCTTCTACGAGGCCAGCACCCGGACCCTCTCCTCCTTCGAGCTCGCCGCGAAGCGGCTCTCCGCCGACGTCGTCAGCGTCAAGTCGGCCGGCTCCTCCGTCGACAAGGGCGAGTCCCTGAAGGACACCGTCGCGACGCTCTCCGCATACGACCCGGCCGCGATCGTGATCCGCTCGCCGCACGCCGGCGCCGCGGGCCTGGTGGCCCGCTGGACGGAGGCGTCGGTGATCAACGCCGGCGACGGCAAGCACGAGCACCCGACGCAGGCGCTGCTCGACGTCTTCACGCTCCGCCAGCGGCTGGACTCGCTCGATGGCGCCAACATCTGGATCGTCGGCGACGTCATGCACAGCCGGGTCGCCCGGTCGTGTCTGCTCGCCTTCCAGAAGATGGGCGCGAAGGTGACGCTCTGCGGGCCGCCGACGCTGATCCCGCGCGGGATCGAGGCGCTCGGCTGTGCGGTCTCCTATGACCTCGACGCTCTGGGCGAGGCGGACGTCGTCTACGCCCTCCGCATGCAGCGCGAGCGGATGAGCGAGAGCTTCGTCCCGTCTCTGCGCGAGTACGCCAGCCGGTACCAGATCGACTCCCGGAGGCTCGGGCCGCGCCAGCTGCTCATGCACCCCGGGCCGGTGAACCGCGGGGTCGAGCTCTCACCCGAGGTGATCGACTCGCCGCAGTCACTGATCACCGCGCAGGTCGAGAGCGGGCTGGTGGTGCGGATGGCGATCCTCTACGAGCTGCTGACGGGTAGCGATCGGGCGCGGCCGGAGCGCGGTCCCGCCCCCGCGGACACACCCACGATCGGTCAGCCGGCGTGAACGTCGCGGCCAACGGATCCGACAGGGGCGCAGAGGCCCCCAGGCTGATCAGCCGGCCGGGACTCGGCGCCAACCTGATCGTTCGCGGCGCTCGGCTGCTCGATCCGAGGACTGGCCTCGATCAGGTCCGTGACCTGGTGGTCCGCGACGGTGAGATCGCCGAGATCGCGGAACCCGGTGGGGCTCCCGAGGTCGAGGGCGCCGAGGTGGTCGAGGGGGAGGGCCTGCTCGCCCTGCCGGCCTTCGTCGATCCCCACGTCCACCTCCGGGTTCCCGGCCAGGAGCACAAGGAGGACCTCGAGACCGGCACTCGCTCCGCCGCGTCCGGTGGGTATTGCGCGGTGATCGCGATGGCCAACACCTCACCGCCGATCGACTCAGCAGCTGTGCTCGGGTCGGTGCGCGACCGCGCCGAGCGCGAGGCGTCGATACCGGTCGGCTTCGTGGCCAACGTCACGCGCGGAATGGCGGGCCAGGAGCTCACCGAGATGGCGGATCTGCGCGACGCCGGCGCGATCGCGTTCTCAGACGACGGCCTCCCGATCGCCAACGCCAGGGTGCTGCGCCGCGCGCTCCAGTACCAGCGCCTGGCGGGTGGTGTGATCGCGCTGCACGAGGAGGACCCGGACCTCTCCGCAGGAGGGGTGATGCACGAGGGCGAGGTCTCCGCGGCGCTCGGGATGGCCGGCGTCCCCGCCGTCTCGGAGTCGACGATGATCGCCCGCAACTGCTCCCTCGCTCTCTACGAAGGCGCGAGGATCCACGTCCAGCACCTTTCGGCGCGGGTCTCGGTGGAGGAGATCGCACGAGCGAAGGCGGCGGGCGTCCAGGTCACATGCGAGGCCACCCCGCATCACCTGACCCTCACCGACGAGGCCGTCCGGAGCCTCGACGCCCGCTTCAAGATGAACCCACCGCTCCGAACCGAGGACGACCGCCAGACGCTGATCGAGGGCCTGCGAGACGGGACGATCGACTGCGTCGCCACCGATCACGCGCCGCACGCCTCGGAGGAGAAGGAGGTTCCCTTCGAGGAGGCCGCCTGGGGAGTCACCGGGCTGGAGACGGCGTTCGCCGCGCTCTACACCGACCTGGTGCTGCCCGGCGTGCTGCCGCTCGAGCTGCTCGTGGAACGCATGACCTGCGGCGGCGAGCCCTTTGGGATCGAGGCCCCGCGCCTCGAGGCCGGCGTCACCGCGAACGTCACGCTGATCGATCCCGAGCTGACCTGGACGGTCGGCGAGGACGGCTACGAGAGCCGCTCGTACAACAACTGCTTCGGCGGCCGGGAGCTGACCGGCCGGGTGCTGATGACGGTCGCGGACGGGCGGGTCGCCTTCCGCCAGCGGAGCTTCGCCCTGGGGGTCGCGTCATGACCGGGAGGCTCCAGTCCGACCGGGCCGCGCTGGTGGTGGTCGACGTCCAGGAGGGTTTTCGCAAGGCGATCCCGGACTTCGAGCGGGTGGCCAAGGCGACGGCGACGTTGATCGAGGGAGCAGAGGTGATCGGGATCCCGATCGTGATCACCGAGCAGTATCCGAAGGGACTGGGGGAGACCGCACCCGAGGTCATGGAGCACCTGCCCGACGGTGCCGAGCCGCTCGAGAAGGTCGTCTTCTCGGCCGCGGAGGCCGAGGGCTTCGACCTCGGCGGCCGCGACCAGGCGCTCGTCTGCGGCATCGAGACCCACGTCTGCGTCAACCAGACCGTCCTCGACCTGCTCGACGCCGGCATCGACGTCCAGGTGGCCGAGGACGCGGTTGGCTCGCGCACCGAGGAGAACAAACAAGTCGGCCTGCACAAGATGGAGCACGCCGGCGCGACCCTTACCAGCGTCGAGACGGCGCTGTTCGAGCTGCTCGGCCGGGGCGGCACCGACGAGTTCAAGCGGGTGCAGCAGCTGATCCTCGACTACGCGCCGAATCCGGCGGCCATGCCCAAGGCGAGGGAAAAGGTCACGTGAGCGGTTACATCCTGCTCGAGGACGGAACGCGCCTCGATGGAGAGCTCCTGGGGTCCGGTGGAGAAGTAACCGGCGAGGTCGTCTTCAACACCTCGATGACCGGCTATCAGGAGGCGGTCACCGACCCCTCCTATGCGGGCCAGATCATCACGTTCACCTATCCGCTGATCGGCAACTACGGCGTCTGCGGGGATGCGATGGAGTCCGCGGCGGTCCAGACCCGCGGCGTGATCATGCGGGAGGGCAAGAACGGCGAGGACGCCGCCACCGCCGAGGGTGGCTGGCTCGACTGGCTGCGCGACTGCGGCGTACCGGCGATCGGCGGCATCGACACGCGGGCGCTGGTCCGGCACATCCGCGACCGCGGCGCGATGCGGGGAGGGATCTTCCCGGTGGAGCTCGCCGAGTCCGACGCGCAGGAGCGGGTCGGCGCCGAGCCCTCGATGGACGGCGCGGACCTCGCTCGCCAGGTGACGCCCCCTGAGCCGGTCGAGATCGACGGCGATGGGCCACACGTCGTCGGGATCGACACGGGGATCAAGCTCTCGATCATCAGGCAGCTCAAGGAGCGCGGCTGCCGGGTCACGCTCCTGCCCTGCGACAGCTCCGCCGAGGACGTCCTGGCACGGGACCCCGATCTCGTCTTCCTCGCCAACGGGCCCGGCGATCCCGGCGCTCTCGACTACGTCGTCGAGACCGTGCGGGGCGTCGTCGGGAAGAAGCCGGTAGTCGGGATCTGCCTCGGCCACCAGCTGCTCTGCCGGGCGGTGGGGCTCGAAACCTTCAAGCTCCCCTTCGGCCATCGCGGCGCGAACCATCCGGTCAAGGATCTGGAGACGGGCCGGATCGACATCACATCGCAGAACCACGGCTTCGCGGTTCTCGGCCCTGGGGGGGACCGAACGATCGAGGGCGACGAGCCCGTCCGCTGGCAGACCGACTTCGGGGAGGCGGAGCTCTCCCATCTCAACCTCTATGACCGCACGGTCGAGGGTCTGGTGCTGAAGGACGTCCCCGGCTGCACCGTGCAGTACCACCCGGAGGCCGGCCCCGGGCCGCACGACGCTCGCTACCTCTTCGACCGCTTCCTGGAGCTCGCGGCGTGAGCCCCCGGCCCGAGACCGAGGTCGAGGCGAACCTGGCGTTGATGACGCGCCTGATGAACTACGCCGGGGATGCCGGGCTCACGAGGCTCGCCGAGGAGGCCGATTCCTTCATCCACCCGGACATCGAGTGGTTCCCAAGCGTCCTCAAATATGGGAAGACCGTCTATCGCGGGCGGGAGGAGTACGTGGCCTATCTCCGGCGGGCCGCTCGCCAGACGACCGGCAGCTCCTACATCAACGTCCGCGAGATCCGCCCCATCGGGGAGGACCGGGTGCTGGGGCTTGCCTGGGCGCACTACGAAACCGAGGACGGCATGTCGTTCGACAGCGAGTATGCGCTCCTCGCCCGGATCGAGGACGGCCTGATCCGGGAGCTTCGCTCCTTCTCGTCACTCGCCGAAGCGGAGCGGGCCGCGGGCGATGCCTAGGCGCGACGACATCTCGAAGATCCTCCTGATCGGCTCGGGCCCGATCGTGATCGGCCAGGCCGCGGAGTTCGACTACTCCGGCGTGCAGGCCTGCAAGGTGCTGCTGGAGGAGGGCTACGAGGTCGTTCTCGTCAACTCGAACCCCGCGACGATCATGACCGACCCGGAGTTCGCCGACCGCACCTACATCGAGCCGCTGCTGCCCGGGCCGGTCGCGAAGGTGATCGAGCGCGAGCGCCCCGATGCGCTCCTGCCGACCCTCGGCGGCCAGACCGCCCTCAACCTCGCCAAGGCCCTCCACGACGACGGCACCCTGGAGCGCTTCGACGTCGAGCTGATCGGGGCCGACTACGACGCGATCCACCGCGCGGAGGACCGCGAGGCTTTTCGTACGACGATGGAGGAGGCGGGCCTCCGCGTCCCCTGGTCCCAGATCGTCACCTCGGTCGCGGAGGCTGAGACGGGCGTCGCCGACGGAACCATCAGCCTGCCCGCCATCGTTCGGCCGGCCTTCACGCTCGGCGGTCACGGAGGAGGCGTGGGCAACACCGTGACCGAGCTCGCTCAGGTGGTTTCCGAGGGCCTCGCCGCGAGCCCGATCAACCAGGTGCTGGTGGAGGAGTCGGTGCTGGGCTGGGGCGAGTTCGAGCTCGAGGTGATGCGCGACCGCAACGACAACGTCGTGATCATCTGCTCGATCGAGAACATCGACCCAATGGGCGTCCACACCGGGGACTCGGTGACGATCGCGCCGGCCCAGACGCTCACCGACTCGCTCTACCAGGAGCTCCGCGACCAGGCGATCCGCGTGATCCGCGCCGTCGGGGTCGAGACCGGCGGATCCAACATCCAGTTCGCGGTCGACCCAGAGACGGGCGAGATCGCGATCATCGAGATGAACCCGCGCGTCTCGCGCTCCTCCGCGCTGGCCTCCAAGGCGACCGGTTTCCCGATCGCGAAGATCGCCGCCAAGCTCGCGGTCGGCTACGCCCTGGAGGAGATTCCCAACGACATAACGAAGGCGACCCCGGCGTCGTTCGAGCCGACCATCGACTACGTGGTCACCAAGGTGCCGCGCTTCGCCTTCGAGAAGTTCCCGGGCGCGGAGGGCCGGCTCTCCACCCACATGCAGTCGGTCGGGGAGGCGATGGCGATTGGCCGAACCTTCCGCGAGTCCTTCGCCAAGGCGATGCGCTCGCGCGAGCTGGACACCGAGCCCGAGATCCCGGCGTCGACCGGCGAGCTGCTCGAGCGGTTGGCGACGCCGTCCTCCGACCGCTTCGATCTGATCGCCGCCGGCTTCGAGCGGGGAGTTGAGTTGGAGCGCATCCAGGAGGCCACGATGATCGACCCTTGGTTCCTGCGCGAGCTGCGAACACTGGCGACAGAGGGCGACGGGACCGACGGTCTCGAGCGCACCTACCGCGCCGTCGACACCTGCGCCGCCGAGTTCGCAGCGCGCACGCCCTACTTCTACTCGGCCCACGAGCGCCCGTCATCACTTGGCGCGGCCGGGGAGGTGGACCGGGGGGATCGACCCTCGGTCGTAATCCTCGGCTCCGGCCCGAACCGGATCGGCCAGGGGATCGAGTTCGACTACTGCTGCGTCCACGCGGCGATGACGGCGCGGGAGCTCGACCGCGATGCCGTGATGATCAACTGCAACCCGGAGACCGTCTCGACCGACTACGACACCTCGGACCGCCTCTACTTCGAGCCGCTCACCGAGGAGGACGTGCTCGCCGTCTGCGCCATCGAGCGACCGGAGGGCGTCATCGTCCAGTTCGGCGGCCAGACCCCACTGCGCCTGGCGAAGTCCCTGGAGGAGGCGGGAGTGCCGCTGCTGGGCACCCCCGTCGACGCGATCGACCTCGCGGAGGACAGGGGCCGCTTCGGGGCGCTCCTGCGGCGCCTGGAGATCAAGCACCCGCCCTACGGCACGGCGCTCTCGGCCGAGGAGGCGGTGTCGATCTCCGAGGACGTCGGCTTCCCCCTGCTGGTCCGGCCTTCATATGTCCTCGGCGGCCGCGCGATGGAGATCTGTTACGACGCGGAGACCCTCGCGGCCTATCTGGAGGCCAACGTCAAGGCCGACCAGGAGCACCCCCTGCTGCTGGACCGCTTCCTCGAGAACGCGATCGAGGTCGACGTCGACGCGCTCGCCGATGGGGAGGAGTGCTTCGTCGCCGGGGTCATGCAGCACGTCGAGGAGGCTGGGGTCCACTCGGGCGACTCCGCCTGTGTGATCCCGCCGATGAGCCTCGGCGATCAGATGCTCGACGAGATCCGCGAGACCACGCGCAAGATCGCGCTGGAGCTCGGGGTGATCGGCCTGATCAACGTGCAGTACGCCGTGGCCGGTGGAGAGCTCTACGTGATCGAGGCGAACCCAAGGGCATCCCGCACGGTCCCGTTCGTCAGCAAGGCGATCGGCACGCCGCTCGCCAAGCTCGCCTGCCGGCTGATGCTCGGAGAGGCGCTCGCGGATCAGGACCTGCCGAGCGAGCCCCCGAAGCACATCAGCGTCAAGGAGGCGGTCCTGCCGTTCGCTCGCTTCGCCGGGGCGGACTCCGTGCTCGGCCCGGAGATGCGGAGCACCGGTGAGGTGATGGGGATCGCCGCCGACTTCCCGACGGCGTTCGGGAAGGCGCAGGCCGCCGCCGGGGTCTCGCTGCCCCAGGAGGGGACGATCTTCATCAGCGTCACCGACTCGGACAAGCCCGCCGCGACCCAGCTCGCGACGCGCTTCCACGACCTCGGCTTCAAGGTGATCGCGACGGCCGGTACTGCACAGGCGATCTCGGCGATGGGCGTCCCGGTAAGGAAAATCAACAAGATCGGGGAAGGCTCCCCGCATGTAGTCGACTGCATCCGCTCCGGCGAGGTGGACCTGGTGATCAACACGCCGACCGGTTCCGGCGCGCGGGCCGACGGCTACGAGATCCGGACCGCCGCGGTGAGGCACGGCATCCCGTGCGTCACCACGATGACCGGGGCCTCTGCCGCCTCGCGGGCGATCTTCGCGGCCGCCCGGGGCGATGCCGAAGTGCAGACCCTCCAGGAGCTCCACCAGCCCGAGGAGCGCGAGCCATCGCAGAGGTGACCGCCGGCCAGGCGCGCGGGCTGGGGGAGAGGGTGGTGGCTCCGTTCGGCCGCCGGCTCTGCCAGGTGACCCGCAACCTCCCCGCGGGGGGCTACCGGATCTTCTCCGCCCTCGACCCGGCAGGCCCGGAGCCCGCCGCCGGCCAGTTCTACATGCTCGCCGCCGAGTCCGGCTGGGGCGGCGATCAGGGCCGTCCCTATCTGGCCCGGGCGTTCTCGGTCGCCGACGCCGAGCGAGAGGGCTCCGGAGTCAGGCTCGACTTCCTGGTCCAGGCCGTCGGCCCCGGGACGTCCCGGCTCGCGGAGCTCGAGGCGGGGGAGGGTCTCTGGCTTCATGGGCCCCTCGGCAGGCCGTTCGCCGCACCGGATCGGGTTCACGATCAACGGCGGCCACAAACACCGCCACCGGATATAGCCGGCGCGATCCTCGTCGGCGGGGGCATCGGCGTCGCGCCGCTGGCGCTCTGGCGCCGCCGGCTCCTCAGCGCCGGGATACCCGCCCGGGTCCTGCTGGGCTTTCGCGATCGGGCCAATTCCGGGGGCCTGCACCTCTTCGACTGCAGCGAGATCCGGCTGGCGAGCGAGGACGGTCACACCGGTCACCGGGGATACGTCACCGACCTGCTGGCGGTCCTGCTCGAGGGCGACGACGCCTCGAGCGCCGCCGTCTACGCCTGCGGGCCGCCGGCAATGCTCGAGGCGGTGCGGGTGCTCTGCGCTGGCCGCGGTGTGGCCTGCGAGCTGGCACTGGAGGCGCCGATGGCCTGCGGGTTCGGAGCCTGCTTCGGCTGCGCCATACCGCGCAGCACCATCGACGGCCGCCACAACAACCGCGGCCGAACCTATATGCGCCTCTGCGTCGATGGGCCTGTGGTGCGCGGTGACGAGATCGAGACGGCGCTGGTGCCGGGATCCGGGCATTGATCGACTTCTGCGGAATCGAGCTGCGCCACGCCGTGATCAACGGCTCGGGCACCTTCGACGCGATCGCCGCCCGCCGGGCCTTCGGCGACGAGCTCCTGCGCGAGTTCCCGTTCTCCGCGTTCGTCTCCAAGACGATCACCCCGGAGCCGCGCGCCGGCAACCCCCCGCCCCGGCTCTGGGAGACGCCGTCCGGGTTGATCAACTCGATCGGCCTGCCGAACAAGGGGCTCGACGGATTCCTCGATCACGACCTCCCGCAGCTCACCGAGCTGCCGGTGCCGCTGATCGTCTCCGTCATGGGGACCAGCCACGAGGAGTTCGTCCGTCTGGTCGAGGGTGTGGCCGGCCGCGACGAGGTGGCGGCCATCGAGCTGAACGTCTCCTGTCCCAACGTCAAGTCCGGCCTGATCGTGGGCGAATCCCCCGAGGAGGCGCGGTCCCTGCTCGAACGGGTGCGGCCGCTGACGGGCAAGCCGCTGATTGTGAAGCTGACCCCGAACGTCGCCGACCCGATCCCGGTCGCGCTTGCCGCGGAGGCGGGCGGGGCCGATGCCGTCTCCCTGATCAACACGCTGCGGGCTACGGCGATTGACCCAGGTTCGGGCGAGCGGTGGCTCGGAGGAGGCACCGGCGGGCTCTCGGGCCCGGCGGTCAGGGCGGTCGCGCTGGCTCATGTGGGCGCCGTGTCGGCCGCCATTTCGGTGCCGCTGGTCGCGATGGGGGGCATCTCGAGCGGCCGTGATGCCGCCGAAATGGTCAGTGCCGGTGCAAGGATCGTTGCCATTGGCACGGAGAGCTTCCGCGACCCGGCCGCCGGGTCGAGGATCGCCGCCGAGTTGGGCGGGGAGGTGGCAAGGATCTCCGGTTAGACGGGAGTTTTTCTCAGAAACCCCGAAAACATCTTTCCGCTCCACGCGGCCGCGGATATACTGCCGCCCCGATGCAGGCCCCTGTCCAGTCCTCCAACGCCGCCCCCGAGAGATCACTGGACCAGCGGATGGAAGCCCTGAAAAGGGCGAATGACATTCGATCCAAGCGGGCCCAGCTCAAGCGCGACCTGAAGGGCAACAAGGTCAAGATTCAGACGCTGCTGATGGATCCCCCCGAGTACGTCCAGACCGCCAAGGTCATCGACATGCTGATGGCGGTGCCCAAGTACGGGCGGGTCAAGACAAACCGGATCCTCAATCAGTGCCGCATCTCTCCGTCGAAGACGATCGGCGGCCTCTCGGAGCGCCAGCGCGCCGAACTCGTCTCACAGCTGCGCAAGTAGCGCGGCATTCCCGGAGCTTTCGCGGCCGTCCCGGCGGTCATGATCCATTCGCCGTGGGGAAGGTCTTCGTCATCACCGGGCCGTCCGGGGTCGGAAAGGGAACGCTGATCGAGCTCCTGCTCGAGCGAATCCCGGAGCTCGAGCTCTCGGTGTCGGCGACGACCCGCGAGCCCCGGCCGGGAGAGGTCGACGGGCGCGACTACCACTTCCTGACCCCCGAGGAGTTCGAACGCCGCGTCGAGGCAGGCGACTTCCTGGAGCACGCCACCTACAGCGGCCACCGCTACGGCACCCTGCGGGAGGAGGTCGAGCGCCGGCTGGCGGAGGGCCGGTCGGTGGTCCTCGAGATCGAGGTGCAGGGCGCGCGCCAGGTCCGGGCCGCCATGCCCGACGCGGTGCAGATCTTCATTGCTCCTCCCGATCCGGCGGTCCTACGCGAGCGCCTCGAGGGGAGGGGCACCGACTCAGCCAAGGCGATCGAAGAGCGACTTCGAACCGCGAAGGAGGAGCTCGCGGCGAGGGAGGAGTTCCCTCACGTGATCGTGAACGACGAGGTGCAGAAGTCCGCCGCCGAACTGGAGTCGCTCGTCCGGCACGAGCTATCCCTACACTGACTCACATGTCACTGACCCAACCAAGAGTCGACAAGCTTCTCGAGCACACCGACACCCATTACGCCGCCGTCTGCGTTGCGGCGAGACGGGCCCGCCAGATCAATGCGTACTACCACTCCCTCTCCGAGGGCGCGTACGGCGAGTACACGCCGCCGATGGTCGAGGTTCCCAGCGGGAACTACCTGACCATCGCCCTTGAGGAGACGGCGGCGGGCAAGCTCAAGTACGAGTACAAGGCCTAGCGCCGCGTCCTAGGAGGGGTGATGGCCCGCATCCTGCTCGGGGTGAGTGGCGGCATAGCGGCGTACAAGTCGCTGGAGCTGGCGCGCCTCGCCACCAAGGAGGGGCACGCCGTTCGCGTTCTGATGACGCCCGCGGCGCAGCGCTTCATCGGTGCGGCCTCCTTCCAGGGGATCGTCGGCGCTCCGGTCCTGACCGATGAGTTCGAGCGGGACCCGACCCGCGGGGCCTTTCCGGGCGACCCGATCCCGGAGCACGATCCGATCGGCCACCTCGAGGTGGTCGCGAACGCGGACGCCTACCTGATCGCCCCGGCCTCGGCGAACACCATCGCGAAGCTCGCCGCAGGGATCGCTGATTCGATGGTCACGACGTCCTTCCTGGCCTGTGAGGCGCCCCGGTTGCTCGCTCCGGCGATGAACGACCGGATGTACCGCGATGCCGCGACCCAGGAGAACCTGGCGACGCTTCGCCGGCGCGGGATCATCGTGATCGAGCCGGAGGAGGGCGCACTCGCCTCCCGGGGCGAGCACGGAGTGGGCAGGCTTCCCGGGCCGCGTGCACTGCTTGATGCGATCGAGCAGGCTGCCCCCGGTCCGATCGGCCCCTGGGACGGCCTCCGGGTCCTGGTCTCCGCCGGCGGAACGCGAGAGCCGATCGATCCGGTCCGCTTCATCGGCAACCGCTCCTCAGGCCGTATGGGCCTCGCTCTGGCCGAGCGCGCTGCTCGTCGCGGCGCCGAGGTGACCCTGGTCGCCGCCAACGTGACCCTGCCGGCCCCGCCGGGGGTGAGGCGCGTGGACGTCGGGACGGCGGCCGAGCTGGCCGACGCACTGGGTCGCGAGTTCGACTCCACCGACGTGCTGGTGATGGCCGCGGCCCCGGCAGACTTCCGGCCGAAGCGGGCGGCCGGGGAGAAGATCCACCGCGAGGGCAGCGGCGGTTTCGAGCTCGACCTGGAGGCGACCGAGGACATCCTGGCCGCGTTGACCGCACGGCGGAAAGAGGGCCAGACCGTCGTGGGATTCGCGGCCGAGACCGACCCAGACGCCACGAGGGCTCGCGAGAAGCTCGAGCGCAAGGGGGCGGACGCGATCGTCTTCAACGACGTCTCCCGCCCGGAAATCGGCTTCGAGAGCTCCGAGAATGAGGTCGTGATAGTCGAGCGCTCAGGGGAGCACCCGGTGCCGCTCGGCCCCAAAGAGCAGATCGCCGATGCGATTCTCGACCGGGTCGAGGCGATCAGATCCGGATCCCCCGTTCGCCCGGCTGAGCCGCGCGACCACTCCTAGCCGGCCACAAGGGCCGGCTTGCGCGCCGTTTTACACTTTGGTTCATGGCGCAGAACCAGCAGTCACAGGGAAGCGAGTCCCTCTACACGCTCTACAGGCGAGGCATGGAGCTGCTCGAGGACGGCTCCTTCGAGGAGGCCGCGGTTCCCCTCCGGGAGGCGGCGCGGCAGGCCCCGGAGAAGAGCTCGGTGCGGGAGGCGCTCGGGCGAGCGCTGTTCCGGACGCGCCACTACGCCGAGGCTGCGGCCGAGTTCGAAGCCGTGGTCGAGACTCACCCCGTCAACGACTACGCCCACTTCTGCCTCGGCCGTGCGCTCAGCAAGACGGGGGAGACCCGGCGAGCCCGTCATCACCTGGCGCTGGCCTCGAACCTGCGGCCCGAGCGGCGCGATTACCGCATATACAGAGAGCGCCTCGCCGCGAGAGCTTGAGAGCCGGCGAGCGCGAAGCGCGAAGTTGAGGGCGCTGGTGCAGCGCGTCAGCCAGGCGGCCGTCGACGTCGAGGGGAAGCGGGTGGCTCAGATCGGGCCGGGGATGCTCGTGCTGCTCGGCGTCTCCCGCGATGACGGCGAGGCCGAGGCCGATCGCCTGGCGGAGAAGGTGCGCGCGCTGCGCATCTTCGACGACGCCGAGGGCAGGATGAACGAACCGCTCGGCGACCGGGAGATCCTCTGCGTCAGCCAGTTCACGCTCTACGGCGACACGAAGAAGGGAACTCGGCCCAGCTACATCGAGGCGGCCCCCGGCGATCAGGCCGAGCCGCTCTACGACCGATTCTGCGAGAGGGCGGAGGCGAAGAAGGGCGTTTTCGGTGCCTGTATGGGGGTCGCGCTCGTCAACGACGGACCCGTAACGGTGATGTTGGAGGTCTAGGCCGCCAGGGCTATACTCGCCTAGGAACCTTTTTTCGCACCGAACCGCGTGTTGAAAGGTGGGCGAGCGCCCGCCTTTTTTTGGGCCCACGAATGGACACAGGATGGATGCAGAGCTCCAGCAAATAGAGAAGACGGTCGAGACGCGGCTCCACGATCAGGAGCCGGACGTCGAGCTGCTCGCGCTCGAGCGGGTCGCCGCCGAGCGCCTCCGGCTTGTGATCGACAGCCCGGATGGCGTCGACATCGCTCTCTGCGAGCGGGTCACGGGGGTGCTCCGCGATCTGCTCGAGGACTGGTCGCTGGAGGTCTTCTCGCCTGGGCCCGAGCGCCCTCTGACCAAGCCTGAGCACTTCCGTCGCTTCCTCGGCAACAGGGTTCGGGTGAAGACCAACGAGGAGATCGCAGGACGTCACAGCTTCACGGGCACCCTGACCGCCGCCGACGACGAACAGGTGAGCGTCGAGGCTCCCGACGGTGCGGTGACCATCCCATTGCAGAGTGTCCGCCGTTCAAATCTTGTTCCGGAGGAGGTCGCATGACCCAGGAGATCGTCGACGCCGTCAAGATGCTCGAGCAGGAGAAGGGGATTGCGGCCGACACCCTGATGGACGCCCTCCAGGACGCCCTGCTCTCGGCATACAAGAAGACCCCGGGCGCGGCCAAGTACGCCAAGGTCGAGCTCGATCACTCGAGCGCGGACTTCCGCGTCTATGAGCTGATCGTCCCCGAGGACCTCGAGAAGAGGCTGCTCGACGAGCAGTTCGAGGACCAGCTTCAGGCTGCCGAGGCTGCTGAGGCGGCCGGCGAGCCGGTGCCCGAGATCCAGACCACTGGCCCGAGCGTCGACCCCGAGACCGGCGAGCGCCGGGAGCCCGAGGAGGAGGAGCTCGAGCCCGAGCGCCTCGAGCCGTTCATGGACCAGATCCAGAGCCGTGACGTCACACCGGACGACTTCGGGCGAATTGCAGCCCAGACCGCCAAGCAGGTGATCCTGCAGCGGATCCGCGAGGCCGAGCGCGGCATGATGTTCGAGGAGTACAAGGACCGCGTCGGCGAGTTGGTCACCGGGATCATCCAGCAGTCCGACAACCGCTACACGCTGGTCCAGCTCCGTGAGCGAGTCGAGGCGCTGCTGCCTCGCTCCGAGCAGGTCTACAACGAGCGCTACGACCACGGCATGCGCGTCAAGGCCGTCATCACCGACGTCTCGGCCGACACCAAGGGGCCGAGCATCGTCGTCTCCCGCCGCAACCCCGAGCTGATCAAGAAGCTCTTCGAGCTGGAGGTCCCGGAGATCGCCGACAAGCTGGTCGAGATCACGGGCGTCGCCCGCGAGCCCGGCTGGCGCTCGAAGATCGCGGTGGTCTCTCACGCTGACGGTGTCGACCCGGTCGGCGCCTGCGTCGGGCCCCGCGGTTCCAGGGTGCGCATGGTCGTCTCCGAATTGCGCGGCGAGAAGATCGACATCATTCCCTACAACGAGGAGCCCGCCCGCTTCGTCGCCAAGGCGCTCTCCCCGGCACGGGTTCGTGAGGTGCTCGTCGACGACGAGACCAAGGAGGCGACGGTGATCGTCCCCGACGACCAGCTCTCGCTGGCCATCGGCAGGGACGGCCAGAACGCCCGCCTCGCGGCGCGGCTGACCGGCTGGAAGGTGGACATCACCTCGGAGACCGAGTTCGCCCAGCAGGAGGAGGACATCGAGTACGAGGGCGAGGAGGCCGCCGACGGCCGCTGCATGGCCGTGATGACCACCGGTCGCCGCTGCCCCAACGCCGCCCTGCAGGGCTCGCAGTTCTGCGGCCTGCCGACGCACCAGGCGCTGGCCCGGTTCAGCACGAACCAGGTCGCCGTGCTCAGCCCGCTGAGCGACGAGGAGGTCGCGACCGTCGCGAACGGCGACGCGAACGACGCCGCCGTCAAGGCGATAGTCGAGAAGGCCGAGGGCCAGTTCGACGAGAGCGCGGAGTCGGAGGAGCCCGAGCCCGACGAGGCTGAGGAGGAGGCGCCCGAGGAGACCGAGGAGGATGCGCCCGCCGAGACCGAGGAGGAGGCGCCCGCCGACGCCGAGGAGGCCCCGGCGGCCGAGGCCGAGGAGGACAAGCCGGACGAAGGCGATGAGCCGGAGGAGGAGCCCTCTGAAGAGGACGAGCCCGCCGAGGAGGAGCCCGCTGAGGAAGAGGAGCCCGAGGCCTCCGCGGATGGCGATGAGCCTGAGGCTTCCGAGGACGGAGGCGAGCCCGATGGAGCCGCCAGCACTAGTTCGGCGGCAACAACCGCCGCCGGATCTAGCGAGGAGCAGTCCGACTAGGAGATGGCGAAGAAGCGCGTACACGAAATCGCCAAGGCCCAGGGCCTGACCAGCAAGGACCTCCTTGCTGCCCTGAAGGCTGCCGGAGTTGAGGCCAAGGCCGCCCAATCGAGCGTCGAGGAGTCGGAGGCTCTGGCCGCGCTGAAGGGATCCGGCGATGGCGCGTCCGGGGGCACGGCGACCGCCACCAAGACCAAGACGAAGTCCGCACCCGCTGCGAAGAAGGCTGCCCCCAAAGCGCAGACCGACGGTGCTCCGAAGGCGGCGGGCACAAAGTCGTCGGCCACAAAGCCCGCCGACGGATCCACCGCCGGCGACGGGGCATCCGCCGGCGCCAAGAAGGGGCCCGCCAAGCGCCGCCGCCGCGTGGTGATCGACTCACAGGCGGCCCGGCGCGATCACATTGCCAAGACCCAGCCGCCGCCCCGGCCACCCCGACGCCGCGGCGGTCGCCGCAGGCGCCCGCTGCTGGAGGAGCCCAGCGACAGAGAGCTGAAGCAGCCCGAGGAGCAGCCGCCGATCAAGGTCAACTCGGGCGCCACCGTCCGGGAGGTGGCCGAGAGCCTGGGGCTCTCCGCCGCCGAGGTGATCAAGGCCTTGATGAAGGAGGGCGAGATGGCGACCCTCACGCAGACCCTCACCGACGAGTCGGTCGAGTCGATCGCCAAGCAGTTCGATCGCACGATCGAGATCGTCACCGCCGCCGACGAGGAGGTGGAGGCTCCGGTGGTCGAGGAGGATGACGCGGGAGATCTCGTCGACCGCCCGCCGGTGGTCACGGTGATGGGCCACGTCGACCACGGCAAGACCTCCCTGCTGGATGCGATCCGCCAGACGAAGGTCGCCGCCGGTGAGGCTGGAGGCATCACCCAGCACATCGGGGCGTACCAGGTGCGCCACGACGGCAAGACCCTGACCTTCCTGGACACGCCGGGCCACGAGGCGTTCACTGCCATGCGCGCCCGCGGCGCCTCGGTCACCGACGTCGCCGTGATCGTCGTGGCCGCCGACGACGGCGTCATGCCGCAGACCGTCGAGGCGATCGACCACGCCCGCGCCGCCCACGTCCCGATCCTCGTCGCCGTCAACAAGATCGACAAGGAAGGTGCGGACCCGAGCCGCGTCCGGAATGAGCTCGCGCAGCAGGATCTCAACCCCGAGGAGTGGGGTGGGGAGACCGTCTACGCGGACGTGTCGGCGAAGACCAAGGAAGGCCTCGACCACCTGATCGAGATGATCCTGCTGGTCACCGATCTTGAGGAGCTGTCAGCCAACCCGGATGCTCCGGCCTCCGGCACTGTCGTCGAGTCGCGCCTCGATCCCGGCCGCGGGCCGGTCACCGGCGTCCTGGTGCAGCGCGGCACGCTCTCCATCGGCGACGCGGTGGTCGCCGGCCCCGTGTGGGGCAAGGTGCGAGCGATGCTCGACGACAAGGGCGAGCGGGTCGAGAAGGCCACTCCGGGGATGCCGGTGGAGGTCCTCGGCTTCAATGATGTCTGCGAGGCCGGCGAGAACGTCCAGGTGGTGGAGAACGAGCGCAAGGCCCGGTCCCTCGCGCAGGAGCGCGAGACGCGACTCAAGACCGAGCAGCTCGCCCGCCGCCAGGCGCGCAAGGTCACCCTGGAGGAGGTCTTCCAGAGGGCCAGCGAGGGCCGGCTACAGGAGCTCAACATCGTCCTCAAGGCGGATGTGTCGGGCTCGCTGGAGGCCCTCGAGGATGAGATCGCCAAGCTGCCGCAGGAACAGGTCCCGGTCAACGTCATCCACGCCCAGACCGGTGGGATCAACGAGTCCGACGTCATGCTGGCGTCGGCCTCCGACGCCGTGATCATCGGCTTCAACGTCCGGCCGCTGGCGGATGCCCGCCGCGCCGCGGAGCAGGAGGGCGTCGACATCCGCACCTACACCGTGATCTACAAGGTCACCGAGGAACTGCGCGCAGCGATGGAGGGCATGCTCGTGCCCGAGGAGGTCGAGGAGACCGTCGGCCAGGCCGAGGTCAAGCAGACCTTCAAGGCCTCGCGGGTCGGGACGATCGCCGGCTGTCTCGTCACCGACGGCAAGGTCTCCCGCAGCGCGGGGGTTCGCCTGGTCAGGGACGGCACCATCGTCTGGAGCGGCAAGGTCGGTTCCCTGCGCCGCTTCAAGGACGACGTCGCTGAGGTCGAGGAGGGCCAGGAGTGCGGGATCGTGCTCGACGGCTTCGCCGACATCAAGGAGGGCGACGTGCTCGAGTTCTTCGAGACCCGGCAGGTGGAGAAGACGCTCGAGTCCTGAGATCGTCCCCGCGCTAGCGTGGGAACGTGACCGCGTTCGTCGAGCTGATCGAGATTCGCCTGCATTTCGGCGAGGTCCAGGACCTGAAGGGCAAGCGCAAGCTGGTCAAGTCGCTGAAGGACGGGATCCGGCGGCGCTTCGGTGCGTCGGTGGCGGAGATCGACGGTCACGACAAGTGGCAGCGCTCGACCCTCCTTTGCGCCCTCGTCGGCGACGGCGATGTCTCCGACCGCGCCGATGGTCTGATCCGCTTCGTGGAGAGCCGAGTCCCGGAAGGGTGCTCGTTCGAGCGGGACCTGCTCAGCCTTCGTGACATTCGCGGCTGAGCCGCGTCTTCCTGATCAACGATGTGCCTAGGTCCCACTTACGTTCGACTGTTATCGTCGGCTGGGATGGGGACGGCCCGCATGCGGCGCGTCAACGAGGCGATTCGAGAGATCCTCGGGGATGCGATAGCGACGGAGCTCAAGGACCCGAGAATCGGATTCGTGACCGTGACCGAAGTTGACACCTCACCCGACCTTCGCGCTGCGCGCGTTTTCGTGAGCGTGCTCGGCTCCGAGGAGGAGCGTGAGGACTCGCTTGCCGGCCTGCGGTCCTCGCACGGCTTCCTCCAGGGGAAGATCGCGAGCGGGATGCGGATGAAGCGGACACCGACCTTGACCTTCGAATACGACGAGAGCACAGAGCGCGGCTACCGCATCACTCGTCTGCTCGACGACGAATGACCGACTCCACCGAGCTCTTGACGAGCGACATCGACCTCGTCGCGGACGAAATCCGCGCGGGCGACCGCTTCCTGCTGACCACCCACGAGAACCCGGACGGCGACGCGCTCGGCTCGCTGCTCGCCACGAATCGGATCCTCGCGGCGCTCGGCAAGGACTCGGTGATGTTCCTGGCGGCCAAGGAGTTCCCGCTGCCGGTCGAGTACCGGTTTCTGCCGCTCGAGGAGGTCTTCCACGAGCCGCCGGCCGACATCGACGACCGCGTCCTGATCTTCCTGGACTGCGGGAACATCGACCGGATGCCCGTCGAGTCGCTGCACACCGCGGGCACCAAGGTGATCAACATCGATCACCACCACGACAACACGCGCTTCGGCACGGTCAACCTGGTCGACGTCGAGGCGTCCTGCACGGCGGAGATCGTCTATGACCTGGCCGGGCTGCTCGGGGTGGAGCTGACGCCGGAGATCGCGAACGCCCTCTACGTCGCGCTCGTCACCGATACCGGCAAGTTCATGTACGAGAACACCGACGCGCGCTCCCACCGGATGGCCGCCGGGTTGATCGAGGCCGGGGTGGAGGTCAACGACGTGTACCGGCGCCTCTACGAGCACGCGCCGATCGAGAAGCTGAAGCTGCTCGCGCAGGCGCTCGAGGGGATCGAGCTGCGCGACGACGGACGGCTCGCGGTCACCTATATCTCGAGCGAGGACTACGAAGCCACCGGCGCGAGCGAGGCCCTGACGGAGGGGGTCATCGACCACCTCCGCACCATCGACGGCACGGCGGTCGCCGCGGTCGTGCGCGATCAGGCCGATGGCGGTCGCGCCGCTCGCAAGGTGAGCATGCGCTCGACCGACGGGCGCATCGACGTCTCCGCGATCGCCAGGATCAATGGCGGTGGCGGACACCGCCGAGCAGCCGGGTTCGGCACCGATCTTCCCTACGAGCAGGTGGTGGAGTTCCTGATCGGGGAGATCGACTCACAGCTCAAGACCTGAGCAATGGCCGAGGCGGATCCGACTCCCGCCAGCGGGCTGCTGGTCGACAAGCCGGCCGGGATCACGTCCCACGACGTGGTGAAGAAGATCAGGAGCGAGCGCCGTGGAAAGGTGGGGCACGCCGGCACGCTCGACCCTTTCGCTACGGGCCTGCTCATCGTCCTGCTCGGCCGGGCGACTCGCATGCAGCGCTACCTGCTGGAGCTGCCGAAGACATACCGGGCGACCGCGAGGCTCGGCTGGCGCTCCTCCACAGGGGACCCGGACGGCGAGCTCGAGGAGACCGGGCGGGTTCCCGAACGCCTCGATCTCCCCACAGGCGAGATCGAACAGCAGGTGCCGATGACCTCTGCGGTCAAGGTCGACGGCGAGCGCCTCTACAGGAAGGCGCACCGTGGCGAGTCCGTCGAGACCCCGACCCGGCTGGTCACGGTTCATCGCGCAGAGCTGGTCGAGAGCGATGCCGAGCGCGCCACCTTCGAGATCGAGTGCTCGTCCGGGACCTACATCCGCACGTTGATCGAGACGCTCGGGGACGCGTACTGCGAGTCGCTGCGTCGCACGGCGATCGGGGAACTGGAGGTCCCGGCCGGTGGCCCGGAGGAGATCGCGGTGGAGCGGCTGGTGTCCTTTCTGCCCGAACGCGAGCTCAGCGACCCGGAGGCCGAGGCGGTGAGCCACGGCATTCGCGTGCCCGGCGACGGCCTGGACGGCCGCAAGCGCCTGACCCACGGAGGCCGCCTGATAGCAGTCGCGCGCCCGGATGGTGAGAATCTGCAACCCGAGGTGGTCCTGGCTTGACGATCAAGGTGACAAATCTGCCCGATGCGACCCCCGGCGAGCGCCATGTGGCGATCGGCGTCTTCGACGGGGTCCACAAGGGCCATCAGGCCGTGATCGACAAGGCCGACACGGTGCTCACCTTCGACCCGCATCCGCTCAGCGTCATCAACCCCGACGCCGCGCCCAAGCTGATCATGCCCTTCGACGTGAAGCGGGACGTGATCGACGGGCTCGGGGTGGACGAGCTGGTGGTGATCCCGTTCGACAAGGAGTTCATGAAGATCCCGGCCGACGAGTTCATCTCCCAGATCCTGGTCGAGCGCCTCGGGGCCAAGAAGGTCTCGGTGGGAGAGAACTTCCGCTTCGGGGCAAGGGCCAAAGGTGACCCGGAGATGCTCGCCGCGCGCGATGAGTTCGAGACGCGGGTCGTCCCCCTTGTGGAGGTCGACGGCGAGACCGTGTCCTCCACGCGGGTGCGCGCCCTGGTGGCCGCGGGGGAGGTGGACGCCGCAATGCGCTGCCTCGGCGCCCCGTTCATGCTCGAGGGGAGGGTCGTCGAGGGCGATCAGCGCGGCCGCGAGCTCGGGTTCCCGACCGCCAACCTCGTGCCGGACGACCGGCTCGTCGTCCCCGGCCATGGCGTTTACGCCGCATTTGCAAACGGACATCCCGCTGCTGTCAACGTGGGAATCAGGCCGACGTTCGAGACCGGCAGGGGCCTCTTGGTCGAGTCCTTCCTGATCGACTTCGACGGCGACCTCTACGGCCAGAACCTGCGGGTCGCCTTCGTCAGCAGGCTCCGCGGGGAGCGCCGATTCCCCAGCGTCGAGGACCTGATCGCGCAGATGCACAAGGACGTCGCCGAGGCTCGTGAGATCTGCGCCACCTACGAGGGCCGCGGCGCGTGAATCGTTGCGACGGGACCCCGCTGCTGATCGCTACCCTGTTGCGTCGATGCCGCTGACCAAGGACAGAAAGCAGGAGCTGATCGGCAAGTACGGCCGCACGGGGGAGGACACCGGCTCCGCCGAGGTCCAGGTCGCGCTGCTCACCGAGCGGATCAACGAGCTCACCGAGCACCTGCGGACCCATAGCAAGGACCACCATTCCCGCCGTGGCCTGCTGAAGATGGTCGGCAAGCGACGCCGCATCCTCCGTTACCTGGAGAGCAGCGACCTCGAGCGATATCGCTCGCTGGTCGCTGATCTGGGCCTGCGGCGCTAGCGGGGGGCGATCCCAGTGATCCAGCCGGGGACGAAAGCACCTGACTTCTCGCTGCCGGATCACGAGGGGAACGAGGTCTCCCTCTCGGACTTTGCGGGCCGCAAGCTCGTCCTGGCCTTCTACCCGCTCGACTGGAGCCCGATCTGCACCGATCAGCTCAGCCTCTACCAGGAGGTGCTGGACCAGATCGAGTCGAAGGGCGCCAGCCTCGTCGGGATCAGCGTGGACTCGAGCTTCTGCCACCGTGCCTTCCGCGAGCAGCTCAACCTGACGTTCGCCCTACTGGCGGACTTCAATCCCAAGGGTGAGGTCTCCCGCGCCTATGGCGCCTGGATCGACGCGGTCGATCATGGGAACCGCTCCCTGGTGCTGATCGAGGACGGCGAGGTCATGTGGTCCCACGCCTCGCCGACGCCGTTGGAGATCCCCGGCGCCAACCTCATCTTCGACGCCCTGACGGCCTAGCTCCCCGTGGCCTAGACTGCCGCCCGAGTATGGAACAAATGGCTAGGACGGCCGACAAGGTGACGGTGATCAGGTTCGCAAGCGGGCGCGAGCTGGTCGTTCAGCCTTCGCCGGACGAGGTAGTTCGCGCGATCAGGAACGCCGAGGGTGGACTGACGCGGTTGCTCGACACCAAGGCGAATGCAGCCTGGATCAATCCAGAGGACATCGTCACCATCACGTCCCATCGCGCCCGGCGACGTCGCATCGGTGCCGACAAGGACGAGCTGAGTGAGCTGACTCCGGCCGCCTTCAGCGAGTCTGCCGAGTAACCGACCTCCATTCCAGGCGAAGCTGCTCTCACCCGGTGCGGAAGCGCGTGTACCGTCGCGCGCAATGAGTGACCTGACCAGCGCATCGGTCCCGCCGATCGGCGCCGACGACCACGTCACGGGTGGTGGGGTGGAGGCGATCGTCTATGCCGACTTCGGTTGCCCGTACTGCGCCGCGGGATGGGCGAAGTTGCGAGAGCTCCCCCTGCGCCTCTGCTTCCGCCACTTCCCGATGGCCTCCAGGCACCCGCGGGCGCCGGCCCTGCACGCCGCCGCGGAGGCCGCGGGCGCGCAGGGGGCGTTCTGGGAGATGTGCGACTCGCTCTACGCCGATCGCGGCCGGGTCGACGATCCGCATCTCTGGGAGCGGGCGGAGCGCTTTGGCCTCGACTTCGATCGCTTCCAGCGCGACCGGCGCTCCGAGGCGGTCCGGGCGCGGATCGAGCGGGATTTCATCAGCGGCGTCCGCGCCGGGGTGGCAGGAACCCCCACGGCGTTCGCGGGCGGCCGCGTCCTCAGCGGCGACTTGAATGAAGCGCTGGCCGCGCTGGCGGGCTGAGCGGGCCGCTCAGCGACCCTTGGCGAAGTCGCGCGCCAGGGTGTAGCCGGGCGGCACGACCTTCGCCGCGGGCGAGCGGATCACGCCGCCGTTTGGCGCCTCGAGCACCGGCAGCCGCAGCTGCAGGTTCGAGACCGTGACCGGAAGCTGGCCGTTGGAGACGCGGCCGTATGGCGCGTCGTTGGGCAAAAGCTCGAGCTTGGCGACATGGCCGGGGGCGAACTTCCAACCGTCGGGGTGCAGTTGGAAGACCTGCCGGGTCGGGGTCGTGCCCGAATTGATGTCGGGCCGGTAGAGGGCACGGGCGACGAGCGTCTCCGTGCCGTCGGGTGCGACATCGAGTAGGCGCGCGGCGACCTGGGAGGTCGGCCCCACGGAGTTGATGTCGGCCACCACCGTGGGCGAGCCCATCAGGGTGTAGCCGGAACCGGAGGCAGCGGGCAGACGGTAGGTCGCGGTCCCGGGCTGGTCGGAGCCGGAAGCGGTTGCACAGGCGCCTCCGCCGGCGATTGGATCGAACGCCCCGGCGACGGTGGGGTCCCCGGCCTCCGGCAGGATGGTCTGCGGGGCGATCGAGTCGTAGCGCACCTCGCCCGGGGCGACCTTCGACCAGTTTGCGGCGAAGTAGGGCCCGGCCGAGGGCGTGCCGCAGGTCTTCGTCAGTGTCTCGACCTGGCCGGAGGCGGGGGCCGAGCCCGCGCCCTTCAGGTAGTAGTCGAACCAGGCGTTCTCGCGGGCATGCAGGACGGCGATGTCCGCGGCCTTGTTCTGTCCGCGCATGTGGCCGTAGTCCATGAAGAAGAGACTCACCTGGGCGCCGGGGTACTGGGTCCGCGTCCTGTTGTAGAAGCGGATCGCCTCGTCGGGCGGGAAGAGATCGTCGGTCCACCCATTCGAGATCAGCAGCGGCGCGGGCGCCTCTGAGTGGTCTATGTAGTACGAGGAGTGATGGCTCTCGATCTCGTTCAGGATCGATTGCGTCTCGGGGTTCTGGTCGTAGGGCTCGCCGAGGTTGATCAGGCCGAACCAGGTCGTCAGGTCCGCCTGCGGGTCCGTCCCGGGAGCTGCGTAGTTGCTGGTGGCGAGCCCGGTCCCGTAGAGGCCGGCGACGAAGGACTGCTTCTCCACCCCGACTCTGCTGCCATACGGGGCGTCGGCGACGTAGTCGAGGGTCCGCCCGTTGGGCATCAGCGAGTAGGCCAGGTCGGTCCACGGGATCTCGGGCGCGGCAGCGGCGATCTTCATGTCCTTCCCACCCGGGCTCCGCCAGGGAACGAGGCTGCCATCTGGGAGCATCGTCCGGTCACGAAGCGCGGCCAGCGCCATCGACATGCCGCCCCCGTACGAGCCGCCCGTGGTGCCGACCTTCTTGGGCTGCGTCACTCCCTCGTCCGCCAGCCTCGAGATCAGGTACTGGGCGTCCCGCACCTCGTAGCGGTCGTCCATCAGGTGGTTGTAGCCCTTGGCGCACTGGGGGCTGAAGCGATCCTGATCGGTGGCCCCGCAGGAGTTGCCCCAGCCGCGGTCGGTCATGCTGAAGACCGCGTAGCCCCGGCTCGCCCAGTCCTGCGTCCGGCTGTCGAGCCCGATCTTCGAGCCGCCCCAGCCGTGGAAGATGCCGATCGTGGGGTAGGGACCGTCGGCGCCCTTTGCGGGCACCGGCGGAAGGATCACGTTCGCATCGATCTTGGTGCCGTCGAAGGTGTGGGTGACCCCGCTGCAGAGGCGGACGTTGCCCGCAGACGGCTGCGCCGTGCAGGAGAGATCGCCGCCGAACACGCTCGGGATCGCCGCCTGAGCGGATGGGGCAGACGCCAGCGCGCCCAGCGCGAGAGCCGCCGCCACGTAGGCGCGGCGGTGTTTGCGATCGCCGAATATGTTGATGCGCCTCTCCATTCCCCGCACCCCCAAGGTGCGGCCGAGACCGTAGCCGACCCGTTCCCGCCATGCGCCGGTTCGGTTTGTGGATGGTCGCTAACATCGTCAGCGACAGAGAACGAGAGTTCTTAAGCGAAAGGCCGCCAACCGGGCGGCTGAAGGGAACAAGACATATGAGCATGTTTGACGTGAGCCGCGTCTCGGTTGAGGTAGGCGGCGAAGAGATTTCATTCGAGACCGGAAAGCTCGCCCGTCAGGCGAGTGGCGCCGTTGTGGTGCGCTCCGGCGACACGATGGTCCTCTGCACCGCCACCGCCGGCAATGTCCGCGATGTGGACTTCCTGCCCCTCACCGTCGACGTCGAGGAAAAGCACTACGCCGCGGGCAAGATCCCCGGCTCCTTCTTCCGCCGCGAGGCGAGGGCAGGCGAGAAGGCCACGCTGACGGCGCGAATGATCGACCGTCCGATTCGCCCCCTCTTCCCGAAGGGGTGGCACCGCGAGACCCAGCTTGTCTCCCAGCCGATGTCGGTGGACCACGTCCACCCGTACGACATCCTGGCGATGAACGGCGCCTCCGCCGCCCTCGCGATCTCGGACATCCCGGTCGCCAAGCACGTCGGTGCGGTCCGGGTCGGAAAGCTCGACGGTGACTTCGTCGTCAATCCCGAAGAGGAGAAGCTCCAGGAGCTCGACCTCGACCTGATCGTCTCGGGCACCGACGAGGCCATCCTGATGGTCGAAGCCGGCGCCAACGGCGTCACTGAGGCCGAGATCCTCGACGCGCTCGACATTGCGCACTCAGAGATCAAGAAGCTGGTCGCGACGATGGAGGAGCTCCGCCAGAAGGCCGGCAAGGAGAAGCTCGAGGTCGAGCCCCCCCAGATCGACGAGGAGACATACGCCTCGATCCAAGCCTCGCATGGCGCGAAGCTCGACGAGGCCACGCAGGTTCAGGCCAAGCTGGAGCGCCAGGATGCGATCGACGCCGTCGAGGCCGAGGTCCTCGAGCAGTACGCGCCTCCGACCGAGGACGAGCAGCCCGACCGCGAGCGCCTCGCCGAGGTGAAGGCGGCCTTCGCGAAGCTCGAGAAGGACACCATCCGCAAGCGCATCGCCGTCGACAAGAAGCGTCCCGATGGCCGCGCCCAGGATGAGATCCGCCCGATCGAGACGGAGATCGACATCGCTCCGCGCTCGCATGGCTCGGCCCTGTTCACGCGCGGGGAGACGCAGATCCTCTCCAACGTCGCGTTGGGCACCACCCGCATGGACATGAAGGTCGACAACCTCGGCCTGCAGGAGACCAAGCGGTTCTGGCACCACTACAACTTCCCGCCCTTCTCGGTGGGAGAGGCCGGTTTCATGCGCGGCCCGAAGCGCCGCGACATCGGCCACGGCGCGCTCGCAGAGCGTGCGCTCCAGGCCACGATTCCCGATGAGGAGGAGTTCCCCTACGTGATCCGGGTGGTCTCCGACACACTCGAGTCCAACGGGTCCTCGTCCATGGGCTCGGTCTGCGCATCCTCCATGGCTCTGCAGGCCGCGGGAGTGCCGGTCACCGCACCGGTTGCCGGCGTCGCCATGGGCCTGATCAAGGAGGGCGACGACTACACCGTCCTCACGGACATCGCCGGCGTCGAGGACCACCTTGGCGACATGGACTTCAAGGTCGCCGGGACATCAGAGGGCATCACCGCCCTGCAGATGGACATCAAGATCACCGGCGTCACGCTCGAGATCCTCAGGGACGCGCTGGACCAGGCGAACAAGGGCCGGCTGTTCATCCTCGGCAAGATGGCCGAGTCGATCGACCAGCCCCGCGAGGAGCTCTCGCAGTTCGCGCCGAAGATCACCTCGATCAAGATCGACCCCGAGAAGATCGGCGCCCTGATCGGCAAGGGCGGCGAGACGATCCGCGGCCTCTCGGACGAGTTCGAGGCCGAGATCGACGTCGACGACGACGGGACCGTGCGCCTGTACGCGCCCACCGGCGAGAGGGTCGACGCCCTCGCGCAGCGGATCACGGCGATGACCAAGGACGCCGAGATCGGCGACCGCTACACGTCCGGCAAGGTGGTCAAGACCACCGCCTTCGGCGCCTTCGTCGAGCTCAGCAAGGGCACCGACGGCCTGCTTCACATCTCCAACGTGAAGCCGGGCGAGCGAGTGGGCACCGTCGAGGACGTCCTCAACCAGGGTGACGAGATCGACGTCACCGTCGTCGAGGTCGACAAGGAGCGGGGCCGGATCGGCCTGCGCCTCACCGAGGACCCCGACGTCGAGGGCAAGTCGCCCGAGGACCTGGTCAGCGTCGGGACCGGAGACCCCGGACCCCCACGTCGCCGTGACGGTGGCGGTGGCGGCCGCGGCGGCCCCAGGCGCGACCGCGACGGAGGCGGCGGCGGTCGTCGCCGCGAGCGCGACGGTGGCGGCAGAGGCCGCTGAGCCGGACCGCGTGACCGCGTGACCGCACAGGATGCTCAGATAACGGAGCTCGACTCGGGGACCCGGGTCGTGACCGAGGTTGTTCCTTCGGTGCGCTCGGTTGCCCTCGGGCTCTGGGTTCGAACGGGCTCGAGGGATGAGACGCCGGCGCAGGCCGGCGTCTCCCATTTCCTCGAGCACCTGCTCTTCAAGGGCACCAAGCGCTACTCGGCGATCGAGATCGCCGAGATCTTCGACGGCCTCGGCGCCGCGGTGAACGCGGCGACCGGCAAGGAGTCGACGAACCTCTACGCCCGGTTCCTCGACACCCACACCGACGAGGCGTTCGACCTCCTGGCGGAGATGCTGATGGGCCCGACCTATCCGGAGATCGATTCCGAGCGTGAGGTCGTCCTCGAGGAGATCGCGATGTATGAGGACGAGCCGCAGGACAAGGTCCACGACGTCCTCGACCAGGCCGTCTTCGGCGGCCACCCGCTCGGCAGGCGGGTGCTGGGCGAGGCCGAGGTGATCAGCTCCATCCCGATCCCGGACATCCAGGCCTATCACCAGTCCCGCTACACGGGCGGGAACATCGTGGTCGCCGCAGCGGGCAACATCGAGCACGATCGGATCGTGGAGCTCACCAGGCGCCACATCGAGCCTCCGGCGGCCGCGGGCAATGGAACGGCGCTCGAGGCCCCGCACATCGACGGCGCCCAGGTCGGCTTCCAGCAGAAGGACACCGAGCAGTTCCACATCTGTTTCGGCGGCCCGGGCATCGACCGAGGCGACGAGCGGCGCTACGCGCTCAGCATCCTCGACGCGGTCTTCGGTGGCTCCACCTCATCTCGGCTGTTCCGCGAGATCCGCGAGAAGAAGGGGCTCGCCTATTCGGTCGGCTCCTACACGCAGCAATACGCCGATAGCGGGCTGATCGGCATCTATGTTGGCACGCGCCAGGACAACGTCCAGGAGGCCTGCGAGATCATCGGCCGCGAGCTCGCCTCGGTGCACACCGACGGCATCAGCGACGACGAGCTCACCCGCGCCAAGGAGCACGTCAAGGGTCGGATGGTTCTCTCGTCGGAGTCCACCGCCGCGCGGATGGGCCGGATCGGCAAATCCCTCCTCTTCGACACACCCCTCCTGACCCTCGATGAGCTGCTCGAGAAGGTCGACGGAGTCAGCCTCGGGGACGTCGCCGAGCTGGCGCAGGAGCTCTACGCGCCGGAGTCCCTCTCGGCCGCCGCGATCGCCCCGAGCGAGGACCGCTTCCGCGCCGCCCTGGCGCCGGTGAGCGAAGCGCTCGCGGCGGCGTAGCCATCAGCCTTTTCACCGAGCGGCAGAGCCCATAGCCAGCCGAGCGGCGGGGGCCGTCGTTGGTGATAGCGATCGCTATCGAGCCTGATATCAAGCCGGATAGCAATCGCTATCAAGCGTGTGGACCTCCGCGCTTCTCAGCAGAAGTGCCTTGAAGCTCTAGCCGAGTGGTTCCAGGTCCTGGACCGCCGCAATAAGATCGCCCGATGGCCGATTCGATCAAGGTCGTCGTCTCCGGCGCCGCCGGGCGCATGGGGGAGACCGCCTGCGGCGCCGTGGAGGGCGCCGAGGACATGGAGCTGGTCGGCCGAGCCGACCCCGCCCTCGATGTTCCGGTTGACGACGTGCTCCAGGGCGCTGACGTGCTCGTGGACTTCACGACGCCCGACGCGGCGCCCGCCAACGTCCTCGCAGCGGTAGAGGCGGGCGTGCATGCCATCGTCGGGAGTACGGGCTTCGATCTCGACGAGCTGCGGGCGGCGGTGCTCGGCACGGACGGCGCGGCGAACTGCTTCGTGGCTCCCAATTTCGCGATCGGTGCCGTCCTGATGATGGAGGCGTCGAAGTTGATCGCCCCCCACATGCCGGAGGCGGAGATCATCGAGCTCCACCATGACCAGAAGAAGGACGCGCCCTCGGGAACCGCGAAACGGACGGCGAAGCTGATCGCTGAGGCGGGCGGCAACGTCCACGAGCCGATTCACTCGATCCGGCTCCCGGGGCTGGTCGCGCACCAGGAGGTGATCTTCGGCGGGGAGGGACAGACGCTCTCGATCCGCCATGACTCGATCGACCGGTCGAGCTTCATGCCCGGCGTCCTTCTGGCCGTGCGCAAGGTGGGCGGCCTGCCGGAGCGGTTCATGGTCGGCCTGGAGAGCCTCCTGTGACCGGAGACCGGGCGGCGCTGGGAGTCTCGGTACCCTCACGCTGATGGCGGAAATCGGAGGCGTAATCACGGCGATGGTGACCCCGTTCGCCGAGGATCGCTCGGTGGACGAGGCGGCTGCTCGGCAGCTGGCTCGGCACCTGATCGAGAACGGGTCGCACGGGCTGGTGCTTGCGGGCACGACCGGTGAGTCGCCGACCCTCGACGACGCGGAGAAGCTTTCGCTGCTGCGCGCCGTGCGCGACGAGGTCGGTGCGGACACGCTGCTGATCTGCGGGACCGGGTCCAATGACACCCGGCACTCTGAGCGCCTCTCGGCCGCGGCGGCGGATGCCGGCGCCGACGCGGTTCTGGCGGTCACGCCGTACTACAACAAGCCCAACTTCACAGGTATCCGGGCCCACTACGAGGTCGTGGCCAAGGCGGCCGGGATCCCGGTGCTCCTCTACAACATCCCCACGCGGGTGGTGGTCAACCTCTCGCCCGAGCAGCTCGCGGACCTGGCGCAGATCGAGAACGTCGTCGCCGTCAAGCAGGCGAACGACGACGAGCTGCAGCCGATCGACGGGCTCATGGTCCTCGCCGGCAACGACGGGACGTTCCTGCGGGCGCTCGAGATGGGGGAGCCGGGCGGCATCCTGGTCGCCTCCCACCTCGCCGGGCGGGAGATGAGGGAGATCTACGACGCGGTCCAGGCGGACGACATCGAGCGCGCCCGCGAGATCGATGCCGGGCTGCGGCCGATCTACGAGGTCTGCGGCAAGACGAACCCGATCCCCGTCAAGGCCGGTCTCGAGCTGCTCGGGGTCTGCTCCGCGCGGGCGAGGCTCCCGATCGTCGAGGCGGACGAGGAACAGAGGGCCGAGGTCAGGCGGGCGCTCGAGGCACGCGGCCTGCTGGCCGGGAGCGCCGCGTAGGTTTGAGCAGCTCGAGCGTTCGGATCCTCCCCCTGGGTGGCCTCGGGGAGATCGGGAAGAACATGACCGTCGTCGAGGTAGACGGGCGGATCGTCGTCGTGGATACCGGCCTGATGTTCCCGTCGGCGGACATGCTGGGTATCGACCTGGTGCTGCCGGACTTCTCGAGCCTGCGAGAGCGCGCCGAGGACATCGAGGCGATCGTGCTCACCCATGGCCACGAGGACCATGTCGGGGCGCTGCCGTACGTGCTCCGTGAGATCGGCAACCCGCCCGTCGTCTACGGAGGCCTGCTCACGATCGGCATGGTCCGCTCCAAGCTCGACGAGCACAAGCTTCGCGACGTGCCGCTGCAGGAGCTGCCCGCCGGCGAGCGAGCGAAGGCGGGCCCGTTCGAGATCGAGCTCGTCCACATGGCCCACTCGATCCCCGACGCCCGCGCGGTCGTCCTGAGATCCGACGCCGGCACGGTGCTGATCACCGGCGACTACAAGTTCGACCAGACCCCTGTCGACGGCATCCCCGCCGACGTCTCCCGGCTCGCTGAGCTCGGGCGCGAGGGCGTGCTCTGCCTCTGCGGGGACTCGACCAACGCCGACCGCCCCGGAGTGGCCCCGTCGGAGTCGAGCGTCGGGCCCGCCCTGCTCGAGGTCTTCGGCCGCTGCTCAGGGCGGATCGTGGTCACCTCGTTCGCGTCCAACGTCCACCGCGTCCAGCAGGTGATCGACGCCGCCGCGCGTCTCGACCGCCGGGTCGCCCTGGTGGGGCGTTCCATGCGGAAGAACTTCAACATCGCCTCCAACCTGGGCATGGCGTCGGCCCCGGAGGGGCTGTTCATCTCGCCGAAGGAGATCGAGGACTTCCCCGACGAGAAGGTCGTGGTGATCTCGACCGGCAGCCAGGGAGAGCCCCTCTCGGCCCTTCGCCGGATGGCCCACCGCGACCATCCCGACGTCGAGCTTCACTCGGGCGACACCGTGATCTTCTCGGCGACTCCGATTCCCGGAAATGAGCAGTCGGTCAACGAGACCATCGACCGGATCTTCCAGATCGGCGCCGAGGTGGTGACCGCGGCCGACGCGCCGATTCACGCGTCCGGGCACGGCTGGCAGGAGGAGCTCAAGCTGATGCTGAACCTGACCAAGCCCCAGAACGTCTTTCCCTTCCACGGGGACCACAAGCGCCTCAAGCTCCATGGGGACCTCGCCGAGTCGGTGGGCATCGATCGCGACCGGATCTTCACCGGGCGCAACGGCCTTGCGCTGGAGATCGACGGGTCCGGCGCCAGCTTCGGCGACGACGTGCACGCGAGCATGATCTTCGTCGACGGGGTCTCGGTGGGGGAGCCCGACGAGTTCGCCCTGCGCGACCGGCGCAAGCTCTCGGACGACGGGGTCTTCATCGTCGTGGCCACCATCTCCTCGGACGACGGCTCCCAGGTGGCGGATCCCGAGGTGATCTTCCGAGGCGTTCCCTTCGCCAAGGAGGCCGACGGCCTCCGCGACGAGCTCAGGGACGTCGTCCAGGAGACCCTGAACGAGGCCGCCGACGAGCAGGTTCGCGAGATCTCGCTGCTTCAGCAGGACCTGCACGACGACATCGCGGAGTTCGTCTACGAGAAGCTCCGCCGCCGGCCGCTGGTGCTGCCGGTCGTCGTCGAGGTCTAGCCCTACCGCCACCGCGGGCAATAAAAAGCCCCCGGTGGTCGAGGGAGGGGCGACCACCGGGGGCGATGCCTTGGCCTTTTTACGGGCCTTAGCTGTCTCGCCGTGGCATGTGGGGTTTCGTACCGCGGCGAGGTGTCTCGTCCGATGGAAAATCTAGGACGGGTTCTTGAACGTTTGCTAAAGCAACGAGGGGGAGCCTGACCGAGAAGCGCGCGCCCCCGTATGTGCTCCGGCCGGCCGAGACGGAGCCGCCATGTGCCTCGGCCACCGCTCGCACGATCGCCAGGCCGAGCCCGCTGCCGCCGCCGCCGGCGGTGTCCGCCGGGCCGTCCCCGCGGACGAAGCGATCGAAGACCTGGCTCTCCATGTCTGCGGGGATCCCGGGGCCGTCGTCGATGACCTCGAGCACGGCGTCGTCTCCATCGCGGCGTGCCGTGAGCTCGATCGTCGTCTTGTCGGGCGTGTGCCGGACGGCGTTCTCGAGCAGGTTGCGGATCAGGTGGTGGAGCTCATCCGGGCTGCCCTGAAGCGGGAGTGGGCCGTCCAGCTGGCTCTCGATGCGCCGATCGCCGGCGAGCGGCTGGACTTCCTCGAGCGCACCGGCGGCGATGGCCGCCAGGTCGAGGTCCTTGGTCGCGACCTGGCGCCCGGCATCCGCGCGAGCGAGGAGCAGGAGGTCGGAGACCAGCCCGGACATCCGCTTGCTGGAGGAGAGCGCGGAGTCGACCGCCTGCCGGTCGTCGTCCGAGCCAACGGCCGCCGCCTGCAGGAGCTCGAGGTTCGCGTGGATGCTGGTCAGCGGCGTTCTCAATTCGTGGGACGCGTCCGCGACGAACTCGCGCTGGCGTTCGAGTGACTGCTCGCGCTCGGACCGGGCCTCATCGAGCGCCTGGAGCATGCCGTCCATCGTCCGCGCCAGCTCGCCCACCTCGTCGTCCGCCACCGGCACCGGGATCCGCTTCGACGGGTCCCTGGTGCTGGTGATCTGGCGCGCCAGGCTGGTGAGCCCCTTGATCGGCCGCATCGCTCGATCGGCCACCGCCAGGCCGGCGAGGAGAGCGAGCAGCGTCCCGCCCAGCACTCCCGCGCCCAGGAAGAGCCAGAGGCGAGCGACCGTGTCGCCCACGCCGGCGTCGGGCCGGGCGTACTGGACGAAGGCGGGGAGGGAGCCGGGTGCGGTGACCGGCTCCGTGGCGACGCTGAGGTCGCCAACCTTGTGTATTCCCCCGTGTGGGGCACCGAGGCTGGTCCCGGGATTGGTCCCGGCCAGCGGCCGCCCGTACTGGTCGAGGATCTTGATCTGCGCGTCCTCGGGGAGCGCGAAGGACCTCAGGTCCGGAGTCTTGGTGACGACACCAACCACCGGGTCCGTGGAGACCCTCGTCTCAGCCGCCAGCGAGCGAGCCGCGCTGTTGAGCTCCTCCCGGAAGTCGTTGCGGATCCGGTTGCCGACCACCTGTCCCAGCACCAGGGCGAAGCAGACGAGGATCAGAAGCGTCAGGCCGGCTGTGGTGATCGCGATCCGCCAGCGGACGGGGATGCGCTCAAAGAGCGGCAGCCGTCTGCCGCGGATCCATTTCACCCGGCGCCTTTGAGCACGTAGCCGGCGCCTCGCTTCGTGTGGAGCAGGCGCGGCTCGCCGCCGGACTCGAGCTTGCGCCGCAGGTTGGAGATGAAGACGTCGATCGTGTTGGTCTGCTCGAAGGGGTCATAGCCCCAGACGTCCTCGAGCAGCCGCTCGCGCGAGACGACCAGCTTCTTGTTGCGTGCCAGGTACTCGAGGAGCTCGAACTCACGGTTGGTCAGCTCGATCTCGCGTTCGCCGCGCTTGACCTCGCGGGTGTCCGGGTTGAGCATCAGGTCGCCGACGACGATCGAGGCGCTGCCCCTCGGGGGCCGGCGTCGCAGCAGGGCGCGGATGCGGGCGAGCAGCTCCGAGCGCTCGAACGGCTTGGGCAGGTAGTCGTCGGCACCGGTGTCGAGCCCCTTGACGCGGTCGTCCGTCTCGGTGCGGGCGGTCAGGATCAGGATGGGCACGTCGCTCTCGGCGCGCAGCCGCCTGCAGACCTCCATGCCGTCGAGGCGGGGGAGCCCCAGGTCCAGCACGACCAGGTCGGGGCTGAACTGCTCCGCCGCGGTGAGCGCCTCGGCGCCGTCGCAGGCGCTGCGGACCTCGTGGCCCTCCGCGCGCAGCGAGCGACGCAGGACGTCTGCGATTGCCTCGTCGTCCTCAACGACGAGCACCCGGGCGGACCCTGTGGCCTGTTCCATCACCGTCTTTAGGTTAGATGCCAATTCCCGCCGCCCAAGCGGGCTTGAGGGAACGTTTAAGCGGCCATCAGACCGCTCCATCTCGGAGCGCAGGGCGAAGCCCGCAGCGACTTGTGCGGGGCGGTCGCTTGTGGCCGCGATCTGGTGGCGAAGCCGTGCCTGTCCACGCACGGCAGGG
>JAWVFG010000182.1:0-3937 GCA_033856335.1 Solirubrobacterales bacterium
CTCAACGTCACCTTCGGCAACGCGCCCGAGCTCATAATCGCCCTGTTCGCGCTGGACAAGGGCCTCCACGAAGTCGTCAAGGCGTCACTGATCGGGTCCATCATCGGCAACGTCCTTCTCGTGATGGGCGCCGCGATGCTGGTCGGCGGCCTCAGCGGCCACAGGACTCACAGCGTCCAGAAGTTCGGCCAGACCGCGGCCAGCGTGCAGTCCACGATGCTGCTCCTGGCCGTGGCGGCGCTGATCATGCCCGGCGTCTTCGCGCTCGTCGAGGGCGTCGGGCTCCCGCAGCCCGGGGCCGCGAGGGTCGACTATGGGAGCACCCTCGAGCATCTCTCCCTCGCGGTCGCCTGCGTCCTGATCCTCTCCTACGCCGCCGGCCTGCTCTTCTCGCTGCGTACCCACGCGGCCCTCTTCAACCCCCACGAGGACGAATCGACCACCGACGACAGGGGCGACTGGAGCACGAGGAGATCCGTCCTGGCACTCGCCATCTCAGGGGCGCTGGTCGGTGTCCTCTCCGAGATCCTGGTCGGCTCGATCGAGGCGACCTCCCACGCCATAGGCCTCTCCGAGTTCTTCATCGGCGCGATCGTCGTCGCCATCGTCGGCAACGCCGCGGAGCACTGGGTGGCGGTGCTCGTCGCCCACAAGAACAAGATGAGCCTCGCGATCAACATCGCCATCGGCTCGAGCGCCCAGGTCGCGCTCTTCGTCGCGCCGGTGCTGGTCCTCGTCTCCTTCGTGCTGGGCCCAGCGCCCATGCCGCTCGTCTTCAACGGCCTCGAGCTGGCGGCCCTCGCGATCGCCGCCATCATCGCCAACCAGGTCACCCAGGAGGGCGAGTCCACCTGGTACGAGGGCCTCCAACTGCTCCTGGTCTACGTCGTGGTGGCGCTGACGTTCGGGTTCGCCTAGCCGGAGTGGCCAAGCCGACCTGGATCGCAAGCACGCCAAGCAGCTGCCGGTCTGAGCTAGCCCAGCTCGTAGCTGAGCGTGAGGGTGTGGTTGCCCTCGTCGTCGGCGAGCATCGTTCCATCGCCAGTGATTCCCTCGAGCTCACCGGAGCCGGTGCCGGGCACGATCGTCCCGGTGTTCGTGACGCCGTCGGGAGACATGATCCCGGTGTGCTGGAAGACGAAGCTCCCTGACTTGCCGCCAAGCGACCCCGTGATGCGGTCGTGGCCGACGTACCCGCCGCCGGCCTCCGCCTTGGCGATCATCAGCTCGGCCGTGCTCTCACCCTCCAGCTCGCCGGTGAAGGTCCGGGAGATGTGGACCCGGGAAAGCTCGGTGCCCTCGGCCCCGTCGTAGGGCTCCTCGTCGTAGCGGTCGTTGGTGAAGGCCGCGGATGCGTTCACGGGCGCGAAGCTACAGGCTCAAGCACGCTCGAAGTCAAGCGGGCGAGGCCAGCTCGCCGAGCGCCTCGAGAACGAGCTCGTCATGCGTCTTCGGCGAGACCTTCGGGAAGACTCTGGCGACGGTGCCCTCGGGATCGATGACGAAGGTCGCCCGCTGCACCCCCATGTAGGTCTTGCCGTAGAGCTTCTTCTCGCCCCAGACGCCGTATAGATCGGCGACCGCGTGGTCCTCGTCGGCGAGCAGCTCGAAGTCGAGCGTGTACTTGTCGGCGAACTTCTGCACCGCGGTCACCGGGTCGGGCGAGACGCCGAGCACCTTGGCGCCGGCGCGCTCGTAGTCGGCGCGATGGTCGCGGATCCCGCAGGCCTGGGTCGTGCATCCGGGGGTATCCGCCTTTGGGTAGAAGTAGAGGACGACCGGCTGCCCACGCAGGTCGCTCAGCGTGACGGGATTGCCGCCCTGGTCCGGAAGGGTGAAGTCCGGAGCCTGATCCCCCTGCTCGACCACCTCAGTCCTCGCGGCCGGGGTCCTGGCCTTCCTCGCCCTCGTCAAGCTCCTCATCGCCCTGCTCGAGGGCGGTCTCGGAGACCGACCCGGACGAGCCAGGGTGGTAGCGGGTCTGGAACTCCTCGAGCACCTTGTCCCGCTTCTCCTCGTCCACGGGGACCTCGTCCGAGATTCGCACCCAGTCGGCGCCCTCGAAGGCCTCCATGTTGAAGACCTCCTGGTCGATCGAGGCTGAGTCGTCGACGATGACGACGACCTCGGTCTGCGGGTTGAAGTAGGTGCCGGGGACATCGGTGATCTCCTCGAGCTTCATCACCCGGCTCCCTGCGTCGTTTGCTTCCACAGGCGGCATCTTATTGGCCGAGGTTCTCCAGTTCACTCAGCTGTCTATCGATTTCCTTCTCGACGTCGAGCGGCTTCTTGCCCTGCCGCTGCCGGCGCTCGTTGCGCGCGACGACGAGCTGCCGGACCTCCTCCCGCAGGCCCCTGTCTCCACCGAGGCCTGGGCCGCCCGATTCCGACGCCAGCAGCTTCTCCACCTCGGCGTCGACGTCCAGAGGCTTGCGCCCCTTGGCGATTCCCCGATCCGAGCGCGCCTGGATCATCTGGCGGATCTCCTCCTCTCGGACCTCTGCCGAGACCGCGTGGATCGAGCCGCTCGAGCTCTGCGGAAAGTCCTGCTCCATGGCGAAGTCGCCCTTGCCGATCTGCTTGAGCGCCCCGCCCGCCCCGAGCGCGAAGACGATGGCGCCCACGGGCAGCGCGACCAGGACTACGAGGATCAGGATGGTGCCGATCTGGAACGCGGCGACCAGCGGCATGCCCACAGATTAGAAGCCCCGCGTTCGTGCGTACCTGCGCGTAAGCGCCAGGCGATCGGGTACCCTTCAGGGGCCTGGCTGACTGACCAGTCAATCAGTCTTAAAACGACTTCATAAGGAGCGGCTATCCGTGGTTGACCTCACCCTCACCGACGAGCAGAAGGACCTGCGAGAGCTCGCGCACAGCTTTGCCGAGAAGGACATACGCAAGGTCGCGTGGGAGTACGACAAGGAAGGGACCTGGCCCCAGGACATCGTCGACAAGGCCTGGGAGATCGGGCTGATGAACACGCACATCGCCGAGGAATACGGCGGACCGGGCCTCGACTTCCTCTCAGGCTGCCTGATCGAGGAGGAGATGGGCTGGGGTTGCTCCGGCATCGGCACGTCGCTGATGGCCAACGGACTCGCCGCAACGCCCGTTTCGCTCGGCGGATCCGAGGAGGTCAAGAAGGAATACCTGGGGATGCTCACCGAGGGTCCCAAGCTGGCCTCCTTCTGCCTGACCGAGCCCGACGCCGGCTCCGACGTCTCCGGCATGAAGACGACGGCAGTCAAGAAGGGCGACAAGTGGGTCATCAACGGCTCCAAGTGCTTCATCACCAACGGCGGTTACGCCGACTGGTTCACCGTCTACGCGAAGACCGACAAGGACGCCGGCCACCGCGGCATCTCCGCCTTCGTCGTCCCCAAGGACGACACGGTCACCGTGGACAAGAAGGAGGACAAGCTCGGTCAGCGGGCCTCCAACACGGCGACCATCACGTTCAACGAGACCGAGATCCCCGCGGGCAACCTGCTCGGCGAGGAGAACCATGGCTTCAAGCTGGCAATGATGACGCTCGATCGCACCCGGCCCGGCGTTTCGGCGATGGCCGTCGGCATCGGCAAGGCCGCCCTCGAGTTCGCCTCCGACTACTCCAAGGAGCGCGTCCAGTTCGGCGTCCCGATCGCCATGCACCAGGCGGTCGCCTTCATGATCGCCGACATGGCGACCAAGGTCGAGGCGGGCCGTCTGCTCGTCTGGCAGTCGGCCGTCCTGCTCGACCAGGGCAAGCGCAACACCCTCGCCGCCTCCCACGCGAAGCGGTTCTCCGCGGACTCCGCGATGGAGATCACCACCGACGCCGTGCAGGTCTACGGCGGGTACGGCTTCATCAAGGAGTACCCGGTCGAGAAGCTGATGCGCGACGCCAAGATCATGCAGCTGTACGAGGGCACCTCGCAGATCCAGCGCCTGGTGATCG
>JAWVFG010000183.1:0-11355 GCA_033856335.1 Solirubrobacterales bacterium
GTGGCGTCGGGCGACCTCCTGGTCGGCAAGGTGACGCCGAAGGGCGAGACCGAGCTGACCGCCGAGGAGAAGCTGATCCGCGCGATCTTCAAGGAGAAGGCGCGCGAGGTTCGCGATACCTCGCTCAAGGTCCCGCACGGCGAGGGCGGCGTCGTCATCGACGTGCTCACCTTCAGCCGCGAGGCCGGGGACGACCTCCCACCTGGCGTCAACGACCTGGTGCGCGTCTACGTCGCCACCAAGCGCAAGATCGCCGAGGGCGACAAGCTCGCCGGCCGTCACGGCAACAAGGGCGTGATCTCGAAGATCGTGCCCGAGGAGGACATGCCGTTCATGGAGGACGGCAGGCCCGTCGACGTGATCCTCAACCCGCTCGGGGTGCCGAGCCGAATGAACATCGGCCAGATCCTCGAGACGCACCTGGGCTGGGTCGCGGCCAACGGCTGGTACGACGACGGCTCCGCGTCCTACAAGGAGGCGCAAGCGGCCGCCATAAACGGCGGCGCCGGATCAAATGGCGCTCGCGTCAACGTCGCCACGCCGGTCTTCGACGGCGCCACGGTCGAGGACGTCGACAACGCACTGGTCCAATGGCAGGACGAGAACGCTCAGCGCGGCATCGACCTCGGAGTCGACAAGCGCGAGCGGCCGGGCAACCGCTGCGAGGGCAAGGTTCAGCTCTACAACGGCCGCACCGGTGAGCCCTACAAGGGCAGGGTGACGATCGGCTACATGTACATCCTGAAGCTGCTGCACCTGGTCGACGACAAGATCCACGCTCGCTCGACCGGCCCCTACTCCCTGGTCACCCAGCAGCCGCTGGGCGGCAAGGCGCAGTTCGGCGGCCAGCGCTTCGGAGAGATGGAGGTATGGGCGCTGGAGGCGTACGGCGCGGCCTACACCCTCCAGGAGATGCTCACGGTGAAGTCCGACGACACCGTCGGCCGAGTCAAGGCGTACGAGGCGATCGTCAAGGGCGAGAACATCCCCGAGCCCTCGATTCCGGAGTCGTTCAAGGTCCTGCTCAAGGAGATCCAGAGCCTGGCGCTCGACGCCAATGTGGTTTCCGAGGAGGGAGACGGAGTCGAGATGGGCGAGGAGGAGGACGACCTCCTGCGCGCCGCCGAGGAACTCGGCATCGAGCTGTCCGGAGTGCGCGCGGACGGCGGCAACGGCTCGGATGCAGCCGATGAAAAGGAAGAGCAGGTCGTCGCCGAAGGCGACGGCGGTACTGATGGAGCGGATGCCGAGGAGGCAGCTAAGAAGTGATCGACATCAATAACTTCGACGCGATTGAGATCGGGCTTGCCTCGGGCAAGAAGATCCGGGGCTGGAGCTCCGGCGAAGTCACCAAGCCGGAGACCATCAACTACAGGACGCTGAAGCCGGAGAAGGACGGCCTCTTCTGCGAGCGCATCTTCGGTCCCACCAAGGACTGGGAGTGCTACTGCGGCAAGTACAAGAGGGTCCGCTACAAGGGCATCGTCTGCGAGCGCTGCGGCGTCGAGGTGACCCGCTCCAAGGTTCGCCGCGAGCGCATGGGTCACATCGACCTGGCCGCGCCCGTCTCCCACATCTGGTTCTTCAAGGGTGTCCCGAGCCGGATCGGCTATCTGATCGACATGGCTCCGAAGGAGCTCGAGAAGGTCCTCTACTTCGCCGCCTCGGTGATCACCTGGGTCGACGACGAGGCCCGCCAGAAGGACCTCGGGAAGCTCGAGAAGGAAGTCGAGAAGCAGGCCGGCGAGTACGAGCGTGAGCGCGAGCAGCGCACCCAGGAGCTCAACGAGTCTCTGGTGCGCCGCCTGGCCTATCTCGGCGTCGCCCCGGACAAGGAGAGCGACGCTCCTCCGGCCGGCACCACCGACGGCTTCAGCGAGGACGACGAGCTCTGGGCGGACACGATCTCCAACGTCAAGCGGATGAAGGCCGAGGACCGCGACAAGACCGCCAAGGAGCTGCGCAAGACCTTCGAGGCGGAGATCTCGGACACCGAGGCCTACCTCGACGAGGCCGCCGAGCGGCTGCGCGAGGTCTTCAAGATCTTCTCGGAGATGAAGCCCAAGGACGTGATCAACGACGAGACGACGTTCCGCGAGCTCAAGGACCGCTTCGGCTCGCCGTTCGGCTGGGGCGAGTACTTCCGCGGCGGCATGGGAGCCGAGTCAGTGCGCGACCTGCTCGACCAGGTCGAGCTGGAGGCCGAGGCCGAGCTCCTCGAGGAGACGATCAACACCTCCAAGGGGCAGAAGCAGGCCCGCGCCGTGAAGCGCCTCAAGGTCGTCGACGCCTTCCTCAAGTCGACCAACAAGCCTGAGTGGATGGTCCTCGACGTGGTCCCGGTCATTCCGCCGGAGCTGCGCCCGATGGTCCAGCTGGACGGCGGCCGCTTCGCGACATCCGACCTCAACGACCTCTACAGGCGCGTGATCAACCGGAACAACCGCCTCAAGAGGCTGCTCGACCTGGGTGCGCCCGAGATCATCGTCAACAACGAGAAGCGGATGCTGCAGGAGGCCGTCGACGCGCTGTTCGACAACGGCCGCCGCGGCCGTCCCGTCACCGGCCCGGGCAACCGGCCGCTGAAGTCGCTCTCGGACATGCTCAAGGGCAAGCAGGGCCGCTTCCGGCAGAACCTGCTCGGCAAGCGCGTCGACTACTCCGGTCGCTCCGTGATCGTCTCGGGTCCGAGCCTCCGGCTGCACCAGTGCGGGCTGCCGAAGTTGATGGCCCTGGAGCTGTTCAAGCCGTTCATCATGGCCCGCCTCGTCGAGCGCAAGCAGGTCCAGAACATCAAGGCCGCCAAGAAGATGGTGGACTCGATGATTCCCGAGGTCTGGGACGTGCTCGAGGAGGTCATCCACGAGCACCCGGTGCTGCTCAACCGCGCGCCGACCCTCCACCGCCTTGGCATCCAGGCGTTCGAGCCGGTACTGGTCGAGGGCAAGGCGATCCAGATCCACCCGCTCGTCTGCCACGCGTTCAACGCCGACTTCGACGGCGACCAGATGGCTGTCCACCTGCCGCTCTCCGCGGAGGCCCAGGCGGAGGCGCGCATCTTGATGCTCTCCGCCAACAACATCCTGTCCCCGGCGCACGGCGCTCCGCTGGCCACCCCGACGCAGGACATGGTCCTCGGGCTCTACTACCTGACCTACGCGGGCGACGACGTCGAGGAGCTCGACGCATCCAAGCTGGATCAGAAGCCGCATCCGTTCAGGACGGCGCAGGAGGCGGAGCTCGCCTACGAGAACGGGATCGTCCAGCTGCACGACTACGCGGAGTACCGCCGCCCTGGTCACGAGCACTTCCTGACCACGGTCGGCCGGATCATCTACAACGACCGGGTCGAGCGCGCGATCGCCGAGGCGCTAGAGGACGAGTACGACCCCGACCAGTACGAGTTCGTCAACCGGTCGCTGAAGAAGCGCGACGTCAACGAGATCGTCAGTGAGCTGGTCGAGGCCTACGGGGCTCCCGCGGTCTCGCTGGTCCTGGACTCGTTCAAGGAGCTGGGATTCCACTTCGCCACGCAGGCGGGGATCACGATCTCCAAAAACGACGTGGTCGCCCCCCCGGACAAGGAAGAGATCCTCGAGCGCTACGAGAAGCAGAGCGAGGAGATCATGGGGCAGTACGACGAGGGCTACATCACCGCCGAGGAGCGCAAGGAGGCGATCACCGGGCAGTGGGATCGGGCCACCGAGGAGGTCGGCCAGGCGATGGAGGACAACCTCGACGAGCTCAACCCGATCTTCATGATGGCCAACTCCGGAGCGCGAGGGTCGTTCAAGCAGATTCGCCAGCTGGCCGGCATGCGAGGCCTGATGGCCAATCCGAAGGGCGAGATCATCGAGCGGCCGATCAAGGCCAACTTCATGGAGGGCCTTTCGGTCCTCGAGTACTTCATCTCCACCCACGGCGCCCGCAAGGGTCTCGCCGATACGGCGCTGCGCACGGCCGACTCGGGCTACCTGACCCGGCGCCTGGTCGATGTCGCCCAGGACGTGATCGTCCGCCTCGATGACTGCAAGACCAAGAACTTCATCGAGATGCCGCTATACCGCGACGACGGCGAGCTCAACCCGCACCTGATCGGTCGCACCGCCGCCAAGAAGTTCACGACCAAGCGCGGCCGGGACCTGCTCAAGCGGAACCAGGAGATCGATTGGGGCGAGGTCCACGACATCGCCGAGGGCTTCAAGGACGATGAGAACGTGACCGTCCCGATCCGCTCGGTGCTCAAGTGCGAGGCCGAGTCCGGGGTGTGCCGCCAGTGCTACGGCGTCATGCCGGCGACGGGCTTCCTCGTCGAGATCGGAGACGCGGTCGGCATCATCGCCGCACAGTCGATCGGCGAGCCGGGCACCCAGCTGACCATGCGGACGTTCCACACCGGCGGTGTCGCCGGCCTGGACATAACCCAGGGTCTGCCTCGCGTCGTCGAGCTGTTCGAGGCGCGCAAGCCGAAGGGCCTCGCGAAGATCGCCGAGGTTGACGGCAAGGTCGCGGTCGAGGAGAGCGACAAGGCGGTCAAGCTGACGATCACCGACGACAAGGGCGAGGAGCATGCCTACTCCTTCCCGCCGCGCACCAACGTCCTGGTGGAACCGGGCAAGCGCGTCCAGGTCGGCACCCAGCTCAACGAGGGCTCGCTCTACCCGGCCGAGATCCTGGCGATCCGCGGCCGCACGGACACCGAGGTCTACATCGTCAGCGAGGTGCAGCGGGTCTACCGCACCCAGGGCGTCGACATCAACGACAAGCACGTCGAGTTGATCGTTCGCCAGATGCTGAAGAAGGTGCGAGTGGAGTCGAAGGGCTCGACCGAGCTCCTTCCCGGCCAGCTGGAGGACCGCCTGGTCTTCGATGCGATCAACGACAAGTTCAAGGGCAAGAAGACGAAGACCCCGGCTCGTGCCGAGGAGGTGATCCTCGGGATCACCAAGGCGTCGCTCGCGACGGAGTCCTTCCTCTCCGCGGCCTCCTTCCAGGAGACCACCAAGGTCCTGACCGACGCCGCGCTCGAGGGCAAGCGCGATCGGCTGGTCGGCCTGAAGGAGAACGTCATCATCGGCAAGCTGATTCCGGCGGCCACCGGCCTCAAGCGCTACCGCTCGATGCAGATCGAGCCGGTGGAGCCGGCCCAGCCTCCTGTCGAGGAGTTCTCCGAGGAGGAGCTCGCCAAGGAGCTCGACCTCGCGGGCGACGGCGAGAGCTCTCAGCTCGAGGGATTCGGGCCTTCGTTTGCGGAGGAGCTCGAGGAGCTCGCTTCCGAGATTGAGACGCCTGCGGCTGGGTCGGCACCGGCCGAGGCTGAGAAGTCCGAGTCAGAGTCCTCGTAGCTACCGCTGCGCGGGCTCGTGGATGCGGCGGTCGTGCGCCGCGGGCAGCGCCACCCCTCTAGGCGGCACTGTCGTTCGCCTTCGGCCGCCCGGCGGGCATTCAGGCTGCGCCTTGGCGCCGCCGCTGTGGGGGCCTCCTCGGCGTGGGCCCTTTGGCTTCGTTGGGTCTCGGCGCCAGCGGCGGAAGGTGTGGTCGTCCGCCGTGCCGTCGGCGTCCTCCAGCTCGGGTTCCTCCTTGACGGCCCACCAGATCAGCCACATTCCGTAGAGGACCGGGATCTTCAGGATCACGGCCAAGAAGATGATCGGCACCACCTCTCCCATCTCGGCGAGTCTACTGAGGATCTAGCTGGGCTCGAAGTCGTCTTTGACCCAGCGCTCCAGGGCCTCGACGTGGGCGTCCAGGAGGCCGACGTCGGACTCGGTCGGGACGAGGAGCGTCGGTGCGGATCGCTTCTTGGCCCACTCCTGACAGCTCGAGTCGAGGCTGTCGTCGATCCAGGCGAGCGGCCTCGAGCCGGCGTATTCGTCGAGGGCCTCGAGCTTCCAGTGGGCCGTTCCGAAGCGCGCCCGCCCGTCGAAGGTCAGGTAGGGGAGCTCGGGGACTCCGAGAATCCCCGGCAGGTGGTCATTGGCGCGGTCCTCCCAGCCGCTCGCCCAGACCAGTTCGTAGGACTTGGCCAGCCGGATGAGCCGGGGGCCGGTCTCGAGCGCGATGCAGTGGAGCAGCCCGTCGATCAGGTGGAACTCACCGGGGGCCTTGCTCGGGTCGCCGCCGCCGCCGGGCTCCACGGAATGGTCGAAACCGAAGAGGCTGATCACGCCGTCGATGTCCACGGCGAGGAGCGGTGCATCGCTGCTTGCGCTCTTCCGGAAGAGGGGCATGGGGGGCGAAGGGTATTTGGCTACCATTCGCCGCCGTGCCCAACACCAACCAGCTCGTCCGCAAGGGACGAACCCACAAGAAGAAGAAGATGTCGACGCCGGGCCTGAAGTCTGGCCAGGGTCGCAAGAAGCGCGTGGCCGCTCCGCAGCGGCGTGGCGTGTGCACCCGCGTCGCGACGGTGACCCCGAAGAAGCCGAACTCGGCGCTCCGGAAGATCGCCAGGGTTCGGCTCACCAACGGGCTCGAGGTGACGAGCTACATCCCGGGCGAGGGACACAATCTTCAGGAGCACTCCGTGGTGCTCGTCCGAGGCGGTCGCGTCAAGGACCTGCCGGGTGTGCGCTACAAGGTCGTGCGCGGCGCTCTCGATGCGGCCGGGGTCTCCGACCGCAAGCAGGGCCGCTCGCTCTACGGCGTCAAGGCTTCATAGATGCCTCGACGTAACCAGGCGACCATCCGGCTGCTGGAGCCGGACTCCGTATATCGGAGCCGACTGGTCCAGCAGGTGATCAACAAGGTGATGACCGACGGCAAGAAGTCGGTGGCCGAGCAGATCTCCTACGACGCCCTCGCCCTGGTCGGGGAGCGAACCGGCGGCAACCCCGTCGAGGAGCTTGAGAACGCGATCAAGCAGCTCACGCCGGTCCTCGAGGTCCGGTCCCGGCGCGTGGGCGGCGCGACCTACCAGGTGCCCGTTGAGGTGCCTGCCCGTCGCGCTCGTACGCTGGCGGTCCGCTGGATCGTCGAGTTTGCCCGGGCCAGGGCTGAGAAGTCGATGGCGGAGCGACTCGCCAACGAGATCCTCGACGCCTCGAAGCAGCAGGGCAACGCTTGGAAGCGGAAGGACGACATCTACCGCATGGCCCAAGCCAACAAAGCCTTCGCGCATTACCGCTGGTAGCGGCCACTAGGCCGCTCAACTTCTGGAGCGAAGGGGGAAGCCGTCCCGGCGCTTTGTCAGTTCCCGCGGGTGCGTTCCATGTGGGTCGTCGTCTCCGCGACGGTGCCCTCGTGTGAGCGGCCGCCGTGGATCTCCTCGGCCGTGGCCGTGCTCCCGGGCCGCATCGTGGCGAGCGCCGCTCCGCAGACCGTGAGCACCAGGGCTCCGACGAGCTCGAGCCAGAATCCGGCGACGGGTTTCGCCTCGGCGTCGATGAAGGACTGACGCGGGTCGTCGAGAGTGCCCACGTTGTTCACCTTCGGCAGGTCGCCGATCAGGAAGATCAGGAGCGCGACCAGCCCGCAGACCGCGATCGCGACGGCGGCCACCTGCCCGAGCTGCTCGCCGCGGGCGGCGATCGCCACGACGATCAGGATCAGGGCGAAGATCGCGAGCACCAGGGTCGCGTAGCCGTGCTGGTCGGAGGCGCTGATCGCCTTCAGGGCCTCGCCGCCGGGAGGGGTTAGGTGGAAGATGTCGGTGAACTGCGAGACACCGAGCATTCCGGCCGCTGCCGCGCAGGCGAGGACCAGGAGGGTCTCGGTGCGCGGGCGTTTCGTCATGACTCGGTCTGCAGGCCCGGCGAGATTGCGCCACCGTCGTCGTGGCGAACCTCCCTGCGGCCGGCACCCGACCTGACGCTCCTCTCTCCGGCCATGCCGCGAGAGTAGAGGGCGAGCAGCCCACCGCAAAGCATCAGGACCGCCGATGACGCCACCTCGGCCCAGAATCCCTGGAGCAGCAGGGCCTGAGAGCCGCTGAAGGCCAGGCCGGGCCGTCCCGCGTCGAGCCCCTGAGGAAGGTCGATCGCGACGGCGACCGCGAGGCCAAGAAGCCCGCAGACGGCCACGGCGCCGGCGAGCTGCACCCTGCCGAGATAGGTGGCGATCACCAGGACCAGGGCCGCGCCCGCGATGGGCAGAAGGATCCAGAGATGGGCGCTGCCGGCGGTCTCGGTCCCGACGATTGGCGCCGGGGCGGTCGCCCCGACCTCGCCGGCGTAGTTGGGGGCGTCCACGGCGACGCCGTGGAAGTCGAAGAACTGGGAGACGCCAAGCCCGACCGCGGCGGCCACCCCCACGAAGGCGACGGTCGACAGCGGGGTGACGTGCCGTTGCAGGCCTCGAGCCACTGCGCCGGCCAGGCCCGTCACCCGGTGGGCGAGCCAGCTGATCGCGACACGGCCGACCTCGGCGATCAGCGCGATCAGCGCCGCGAACAGCTTGACGAGGAAGAGCAGGGACCCGGTTATGTAGGGGGCGAGCCAGGCGACGAAGCGCCTCGCCGGCGCGACGACGGGGCGGTAGCGCCGTGCCTCGGCTCGACGCCTGCGGGAGAGCGCGCGGCCCTCCTGGCGGGTGCGTTCGGTGAGCTCGTCGATGCGGTTGCGAGAGCTCTTGCGACGGCGCAATTTCATGCGTGCGCCCTACCTGAGAGCTTTTGGACCGCTGCTATCATCGTGCGTCGCTCCGGGGTACCCAAATAGGCCCCCGAGGGCGTTAACCGTTTCGATGGAGAACGGCGCGACATAGGAGAAGTTTGGGTCGAAGAGACGCTTTGCGCTCGGGCCCGTAAGGGCCTTTTCTCTGCGCGAATACCGAACTCAGACTAACCGTTCCGTCTCTCCCTCACGCCAGTCCGAACAGTCCGAACAAGAGGATCATGCCCAGAAGCTTCCCCCTAGAGAAGACGCGCAACATCGGCATCATGGCCCACATCGATGCCGGTAAGACGACGACCACCGAGCGCATCCTTTACTACACGGGCCGCACCCACAAGATGGGCGAGGTCCACGAGGGCGCTGCCGTCATGGACTGGATGGAGCAGGAGCAGGAGCGCGGGATCACGATCACCTCCGCCGCTACGGCCTGCGAGTGGAACGACCATCGGATCAACATCCTCGACACGCCGGGGCACGTCGACTTCACCGTCGAGGTCGAGCGCAGCCTCCGTGTGCTGGACGGCGCGATCGCGCTGTTCGACTCCGTAGCCGGAGTCGAGCCGCAGTCCGAGACCGTCTGGCGCCAGGCCGACAAGTACCACGTCCCTCGCATCGCCTACGTCAACAAGATGGACCGGACCGGCGCCGACTTCTTCGGCGCCGTCAAGACGATGCGCGAGCGCCTCGGCGCCAACCCGCTCCCCATCCAGATCCCGATTGGGAACGAGGCCGACTTCAGCGGTGTCGTCGACCTGATCGAAAACAAGGCGCTCGTCTGGAAGGACGAGCTCGGCACGGAGTTCGAGTACAGCGAGATTCCGGACGACCTGGTCGACCAGGCCCACGAGCACCGCACCCATCTGATCGAGGCGTGCGCGGACTATGACGACGAGCTCATGGAGTCCTACCTGAACGATGAGGAGATCCCGCACGAGCGGATCGTCAAGTCCCTCCACCGGGCGACGCTGGACATCAAGGTGACCCCGGTCCTCTGCGGCTCCTCCTTCAAGAACAAGGGCGTGCAGCCGCTGCTGGATGCGATCGTGGAGCTGCTCCCCTCGCCGGTCGAGGTCCCGCCGATGACCGGCCTGGAGCCGCCGCGGAAGGGCGGGGACGGCGAGCCCACCGAGGTCGTCCGCGAGCCCGCCGACGACGCCCCGTTCTCAGCGCTCGCCTTCAAGGTCGCCGTTGACCCGTTCGTCGGCAAGCTCACCTACATGCGCGTCTACTCCGGCAAGCTTCAAGCCGGGGGACGCGTGCTGAACGCCTCCAGCGGCAAGACCGAGCGGATCGGGCGGCTTCTGATGATGCACGCCAACCACCGCGAGGAGATCGAGGAGTGCTATGCGGGCGACATCCTGGCGGGGGTCGGCCTCAAGCACACCGCCACCGGCGACACCCTCTGCGCTCCCGATGCGCCGATCGTGCTCGAGCAGATCGACTTCCCCGACCCGGTCATCGCAGTCGCGATCGAGCCGAAGACGAAGGCCGACCAGGAGAAGCTCTCAGAGAGCCTCGCCAAGCTCGCCGAGGAGGACCCCACCTTCCAGGTCGAGTCCGACGAGGAGACGGGCCAGACGCTCATCCACGGCATGGGTGAGCTCCATCTCGAGGTGATCGTCGACCGCCTGCTGCGCGAGTTCTCGGTCGACGCCAACGTCGGCAGGCCGCAGGTCGCGTACCGCGAGACGATCCGCGACGCCGTCCAGAAGGTCCAGGGTCGCTTCGTCCGCCAGACCGGCGGTCGCGGCCAGTACGGCCATGTCGTGATCAACGTCGAGCCGGCCCCCGGCGAGGGCTTCGACTTCATCAACAAGATCAAGGGGGGCACGATCCCCTCCGAGTTCATCCCCTCCGTCGAGGCGGGGATCGAGGAGGCGCTGCAGTCGGGCGTCAAGGCCGGCTACCCGATGGTCGACGTTCGGGTCGAGCTGACTGATGGCTCCTACCACGACGTGGACTCCTCGGAGATGGCGTTCAAGATCGCCGGCTCGATGGCCATCCAGGAAGGTGCGCGCAAGGCCAAGCCGGTGCTCCTGGAGCCCGTGATGTCCGTCGAGGTCGTGACACCCGAAGGCTTCCTCGGAGAGGTGATCGGCGACCTCTCGCGTCGCCGCGGGAAGGTCCAGGGCCAGGAGCCGCGCGGTAACGCGCTGGCGGTCCATGCCTACGTCCCGCTGGGCGAGATGTTCGGCTACGCCACCGACCTGCGGTCATCGACGCAGGGCCGAGCCAGCTACACGATGCAGTTCGAGCGCTACGAAGAGGTGCCCAACAACATCGCCGAGGAGATCACCGAGCACCGCTCCGGCGAGCCCGTAGGGGCCGGTGCGTGAGCCCCGATGATCCGGCGGTGTTCGCCGTTGCCCAGGTGTGGCTATATTCCCCAGGTTGGTCAACAGCCGAACTATTTGCCGCAAAACAGACTTAACGACACCCACTAGACCCCCAAAAGGAGCGAGATGTCCAAGGAGAAGTTCGATCGCGATAAGCCGCACGTGAACGTCGGCACCATCGGCCATGTCGATCACGGCAAGACCACGCTGACAGCCGCGATCACCAAGACGCTCGCTGACAAGGGCGGTACCGAGGTGAAGTCGTTCGAGGAGATTGACAACGCGCCCGAGGAGAAGGAGCGCGGGATCACGATTGCCACCTCGCACGTCGAGTACGAGACCGACAATCGCCACTATGCCCACGTCGACTGTCCGGGCCACGCCGACTACGTCAAGAACATGATCAC
>JAWVFG010000184.1:0-30576 GCA_033856335.1 Solirubrobacterales bacterium
ACAGCGGCGGCGTCGGCAGTCCCTGACGCCAATCGGGTTGCCGCTTACGCGGCACCCTCGGATCAACGGGTCACTACGGTCTTCGCTCGCAGCTCCGAGAGCGCCTCGGCCGCGTCGTCCCAGGGGATCTTGTTGGCCGTCATCGGGTCGGGATCGAACTTGCCCTGCCGGACCAGCTCCAGCACATCGGGCATCAGTGTCCGCACGTGCGGGCGCCCGGTGACGAACGTGATCCCCTGCGTGAACATCTCCAGAAGGGGCAGGGGCGTCGGCTGGAAGTAGATCCCGATGCTGGTGCAGATCCCGTCGGCGTCCGTGGAGCGCAGGGCGCATGAAATCCCGTCCGGGTCGGCGCTCGCGTCGACCGTGATCGGGTAGAAGCCGACGCGATCCGGGAACTCCTCGTCGAGGACGTTCGCCCCAAGCTTCTCCGCCAGCTCACGGTCGCGCTCGCGGCCGCCGACGACGTCGACCCGCTCGGCGCCGAGAGCAAGGGCGATCGCCGCGGAGTACAAGGCGATCGATCCGGCTCCCATGGCGATCAGCACCGGCGAGCCCGGCGTCGCCTGGAGTGGGGGAGCGACGGTTCGCCAGGCATCGGGGATGTTGTCCGAGAGGCTGGCCACGGCCGTGGGATTGACCCCATCGGGGATCGGGACCAGCATCGCATCGGCGTATGGGACGTTGACCGAGTCGCTAGCGAAGCCGCCGTAGGTCTGGGGCCCGACCGGCAGGCCGTACATCGAGAGCCGAGGGACCGTTTTGCAGCTTCCCGAGTGGCCGGCGAGGCACGCATCGCACTCGCCGCATGAGACCTGGAACGGGACGCTGACCAGATCCCCGGGCTTGACCGACTCGACCGAGTCCCCGACGTCGGTGACCTCCCCGACGCACTCATGGCCGAAGGGAAACGGATTCCCGACCGGCGCGATTCCCTGGACGAAGGCGGTGTCGAGGTCGCAGGTGGCGAGCGCCACCGGGCGCACGATCGCCTCGCCGTCACCTCCGAGCTTCGGATCGGGCGCATCTCGCCATTCGAGCTTTCCCTTCTCGATGAACTCGAGCTGCCTCACGCCGGGACCTCCTGATTGCCGCTCGCCGCGGCCGGGACCTTCCCCCTCCCCGAGCCCTCCTGCTCGCGCTCGGACCTGGCGGCCTCGCGGAGCTGATCGAAGCGAACGACCTGTCCGCCCGCGCCCCAGTTGCCGTCCGGGACCTCGTGGATCAGCGTCCAGACGCGGACGCCGGCATCGGCGCCCCAACCGGTCGCGTCGAGGACGAGCTTGGTCGTGTCCTCGACCAGCCCCGCCTTGCGGCGCTCGCTGAGCGCGCCGTCCGGGACCGTGATGTCGATGACGGCGTGAGGCTCGGCGACGCCTTCCGGAGTCACGATCTCCGCCGACGGCAGCGCGTGCACGTGAGTCCAGGTGATCGAGCGGAAGAACTCGGTGTCCGGAGCCCCCTCCCAGCGCAGCAGCGTGGCACCGAGCTCACGGGCCAGCTCCTGCCTGGCGTCGTCGGAGAGGGACTCAGCGGGAATGGTCAGGTCGAGCTTCGGCATCGCGTCCTCCTTCAGCAGAACCTTGGGTTCAAAAGTCGGACGCAAGAATATAGGGTTCGGATTCCGAACGTAGCCTCGCTATCCTGGCCCGCATGCGTGCCGCGGACATCGCCGAAGAGAGATGCTCGATCGCCAGGCCGGCCGCCCTGCTGGGCGACCGCTGGACCCTCGTCATCCTCCGCCAGGCCTTCTCCGGGATCAAGCGCTTCGAGGACTTCCAGTCGAGCCTGGGCATCTCCCGGTCCCTGCTCTCCGAGCGCCTGGGCAAGCTGGTCGAGGCCGGCGTCCTGCGCCGCGAGCCCTACAAGGACGCGGTCCGCACGCGCGACCGCTACCGACTCACCGAGATGGGGCTCGACCTCTATCCCGTGCTGATGGCGCTGCGCGAGTGGGGGGACCGCTACATGGCGGAGGAGGGCCCACCCCTCCGGATCCGCCACAAGGGCTGCGGCGGCGAGCCCACACTCGAGCTGCGCTGCTCTAAATGCGGCGATCAGGTCGGCGCCAGGGACTCCGAGGCCCTCCCGGGTCCTGGTCTCAAGGCCGCCTAGCGCCTAAGCGATTGTCGAATTAATTTCGAGGCACACAGCCGCACCCAGCAGGAGTAGTGTCAATCGCGGTTGGGCTGAGGCAAGGAATGCCGAGTCCCAACTGCGACAGTCAGGCGCTGTACCTCCACGGCGATACCCCACCGGCCTGGTGGGCTTCGCCCCTATCGGACTTAACCCCAGAGGGGTCTGCCCCTCGGTTTCGTACGAACCCAGAGGCCCTAAGACGATGACGAGAACCAAAGAACACGACGCCATGGTGTCCTCCGAGCGCCAGGCGCAAGCGACGAAGCGGGACAGTGCGGCCGAGCAACGCGACCAGTCCGCCACTGAACGGAGTCGGCGAGTCCAGCGACTCGCCGGAGAACTCGCCCCGTCCCCCGGAATGGACCAAGTGATTGAGGCGCTCGAGGGGTTGTGCGCGAGTTCGGCAGCAGATCGCGAGCGAGCGGCAGGAGACCGTGAGGCTGCCGCGCGTGATCGTGAGCATCACTCAGCTGAGCTGGACCGGGCCCATCTGGACGATCTCACGGGCGCGTACCGGCGAGAGATGGGAAGGACCACCCTGGAACATGAGATTGAGCGCGCACACCGTTCGCGGGGAGCCTTGGCGTTCGCCTATGTCGACTTCGACGGCCTCAAGCAGGCAAACGATCGATACGGCCACGTGGCCGGCGACGCGCTTCTTCGCGATCTGGTCGCTTCGATGCGAGCAAAGCTTCGTCCCTACGATCCGATCGTTCGGTGGGGAGGAGACGAGTTCATCTGCACCATCTCCGACGCCGACCTCGAGGAGGCCCGCTGCCGCATGGACGAGATCGGAAACGCGCTCGACGAGGCCCATCCTGGCTCCAGCGTCAGCGTCGGTCTCGCGACACTGGGCGAGGGTGACACGCTCAAGACTCTGATTGACCGGGCCGACGCTGCCCTGCTGGAAGCCCGCCCCGCGCGCTAGCTCCGGCAGCCGTAAGGGAGGTGGCTACTGCCCGAAGGCGCGGCAGGGCTCGCCGCGCAGCCCCGGGCACGGAGGCAGCGGAGTCGGCGCCGTTACTCCCGGGACGAGCGGGAGGATGAGGCGAGACGGGTGCTTGTGGGAGAACGAGACGGTGACGTTCGCAGTGGTATGGGGCACGGTCTCGGCGAAGGACCAGATCGGCTGGTCGCCGCTCGGGGCGGCAACTGTGACTCGAATGCGCGAGCCGGCCCGGTAGACGTGACCCTCGTAGTAGAGCGGGATGATCACCTTCGTGAAGCGGCCCTTGGGTAGTTTGGCGGCGGTGTCGCGCCGCAGGCTCAGGACGGGCTCAAGCAGCGTGCTCTTGTGCGGGACCAGCTTGCGGAGGCTGGCGCGCAGGTAGCCACTCTGCACATACGTCTCCTTGCCGTCCGGTCGCACCTCGGAGACGGTTACCTGGAGGTCCACGTCCGGTGCGGAGGCGCGGATCCAGGCGTGCACGGCGCCGGCGCCGATGATCCCGGCGTCCGCTCCCAGCGGCGGGGTGATGTACGAGGCTGCCGTACCCGCGGGCGGCTGGCGCCAGTCGTAGCTCGGGTGGGCTGTCCAGAGGTCGCCGGTGCTGGTGTCGGTGCCCGCGAAGTCGGTTGGGGGACGCGCCCCCTTGTTCCAGGTGAACGTGTCGCTGCCACCTCTCCTTCCCTTCTTCGGCGGCTTGTTGACAAGCGTGCCGCTCTGGCCGAAGTACCAGGAGCGAGGCTTCGTACCCGGGATCGGGAGCCGGCTGAAGTCGCGCTCGAAACCCGGATACGGCGTGCCCGGGGAGCGACCCGCGCCGTTGTCGAACATGACCTTGACCTGCGGCTGGGCCTCGAATGCGCTCAGGGCGGCGCCATATGTCGGCTGGTCCTGGATCGGGTCGTGCGGCAGGGTGACGCCGGGGATGCCCATCGCCGCCTGGTAGATCACGGGGGCCGAGGCAACCGCCACGGGAGGCAGCTGCGGTCTTCGCTGGGCCACGTACAGCTCGAGGAAGTCGAACCAGCGGTTGAAGGTCTCAGGGTCGAGCGAGTCGATGTGCAGGCCGTTGGTGAAGGTGAACCACTTGCGCTTGGTCCCCGTGAAGCGGTCGGCCAGGTTGCCGCAGTGGCCGCCGGTCTGCTCGTCCTCGAACTGGCAGGCGAGGAAGACCGGTGTCCTGATCCTGCTGACGAAGGTCGCCGGGGACAGCGGGTTCGCGACCTTCGGGCGGAAGAACCGGTTGCGGTGGACCTTGCTGATCAGGTCCGCCGCCGCGGTGTGCAACGTCTGGTTGGCCTTGCAGAGCTGGTCGCCCTCCTGGATCCGCTTCCAGGCCCAGCCCTGTCCCTCGGTGGGAGAGGCCGGCTGGGAGTCGTGCACTCGGTCCTGGGCCCATTGCAGGGCGAAGCCGGTGTTGAGGAAGCCTCCGGGGTAGAGCGTGGTGGCCGTGTTGTCGATAACCGACAGCGGTGCGATCGCGGCGAGGTGTGGCGGCGCCGTGGCGCCGACGAAGAGCTGGCTGATTCCTCCGTAGGAGATGCCGGCCATGCCGACCCTGTTGTGGAGGACCCAGGGCTGACGGGCGGCGGTCTCCACCACGTCGTAGCCGTCCAGGCTCTGCAGCTTCTCGAAGTAGTCGAAGGCGCCGCCCGAGCAGCCGGTGCCGCGCATGTTCACGTCCACCACGGCATAGCCGAGCAGGTTGAGGATCTGGCTGATGCCGCTCTCGGCGCCGGCGGGGTTGGCGTAGCCATAGCCCGAGTACTCGACCACGGTCGGGTAGGGGCCATTCGCAGCCGGCCCGGGCAACCGGACGTCGAGCGACAGGCTGGTCCCGTCCCGTGTGGTCATGTACCCGTAGCCACCTGCCGGGAGCGTCTGGTTGTAGATCGAGGGGTTCTTCGGCGCCGGCCGGTCGCTCATCACGCCGACTCGCGCCGAGCGGGAACCGTCGGCGGCGCGCACGCGGTAGCCCTTTCCGGCGGGGACCCGGCGGAAGACGACACCGCCCAGGGACCCGACCGGCCTGTTCGAGATGCGCTTGCCCTTGCGGTCGATCAGCCGCAGGCTCGTGCCGGGCTGGGCGCCGGTGACGTAGACCTGGTTGACGCTGCCGTGGACGCTGAGGGTGTTCGTGGCGCTGGCGCCCGCGGGCGCCATCAGGGCGATCAGGACGGGCGCCGCCAGAACCCAGACGGCTCTCCTGCTCAGATTCCCCTCCGTGCGGCTCATCCCGAAGCCTCTCCTTGGCTCGTCGTCCCCTCTAGTCGGGGCCAGCAGCATATGCGGCGACGGCCCTAGCCGGTGTGGACGGCGTCGCCACCCATCTCATCGAGCGTGTTCCCGATCGGCGGGATCGGCGTCTCGCGCAGGATGCGGGCCATGTGCAGCAGGTTGTGGGCGCACCAGGAGCTGGTCCGCTGCGTGTAGGGGTGATCCGGCCCTCCGGCATCGAGGTATGAGGGCCCAGGCCCGGCCTCGCCGACCCAGTAGGTGTCGGCGTTGGGCGGAATCACGCAGCCGAGGTGGGTCATGTTGAAGAGGGTGGTCTCCGCGCTGGCGTGGGCGCCGTCCTCGTTGCCTGTCACGACGACTCCCGCGACCTTGTTGTAGAGCGGGTACTGCCCGACGTCGTTGCGCTCGTTGTAGGTCCCGTCGAGCCGCTCGATCACCATCTGGCAGACCGAGGAGCGCACCCCGAACCAGATCGACATCCCCATCAGCAGGATGTCGGCGGCCTTGAACTTCTCCAGGATCTGGGGCCACTGGTCGCCGTCTCCCTCGTCGGAGCTGACGCCGAACTTGATGTCGTAGTCGACGGGCCGCAGGATCTCGGTCTCCACACCGTGCATCCCGAGGATCTCGAGAACGCTGTTCATCAGGGCCTCGGTGTTCGAGGTCTCCGGGGACTTCTTGAGCGTGCAGTTGACGCCAAGCGCCTTCAGGCCGGCGCCTGCGTCGGCACCGAGTGACTCGGCCATACCTTCTCCTTTGTTGAACGCGTCGGGACGAGCTACCGCCCCTCGTCCCGCGGGCGGCCGCAACGTTACGCGACCCTCCCAGCCGAGATCGGCCTGTAGGTATGGTCCGCCGCCGTGGCCGGCTACGACAAGATCAAGGACCTGCCGCTCGAGGTGGACTCCTACGACCTCGAGGGCCGGGAGTTCTCCCCGGAGGGGGCCGACTTCGAGCGGCTGACGACGATCATCCACCTGAAGGGCGGTGGTCACGAGGGGCTCGGGGAGGACGTCGTCTACGACGCCCTCGACCATGTCGCCTTCAGGGACGCCGGCCCCGTCCTGGACCTCGCGGGCACCCACACGATCGAGTCCTTCTCGGAGCTGCTGGACGGCGCCCCGCTCTTTCCGAGCCCGCCCGAGCGGGAGGTCTCCGTCAACTACCGCCGCTGGGCATTCGAGAGCGCCGCGCTGGACCTGGCGCTGCGCCAGGCCGGCAAGTCACTGCACGAGGTGGTGGGCCGCGAGCCCCGGCGGGTCACCTTCGTGGTCTCGATGCGGCTGACGCCGCCCGGTTCCGACGAAGTCTCGACGATCGAGCCGGTCCGGAAGCGACTCGAGATCTATCCGACGCTCCGCTTCAAGCTCGATCCCACCAACGATTGGACCGACGAGCTGATCGCCCAGCTGGTGGAGACGGGCGCGGTCGACTCGCTCGACCTGAAGGGCCAGTACAAGGGCACGCCGGTCGACGTCGAGACCGACCCCGTCTTCTATCGAAAGCTGATCGAGGCGTTCCCCGATGCCTGGCTCGAGGATCCCGACGTGGACGACGAGACCAGGCCGATCCTCGACCCGGTCGCCGACCGGGTCACCTGGGACGCGGTGATCCACTCCGTTGCCGACATCAAGGCCCAGCCCTGGCCGCCGAAGATGGTCAACATCAAGCCCTCCCGCTTTGGCCCGCTGCACGCGCTGTTCGCGGCCTACGACTACTGCGACGAGAACGGCATCGGCGCCTACGGCGGCGGCCAGTGGGAGCTGGGCCCGGGCCGGGGCCATATCCAGTACCTGGCGTCGCTCTTTCACCCCGACACCCCGAACGACGTGGCGCCCTCCGGCTACAACACCGCCGGGACCGAGCCCGGGCTGCCCTCCAGCCCGCTGGACCCGATGCCCACGGAGACCGGCTTTCGCTGGGTGAGTAGGCTCCCCCCCGATGGCTGATCAGAGCTTCGCCGACGCGCTCAACGAGCAGATCGCGAACGAGTTCGCCGCCTCCCAGCAGTACATAGGCGCGGCGGTCTACTACGACTCCGAGACCCTGCCGCGCCTGGCCGCCTTCTTCTACCGCCAGGCGGTCGAGGAGCGGAACCACGCGATGATCATGGTCCAGTACCTGCTCGACACCGACGATCCGGTCCAGATCCCCGACATCACCTCCCAGCAGACGAAGTACGACGACGTCGTCGGCCCGGTCAAGATGGCCCTGGAGCAGGAGAAGCGGGTCAGCAGCGAGATCAACGCGCTCTTCAAGCTCGCGCGCGAGCAGAACGACTTCCGCGCCGAGCAGTTCCTCACCTGGTTCGTCAAGGAGCAGGTCGAGGAGGTCTCTTCCATGACCGACCTGCTCAACGTCTGCGAGCAGGCGAAGGAGAGCCCGCTGCTGATCGAGGACTTCCTTGCCCGCGAGCAGGTCGGCGACGCCGGAGCCGATCCCACCGCGCCGCCGGCCGCCGGCGGCATGCTCTAGTCCAGGCGCCCCGGCCGTCTCCGGTGCGCCCGGCGCCGCGACGCGCGAGTTGCCAGCGTCTGACGCAGCTCGAGGATCTCGGCGCGCATGTCGTTGATCGGCGCGCGGTTGTCCTCCAGCAGGCGGGAATGGAACTCGACCTCCCGGGCGCCCCCGTTCTCGGCCGACACCTCCCAGACCTCCGCGCCCTCGCGAGCGCTGATCGTCTCGGCGAGCTGGGTGTCCTCGAAGAGCGCGCCCGTCTGGTCCTCCAGGCCGAGTCCGGGCTCCAGCTCGCCCGCGGTGATCGCGCGCAGGAAGCGCCGGCGCCGCACCGGCTCAGTCAGATAGTGGACGCAGGCGCTGCCGGGCAGGAAGCCGAGGCCGTCCGCGACGGCGGGCTCTCCCTGCGAGCTGGTGATGCCTCCCTGGAACCACACCATCGCGCCGGCGCTCTGGCCGCAGATCAGGATTCCCTCCCGCCAGCACTCGCGCAGGATCTCGTCGAGGCCGTGGGCCCGCCAGATCGCAAGGAGGTTGACCATGCTGCCGCCGCCCGCGTAGATCACGTCCTGGGCGAGCAGCTCCTTCCGCAGGTCGACGGGGTTTTCGCTCAGCCGGAACAGCGAGATCACCTCCGGAATGCAATCCCGCTCGGCGAAGGCCCGCCGGAAGCGCGCGATCTGGTCGTCCGGGTCGCCGCTCGCCGTCGGCAGCAGGCAGACCTTCGGCCTCGGCGACTCCGCCAGCTCGACGATCAGGTCGCAGATCACGTCGTTGCCCGCGCGGCGATCGAAGTCGTGGCCGCCGAGGGCGAGGATGCGACGCCGAGCAGTCACAAACGAAGCCTAGGCGGCTGCCTGGCGCACAAGCGGCACGACGTTGGCCGGTGGCTCCGCGCCCAGGTATCGGGTGGCGAGCCGGGTCTCGAGGACCTGGCTCCCTCGCCGCTCCAGCTTGTAGGCCCTGGCCTCGGGCCGCGAGGCGACGACCTCGACCAGCTCGTCGCCGACGAAGCGCAGCGCCGCTCCGTCCTCGGCCGCGAAGCCCGCGGGCATCCCGTCCAGCAGATGGCGGTGGAAGGCGCCCCGCCGGTCGCCGTCACAGTAGTGGACCGCGTTGCTGTGGGGAAGGAAGCCCAGCGCGGGCACGCGGTTGACCTCGTCGTGGTATCCGCTGACGGCCTCCGCGAACCAGCAGAGCGACCCGGCGCTGAGGCCGCAGAGGATCACGCCCGCCTCATACGCCTCGCGGAGCATCGAGTCGATGCCGTGCGCCCGCCAGACACCGAGCAGGCTGATCAGGCTGCCGCCGCCGACGTAGATCACGTCCTGCGCGAGCAGATGGGCACGGATATCGGGGACTCCGCGCTCGCGCCGGAAGAGGCTGACGTGCGAGGGACGGGCCCGGTCCCGGAATGCGTTGTAGAAGCGGACGACGTAGTGGTCCGCGTCGCCGCTCGCCGTCGGCAGGAAGCAGATGCGAGGGTTCGCCGTCCCGGTGAGACCGAGGACGAAGTCGTCGAGGAGGGGGTTCCCGGACTCCTGGGAGAACCCGCCGCCGCCAAACGCAACAACCTGTCTCATCGCCTGCATGGCTCAACCCCCGTTCCCGTGGGCCCCTATCGAGAGAATTGTCCGCGCCCGCGCCCCCCGGATCGTTGGACCGATGTCGAAAGATCGCTCGGGGCCCCTCGACTGGGTGTCGAAATCCGTGCCTGGCCAGGCACGGGACGCCCGGTGCTCAGCGGCTCGAGATCGCCGGTTCCGGCCCCCTGCGCTGGGCGAACAGCGCCACCAGGACCAGGGGCGCGAACCAGACGACGTAGGGATAGAACCAGTGATTCGCGGTCACCTGGACCGCGATCAACAGCGCGGCGGCCAGGGCCGCGACCTGCGCTGTCGTGCGCCGCCTGGGGACGAAGAAGAAGAGCGCCGCCAGGCCCAGCGCGAAGACCTTGCTGACGGTCTGCAGGAAGTGCAGCGAAGGCGCCTGCCCCCAGACGCTGAACGGAGAGCCGCGCGAGGCCTGGTAGCCGAGCGAGCGGTCATAGAGCTCGCGGAAGCCGCCGTCCGGGAGCAGCGGGACTGTCACCACCGCCGCCGTGGCGAGGAAAGCGAGCGCGAAGAGCATCAGCGCCCGTGGGCGGCGCTCCCCGTGGCCGGCGGCGAACAGCGGCGCCAAGACGAGCGGCCCGAACTTGGTCAGCCCAGCCAGGGCCGACGCCGCCCCGCGGGCCGGTGCCGACGAGAGGACCAGCAGGCAACAGACGACAAGCAGCGCGACCAGCGAGTCGTTGAAGCTCGACCCGAGTGTGTACATCGTGAACGGATAGGCGAGCCACGCGTACGCCAGGGCGACGCCCAGGGTCGTGCCCTCCGGGCCGGCTCGTAGGCGACGCCCCAGCCCGAACAGCGCCAGCGCCGTGAGCAGCTCGAAGCCGAGCGCCGCCGCGCGAGCCGCCGAGACCTCGTCCCAGCTCCCGCTCCACGGGAATGCCTGCTCGAAGGGCACGTAGGCGATGTAGTTGACCGGCCCGTAGACGTCGCCGCGAATCGGCATGCCGGAGGACGACCCCTGGCCATAGACGTCCTCCCCCTTGACCAGCCGGTCCGCTCCGATCACCCCGGCGAGCCCGACGTCGATCACCTTGCCCTCCGTCGCGATGTAGGCCGCGTGGAACCCGACCAGGGCGACGATCCCGGCGACCAGCAGGCCGCGCGGAGCCAGCGGCAGCAGCCGGTCCCTGCTCTCGGTCGGCCTGAGCCCGGCGATCAGCATCCGCAGGAAGACGTAGGCAAGCACCGGATAGACGAGCCCGACCGAGAGCCCGATCTTCGCGTGGTTGAAGAATGCGAGCGAGACGCTGAAGCCGAGCAGCGCGAGCAGGTCGAGATGCAGCAGCCTGAGAGGGCGTCGCGGATCGATGAACGGCGCCAGGAAGAGGACGCAGAGCGGCAGCCAAATCCAGAGGTGGTTGACCCCGCCCGAGACCGCACCGGGATAGCCGCGGGCGAGCTTGGTCCCGACCTGGGTGCCTGTCCATTTCTCCACCACGCATGCGCCCCGGTCATCGATCAGGACCTGCCCGACGTCCGTGCCGCCCGAATCGAAGAAGTCCACCTGCCACTGAGCGTTCATCTGGTCGCCCGTGCGGGTGCGGGTCTCGACCCGGTGCACGGAGCCGGGCTCGGACCCGATCGCGTCGGTTGCGATCGTGGCGGCCTGCTGAGGCGTCAGGCCGAACCCGGGAAGGCGGTGGGCTCCCGAAAGCGGCTGGGAGAGACTCGGGGCGGCGACTCCGCCGAAGGGTGGCTGGTCAGCGGGGCTGGGGGTGTCGGGTCCGCAGGCTCGCGCAGCGGGGGCGGCCGCCAGAACGGCCAAGGCCGTCAGCGCGACCCAAAGCAGCCACATTCGGCGGGATTGCATTCGCAATGGCTATCGGATCAGGGCGAATCAGGTGCGGGCGGCGCTCGTTCGTCCGGAGCCCGACCTGACTGACATCCGTAGGAATAAGTGCCTGAAGAGGGCGAAGCGGCTGCCGGTCTAGTCCGGCGGCCTTAGTCCAGGGTCTGGATGGCGATGGCGGGCGCGCAGGCGGCGAACTCGCCGCCTGTGGGCATGTTCCGGCGCAGCCTGGCGAAGGCGATGCCGCCCACAAGCAACGGCAGCCAGAAGAGGATCAGGTGGTAGCCGAAGACGGCCGCGGCGGTGCCGGCAGCAGGCGCACCGTAGGCGATCAGGACGCCGATCAGCCCGAGGTCGATGCCGCCGATTCCGCCCGGTATAGGCAGTAGCCCTCCTAGCTGCCCGATCAGGTAGCCCATCAGGATGACCGTGATCGGAGGCGAGACGCCAACCGAGTGGTAGGTCGCCCAGAGGACGGCGTTGTCGAACGCCCAGTAGCCCACCGCGCCGGCGATCACGCCCGGATGCCAAGACCGCAGGATCTGCCGGCCCTCGCCGACGCCGTCGATCACCGCGCGGCGGGTCGCATTCAGCCCGCGGCGAGTGCGTGATCGCTCCGGGCCCAGCGGTATTCCGGGACCGAACCGCGGCAGCGCGGCCACCGCCACGATCGATAGCGCCGCGGCCGCCGCCGGGAGCGCGGTCAGCCAGAGCGAGAGATCCGGACCGAACAGGCCGACCGCCAGCGCCGCGCCGATCAGCGCGACCGCGAGGAAGTTGACTCCGCTCTTGATGATGAAGAAGGCCACGGAGCGACGGGCGATCCTCGCGCCGCCCATCCCTCCGCGGTGAAGCACCCAGGCTCCCAGCGCCAGGCCCCCCGCGCCGCTGGCGGGGACCAGTGAGCCCATCGCGAGCTCGGAACCGCCGATCTCCCAGCTCCGGCGCCAGGTCAGCCCAGTGCAGAAAATCGGGCCGAACATGACCACGTAGGAGACGAAGGAGAGTCCCTCGAGCGCCGTCGCCAGCACGAGCCAGCTCGGGCTGGCCTCGCCGAGCTTGTCCCGCACCTCGCCGAGCCCCGGCGCGAAGAGGAACACAGCGAGCAGGAAGACGAGCGCGAGCAGCGCCTGCTCCGCCCGGCGGCGGAGGGTGCGCGGCTGAAACTCGCGAGGCAGCTCTTCGGTCGCGGTCCCTTGGGCTGTGATGTCGATCTCGGCCGAGATGCTCCCCTAAGCATCGCGGAGAGCCGTCGTCGGCACTGGGCAACCCGCGTCGCTGGAGTAGTAACTACGGAGCGGCGTGGGCGTTCTCCCCCGTTGACAGACCCCGGGGCCGCCCGTAACGTCGACTGGGAGGGCCTTCAGGGAAGAGGGGCGACCGGTTCCATGGCCGTTCGCTGTCGGGTCTGCCGACCAGGAAGCCCGTGGCCCGACCCGCAAAATCACGCCTGCCAGGACGCACCGCCCGCTTGGCGTTCCTGCTCACCGCCCTGCTGCTGGTGGGCGCGGGCAGCGCTCGGGCGAACACCTTCACGGTCACCGCGGCCAACCCAGGGGATTCGGGCACGGGGAGCCTGCGCGAAGCAATCAACCTGGCCCAGGCGAACCCCGGCGCCGACACGATCGCCTTCGATCCAGGGCTGAGTGGCGCCACGATCTCGATCTTCAGCGCGGCTCTGCCGGCGATGACCACTCAGATCGACATCGTCGGGCCGTCCGGCGGGGTCACGGTGTCCGCAACGGACACGTATCGGGTGTTCTCGGTCGCCTCCGGGGGCGACGTCTCGATGAGCAACCTGACGGTTACACACGGCAAGGCGCCGCCGAACGCAGGCGGCGGGGGCATCCTCAATTCGGGCCAGCTCACACTGGACCAGGTGACCGTCTCCACCAACACGTCGAGCGCTGCCGTCGCCGTGGGCGGGGGCATCTACAACAACTTCGGCGGGACGCTGAATGTGACCAACTCGGAGATCACCGGCAACCAGAGCGAGGGAACGAGCACCGGCATCGGCGGAGGGATCGAGAACAACGGGACGGCCACCCTCGATCACACGACAGTGAGTCAGAACACCATGCTCGTGAACCAGGGGGCCGGGACCGTGTATGGCGGCGGGATCTTCATTGGGGCTGCCGGCTCCATGGCCATCACCGACAGCACGATTACGAACAACACGGCGCTGGTCGGCCTCGGGAGCTCGTCCGCGAGCGTCCAGGGCGGCGGCATCTTCAGTACCGGCGCGCTGAGCCTCGACCGCGTGACGGTGGACGACAACTCCGCTTACGCGCAAACCCCCGGCAGCAGCGCATCAGCGATCGGCGGCGGCCTCGCGCTGGACCCGAACGGTGGCCCGGTCACCGTGAGCTCCAGCACCATCACCGCCAACACGGCCAGTGCCTCACAGGCCACAGCCCTGACGGAGATCGGAGGCGGAATTGGTACCGCTCCAGGCGGCAGCCCAGCGGCGGTCAGCTTGACCGGCTCGACGGTGGACGCGAACAACGTCTCGCGGGCCGCCAGCGTCGGGGCGAACATCGGCGGCAACGAGGACCTCACGACTCAGAGCACGATCTTCGCCGGCACCGGCCACGCGAGCTGCGAGGGCCTCAACTCGGTGACGACCCTCGGCTACAACCTGGACCAGGGCGCCACCTGTACCCCGAGCCCGGCCGCGACCGACCTCCAGAGCGTCAACCCGGCGCTGGGCTCTCTGGCGAACAACGGCGGGCCCACCAAGACCCAGGCGATCGCGGCGACCAGCCCGGCCACCGACAAGGGCATCGCAACCGGGTCCACGACCGACCAGCGCGGTGATCCGCGCCCGACGGACCTGCCTGACGTCACCAACGCCTCTGGGGGCGGCGGCACCGACATCGGCGCCTACGAGTTCCAGCCCACGGCGGACCTGTCCGTGACCCAGACCGACTCGCCGGACCCGGCAATCGACGGCGGCCAGATCACCTACACGCTGGATGTGCACAACGGCGGTCCGGACTCCGCGGGTGCCTCGACCCTGACCGACACCCTGCCGGCCGGCACCACCTTCGTCTCCGCCCCGGTCGGCTGCAACCACGTGAGCGGAGTCGTGACCTGCGCGCTCGGCACAGTTGTCTCCGGGGCGACTCCGCAAGTCCAGATCGTCGTGCGGGCCACCTCGTCCGGAACCCCTTCGAACGCCGGGACCGTGTCGACGACGACCCCCGATTCGAACTCGGCCAACGACTCCTCGTCCGAGCAGACCACGATCAACCCGGGCGCCGACCTCTCGGTGACCCAATCCGACTCGCCGGATCCGGTGGTGACCGGCAACCAGATCACATACACCGTCACCGTCCACAACGGCGGCCCCGACTCTGCGGCCGCCTCGAGCATGGCCGACACGATCCCGGCCGGCACCACCTTCGTCTCCGCCTCGGTCGGCTGCAACGAAACCGGTGGCGTCGTCACCTGCCCGGTCGCGGCGCTCACCTCCGGGAGCTCGGACTCCGCTTTCTCGATCACCGTCGAGGCCGTCACGGCCGGGACGCCCACCAACGACGTCGCCGTCACTCCGGACACACCCGCCGATCCGGACCTGACGAACAACTCCGCCTCGGAGACCACGACGATCAACAACCCACCCTCGACCGACCTCTCGGTGGCGCAGAGCGACTCGCCCGACCCGGCCTACCTCGGCGGCCAGATCACGTACACGACGACGGTGACCAACAACGGCCCCGACTCGGCGCCGGACGCGCAGCTCGTGGACACGATCCCCGCCGGAACCAGCTTCGTCTCCGCCTCGTCAGGTTGCAACAACGTGAGTGGCACGGTCACCTGCGACCTAAACACGATCCTGAACGGGGCAACGCCACAGGTACAGGTCACAGTGAGTGCCGATGCGACCGGGACACCGTCGAACGAGGTGACGGCCTCCACCTCCATCACCGACAGCGATTCGAGCAACGACTCCTCCACGGAGGGGACCCTGATCGACCCGTCCGCCGACCTCTCGATCACGGCATCCGATTCCCCCGACCCCGTCGCAGTTGGAGCGGCAGTCACCTATTCGCTGACCGCCCACAACGCCGGGCCGAGCACCGCGCTCTCTGTGGGAGTCACCGACACACTGCCCGCCAGCCTCGTCTTCACCTCCGGCTCGCTGGGATGCAGCGCGGCGGGGCAGGTCGTCAGCTGCGATCTCGGAGGCCTCGCCCCGAGCGCCTCCCGCACGGTCCACGTGACCGCGACGGCGGAGTCCGCGGGGAGCGTCACCAACCCGGCCTCCGTGCAGTCCTCGATCCACGATCCCGTCGCGTCCAACAACTCCACGACCCAGGCGACGACGATCAACGTGGTGACTCCCTTCGTCCCCCCGCCTCCGAGCCCGGGCGGAGGCTCGGCGCAGCCCACCGGCCAGCGCTCAGCGGCGCTCAAGAAGTGCAAGAAGAGGCGCGGCAAGGCGCATAAGAAGTGCGTCGCAAAGGCCAGGAAGCTGCCGCTCTAGGGCAGCTGCAACGGGAGCGACGGGACTCGAACCCGCGGCCTCCGGCGTGACAGGCCGGCGCTCTAACCAACTGAGCTACGCCCCCGAGGGCTGGCGGCGGTGGCCCGCCGCACGGTACGCAGGCTAGCCGCTCACCACCGAAACGTTGGTGGCGACGGGGCCCTTGGGACCCTCCTCGGACTCGTAGTTGACCCGCGCGCCGTCGTCGAGTGATCGGTATCCGTCTCCACCGATGCTCGAGAAGTGAACGAAGAGGTCCTTGCTGCCGTCATCCGGCGTGATGAAGCCGTACCCCTTCTCGTTGCTGAACCACTTGACGGTCCCTTCTGCCATTGCGCCTCCGCTTCCTTGAATCTGGGGATTGACCCACCTCTGATGGCGCGGGAACCTAGCGAACCCGTCAGCGCCGTGCCGACAGGACTGATTAGGGTGATGCGCGATGCAGCTGGTGACCTATAGGAGCGAGGATGGCGAACGCGCCGGGGTGTTCCTGGATGGCGGCGTGCTCGACGCGGCTGCGCTTCTGGGAGTCGACCGCATCGGCGTCAGAGAGTTGATCGCGGACAATCGCCTCGGCGACCTGCGAAAGAGCCTCGAGGGAGCGGGCAGCGAGCCACTTGCGGATGCCGAGCTGCTCCCGCCCCTTCCCGACCCGGACAAGATCATCTGCATCGGCCTCAACTACCGCTCCCACGCCGCCGAGGCCGGGATCGACCCGCCCGATCACCCCACCTTCTTCGCGAAGTTCCGCAATGCCCTGGCCCCGGCCGGTGCGCCCGTCGCGTTGCCGGCGGCGAGCGAGAAGGTCGACTACGAGGCCGAGGTCGCGTTCGTGATCGGGCGGCGCTGCAAGGAGGTCGAGCCGGAGGATGCCCTGGACGCGGTCGCCGGCTACATGCTGCTCAACGACCTCTCCGCCCGGGACCTCCAGTTCGCGACGCCGCAGTGGATGCCCGGCAAGGTCTTCGACGATTCAGCGCCGTGCGGGCCGGCGCTCGTCACCCCCGATGAGGCCGGTCCGGCCGATGACCTCTCGTTCGCGCTCGACCTGAACGGCGAGCGCATGCAGGAGGCGTCGACCTCGGACCTGATCTTCTCGGTCGCCGAGCTCGTCGCGAGGCTCTCTCACTGGATGACGCTCGAGCCCGGGGACATCGTCTCCACGGGCACACCCTCCGGGGTGGGCAGCGTCCGCGACCCGCGCGTCTGGCTCAAGCCGGGGGACGAGATCGTGATCTCCTCGCCCACGCTGGGCGAGCTGCGCACGACGATCGCCTAGCCGGACCGATCCTCGACGAGCTTCTCGATGCTGCCGTAGACCCCTGGGGCGTTCTTCTTCAGCCTCTTCACCTCGAAATGGCCGAGGCTGATCAGCTTCACCCTCGAGGTCGCCGTGACGGTGGCGGTGCGCATCTCGTCGTCGAGCATTCCCGCCTCGCCGAAGACGTCGCCGGGACCGAGGTCGGCGATGTGCTCGCCGTCGCGAGTGACCTCGACAGTCCCATCCTCGATCGCGAGCAGCTCGCGGGAGAAGCCACCCTCCTCGAGGATCACCTCTCCCTCGGGAACCTCCTTGGACTGAGCAAAGGCAGCGACCTGCTTGAGCTCCTCGTCCGAGGCGTCCGCGAAGAGAGGAATTCGCTTCAACTGAACCGCGTCCATGTCGCCAACTTATCCCAGAGGGCCTGGGTTAGAGTGAGACGTCCACCACGGAAGGTGAGAGGAGAGTTCAAATGGGATTGATGGACAACATCAAGAAGGCCCAGGAGATGGCCCAGCAGGCCACCCAGCAGGGGGGAGCGGGTGCGATGAGCCCGTCAGCCGGCGACGCGGAATACGCCAACCTGGCGATGAAGCTCAACCAGGGCGGCCTCCCGGGCGTAGCCACGATCAGCTCGATCTCCGAGTCAGGAGCGGGCTCCGATCCGGTCAACAAGGCCTACGACATCGGCGTCAGCGTCGCGCTGGAGAACGGCCAGAGCTACGACACGACGGTTCACCAGTACCTGACGCAGGACGCCGTCAACGCGTACCAGCCCGGCGGCAAGTTCCAGATCAAGGCCGACCCTGATGACACCAGCAAGGTCATGCTCTACGGGCAGGCTTAGCCCGCCCCTAAGAACCTCAAAAAACGTTCCAGACTGGGCGTCCGGCTGCCGATAAGAGAAATGGCTTTATATGCCCCTGCTCGCGTCCCTACCTGACTTCTTCACCACCTGGTACCCGGTCTTCGGGGTCTTTTTCTCCGCCGCGATCCTCGCCGTCTTCCTCTACATCGCGCGCGGCATGATGGGAACGACGCGCCCCGAGACGGTCAAGGCCAGCAAGACCGACACCGTGCTCTGGGACGACGTCCAGGGCGTCGACGCCGCCAAGGAGGAGCTGGTGGACGTCGCCGAGTGGCTCAAGGACCCGAAGCGGTTCGAGGCCCTGGGCGCCCGCGCGCCGCGCGGCGTGCTGCTCTACGGGCCCCCCGGCACCGGGAAAACGATGCTGGCGCGCGCCGTCGCCGCCCATGCCGGAGTGGACTTCTTCGCCGCCTCCGGATCCAGCTTCGTGGAGATGTTCGTGGGACGCGGTGCGGCCCGAATCCGCCGCCTCTTCAAGGAGGCCCGCAATTCCGGGCGCGCGGTCGTGTTCATCGACGAGCTCGACGCGGTCGGCGGCCATCGCGGCTCCGGCGGCGGGGATGGCGGCACCTCGGAGCGCGAGCAGGCGCTCAACCAGCTGCTGGTCGAGCTCGATGGCTTCGAGCGTGATCCCGGCACCGTGATCGTCCTCGCCGCCTCGAACCAGATCGAGAAGCTCGACAAGGCGCTGCTTCGCCCCGGCCGGTTCGACCGCCAGGTTCTGGTGGCTCCGCCGGACCGCGACGGACGCGAGGCGATCCTCCGCTCACACGCTGGCGACAAGACACTCTCCGACAAGGTCGACCTCCTCGACGTCGCCCGCAAGACCACAGGACTGACCGGCGCCCAGCTCGCCAACGCGCTCAACGAGGCCGCGATCATCGCCGGCCGCGCCGGCCGGATGGCGATCGGGCGCGAAGACCTCGACGAGGCGCTGCTTCGGCAGTCGGTTGGCTCGCAGCAGTCGCGGCGGCTGACGGAGAAGGAGCGCAGGATCGTCGCCTACCACGAGGGTGGGCACGCGCTCTGCCGCAGGCTCTGCGGCCTGGACCCCCCGGAGATCCTCAGCATCGTGCCGCGCGGGCCGGCGCTGGGCTTCGTCGCGCATTCCCCGAGCGAGGACCGCTACCTGCGCTCGCGCAAGGACCTGATGGACGAGATCGTGATCCTGCTCGGCGGCCGCGCGGCGGAGGAGGAGGTCTTCGACGAGGCGTACTCGGGCGCCGCCGACGACCTCTCCAGGGTCCAGAAGATCTGCGTGCAGATGGTCACCGAGTTCGGCATGACCATCTCCCACGGACCGCCCGACAGCGCGCCCCTCGCGCAGCCGACCGGCGACTACGCCATGTCGGACCGCAGCCGCCGGGACGTCGACGAGAACGCGCAGGAGCTCGCCCACATGGCGTACGCCCGCGCGCGCCAGCTGATGCAGCTGAACCGCGAATGCCTCGACGACCTCGCCAGCAACGCCCTCGAGCGTGAGACGCTGACCCGCGAGGACCTCGATGAGATCTTCGACGCGCACGACCTGCAGCGTTCCTTCCTGCCCGATGAGCAGAAATCCGAGGCGCGCAAGCTCATCGCCCGGGACCGCTCGCGCTCGACCGGCGCACTGATGCCGCAGCACACGAAGCCCGACGAGCCGGGCGAGACGAACTCAGCCTGAGGCTCCCCTCAGCGCGGGTCCGGCTCCAAGTAGCCGAAAAGCCTCGATGGGCGGTGCCGGGCTCGAACCAGCGACCTCCTCGGTGTAAACGAGGCGCTCTCCCAACTGAGCTAACCGCCCTGCGCGTTGGATTATGACCAGCGCGGGAGCTCGACGGCGGTGCTAGCGTCGCGCGCCATGTGGAGGCGAGTCCTCGCGGGGCTGCCGGTCGTCGCCGTCATGGCGGCGGTGCTTGCCTTGGCGCCCGCAGCCTTCGCGAAGGACGTGACGATCACCTCCTTCGACGGAACCAAGATCGCCGCTCACTGGTTCGTCGGCAATGGCGTCGGGGCGGGCGATCGCGCGCCGACGATCCTGGAGGGGCCGGGCTGGAGCCAGGGCGGCGACACGAACAGCGGGGGAGGCGGCCCCGACGCCGGCGCGGTCTTCGGTGTGCCGGGTATAAGCAACTTCGTCAGCCACGGCTACAACGTCCTCACCTGGGACCCGCGCGGATTCGGCCAATCCGGCGGCACCGTCGAAATCGACGACCCCCGCTATGAGGGGCGGGACGTCCAGGCGCTGATCGACTGGGTGGCGAAGCAGCCGCAGGCGCAGATGGATCAGAGCTGCTCGACGACCAAGAAGCGCGCGAAGAAGCACAAGCGCCGCGCGAGGAGGCAGGTCACCTGCGCGGTCAGCCCCAACGATCCCACGATCGGGATGGCCGGCGCCAGCTACGGCGGCGGCATCCAGCTGGTCGCCGCCGGGCTCGACAAGCGGATCGACGCGATCGCCCCGACCATCGCCTGGCACTCCCTGCTCACCAGCCTCTTCCCCGAGGGCAACATCAAGCTCGGCTGGGGATCGGTTCTGGAAGCCGCCGGCGTCGAGGGGACGCTGCCCGGCGGCCTGAGCTCACCGGCGACCGCCGCCGGCCGCCAGGACCCGCACTTCTACTCCATCCTCACCAACGGGCTGGCGACCGGGACGACGTCCCAGGATGACCTCGACTGGATGGCCTCCCACGGGCCCGGGGACCTGTTGAACCGGATCCACGTACCTACGCTGATCATGCAGGGGACGGTCGACACGCTCTTCCCGCTGGACGAGGGGGTCGCCAACTTCGACCAGATCGGCGGCAACACGCTGAGGACTGCCGCGATCAAGAGCAAGGCGAAGCGGAAGCGGAAGCGGAAGCGCGGCCGCCGGTCGGCCACGGACGTGCAACGGGTCCCGGTGAAGATGATCTGGTTCTGCGGCGGCCACGGCGCCTGCCTGACCGGCGCCGGCCCCGGCAGCGACTACCTCGACCAGCGCCAGCTCGCCTGGTTCGACCGCTACCTGCGCGGCAAGCAGGACGCCGACACCGGTCCGAAGTTCGCCTGGATCGCAGATGACACCCAGCTACGGAGCAGCGATGCCTATCCGCTGCAGCCCGCGGGAGAGCTAACCGCTTCCGGCTCGGGCACGCTGCCGATCGCACCCGGCCAGGGCAGCGGGTCGCTGATCTTCGCCACTCCGGCGGCCAACGCGGTCAACGTCACGATCCCGGGTCCCGCGGCAGACGCGAACGTGCTCGGCACCCCACACCTGGACCTGACCTACCAGGGGACGGCGGCGCCCCAGAACACGTGGGTCTATGCCCAGTTCGTGAACCCGCGCAACGGCACCGTGCTCGGCAACATCGCGACGCCGATCCCGCTCACCCTCGACGGCCAAACTCATTCGATCTCGCATGACCTGGAGATGGTGGCCGGGCGTGCGCCGGCAGGCGGCGGATACACCCTGCAGCTCACCGCATCGTCTTCGCTTTATGACATCCAGCGGTCCGCCGGATCGGTCACCTTCAACGGCGTCGACGTCTCGATGCCGCTCGGCGATCCGGTCACCGGCTCCTCGAGCGTCAAGGCGAAGCACCGCAAGAAGAAGCACCACAGGCGCAAGCACCGGCACTAGCTGCAGACCGGCTTATTCGCACCGCTGCGAGAATGGCGGGGATGGATCGCTCAATCCTCTGGCGGGCGGGCGCCGCCCAGGTGCTGGCGGTGGCGGCCGTGTCGCTGATCCTGGCCGTGACGCTCCCTCATTCCTTCTTCGTGGACTGGGGATGGCTGACCGGGCCGGCGGCGTGGATCGGCTGCGCCGCGCTCACGGCCTGGGCGCTGCGCCTCGACATCCGCGGGGTGATGCTCGGCGCGATCCTAGCCGGGATTCCGAGCGCGATTGCGGTGATCGCCGGGGTCCATTGGCTCGGGGTGATCATTGCCGTCGCGGCGTTTGCCGCTTGGTGCGCGTGGCTCGCGCGGCGGCCCGGGGGCGTGCTTTGGACCTAGGGATCTCGGGAAGAAGCGCGCTGGTGATGGCGGCCAGCCGCGGCATCGGCAGGGGAATCGCCGGTGCGCTGGCTCGAGAGGGCGCGCGGGTTGCGATCTCCAGCCGCTCCGAGGAGGCGCTGCGCGAGGCGGCCGATCAGATGGACGGCGAGGTTTCGGTGTTCCCCGCAGACACGGGAGACCTCGATCGGCTGCGCGGTTTGCCGGGCGAGGTGGCCGAGGCGGTTGGCCCGGTGGAGATCCTCGTTGTCAACACCGGCGGCCCGCCCGCCGGTGGGGCGCTCGACAACTCGCTGGAGGAGTGGGAGGACGCGTTCCGCTCGCTCGTGCTCGCGACAAGGGTCCTGGTCGAGGGCGTGCTGCCCGGGATGCGGGAGCGAGGCTGGGGCAGGATCGTCAACGTCTCCTCCAGCTCGATCCGCGAGCCGATCGCAGGCCTGGCACTTTCCAATTCCAACCGGCTGGCGGCGCTCGGCCTGCTCGAGACCCTCGCCGACGAGGTCGCCGGCGAGGGCATCACCGTCAATACCGTCGCGACGGGGATGTTCGCCACCGACCGGCTCGCCGACCGACAGGGGTCCCTGGAGGCCGCCGAGGGCGCAGCCGAGGAGCGCGTCCCGGCGAGGCGGCTCGGCCGGCCCGAGGAGTACGGCGACCTGGTCGCCTTCCTATGCTCGGATCGGGCCGGCTATCTCACCGGAGCGGTGATCCCGCTCGACGGCGGCCTACTCCGTTCGGTCTAGCTCAGGCGGTCGCGGGCCTTGGAGCCCGCCGGAACGCGACCAGCAGCCAGGCGCCGCCGACGATCATCATCACCACACTGATCAGCTGAGCCTGGGTCAGGCCGATGGCGACGTCGCTGTTGCGGCGGATGAACTCGACCAGGAAGCGCTCCGTCCCCGCGAGCAACAGGTAGAGAGCGAAGAGCAGGCCGTTGCTGAGCCGGTCGCGGAGCCGCCAGAGCAGCAGGGCGATCAGCCCCATCACCAGGGTCTCGTAGACCGGGGTCGGCTGGACGGTCTGGTCGGTCGGCTTGGTGCCGTCGGGATAGGCCATCGCCCAGGGGCCGTTCCAGGCTTTCCCATAGTCGCCGTCGCCGGAGAGCTGGCAGCCGCAGCGACCGATCGCGTAGCCGAGGGCGAGGGCTGGTGCGGCGACGTCGAGCAGGGCGAGCGTGAGGAAGCCGCGCCACCACGCCCAGAGGAAGACACCGATGGCGCCCCCGATCGCTCCGCCGTACCAGACCAGCCCGGAGCCCGAGAAGAGGTTGCCCAGCAGATCGCCCTTGACGGCGTTGTAGTTCTCGAGGATGAAGTCGAGGCGGGAGCCGACCAGCCCGCCCACCAGCGCGGCGAAGCCCATCTCGTATGCCCAGTCGACGGGCTTGCCCATCTCCTCGAAGCGGCGCCAGATCAGCGCGCCGGCGGCGATGAAGGCGAACGCGAAGCAGATCCCGAACGTCTGGAGCGTCAGGGGTCCGAGGTGTATCTCAGGCAGCACGGGAAATCGGAGGCTAATGGAGCGAGCTAAATAGCCCCGGCGGGAATTGAACCCGCGTTCCCAGGTTGAAAACCTGATGTCCTAGCCATTGGACGACGGGGCCGTGCAGCCGAAGTGTAAGAACGTCAGTGCCTAGGCCAGCAGGCGCTCGAGCAGCGCCTTCTGCGAGTGCAGACGATTCTCCGCCTGGTCCCAGACGGCCGAGCGTTCTCCGTATAGGACCTCCGCGCTGATCTCCTCCCCCGGGTGCGCCGGCAGGCAGTGGAGCGCGATCGCGCGATCCGATGCGGCGGCGAGCAGCTCGTCGTTGACCTGGTACCGCGCCAGATCGGCACGCCGACGATCCGCCTCGGCCTCGTCGCCCATGCTCACCCAGACGTCGGTGTAGATCGCGTCGGCCCCGGCGACGGCCGCCCGCGGGTCGTCGGTCAGCTCCGCGAGGCCCTGATCGAGCCGGTAGCCCTCCGGGCTCGCGACCACCACGTCGATCCCCGCGATGCGCCCGAGGATCGCGAGCGAACGGGCCACGTTGTTCCCATCCCCCACGTAGGCGAGCTTCAGTCCCTCAAGCTCGCCGAAACGCTCCTTCAGGGTGAGCAGGTCGGCGAGAGCCTGACAGGGATGGTGGCCTGGCGTGAGGCCATTGATCACCGGCACGCTCGAACCATCCGCCAGCTCGCGAACCCTCTCGTCCGACCCGGAGCGGATCACGATGCCGTGCACGTACCGGGAGAGCACCCGGCCCGTGTCGCCAAAAGACTCACCGCGGGTGAGCTGGAGCTCGTCCCCGCGCAGCACCACCGGTGTCGCGCCCAGCTCGGCGGCGCCGACCTCGAACGAGACGCGGGTCCGAGTCGATGGCTTCTCGAAGATCAAGGCGATCGAGCGGCCCATCAGGGAATCGCTTCCCTCGCCTCGCTCCCGCCCGCGCTTCAGCTCCTCCGCGCGCTCGAGCAGCGCGAGCAGCTCGGCCCGATCGAGCTCCTCGCCCGTCAGGAAGTCGCTCGCTGGAAGATGTGCCGTCGGCGAAACCATCGAGCCGCCGATACTAGGGCCGTGCAGCTCACCGCAATGACATGGAACTTGTTCCACGGGCGCGACTTTCCGCCCGAGCCGGAGCTTCAGGTCCGGGCCCACAAGGGCAACTTCCGCCGGGGTCCACGCCTGGGCAAGGACTACGAGCAGGTGAACTGGGACCTGTTCGACGAATTCGCGGCGGTGATCGGCGGCGTCGAGTGGGACGTCGCGATGTTCCAGGAGTTCCCGCCGAGCTGGAAGACGAAGATGGCTGAGGCCTGTGACGCCGATGCGCATCGCGCGCTCAGTGGGCGCAACTGGCTGCAACCGCTGACCTCGGCGATCGGCCGCTGGCGGCCGGACCTGCTCGGCGCCTGGGAGGGCGGGTCCAACACCACGCTCGTTCGCCCCGGGGCGGGTGGCATCGCCGAGCGCCGGCGCGTCGTCCTCGCCTGGAGGCCGGAGTTGCGGGTCATGGCCCTGACCCGGCTCGGGTCTGGGCTCTGCGTCGCCAACCTCCACGTCAGCACCGAGCTCTCCTCCGCCGAGCGGGAGTTGCTCGACGGCGCCGAGCGTGCAACACAGTTCGCCGGCTCCGACCCTCTGCTCTTCGGCGGCGACCTCAACGTCAGGCCCAAGTCCAGCGCAGTCTTCGACCAGCTCGAGGAACGCTTCGGGCTCGCCCCTCGCACCGCCCCGGACCGGCTCAGCCACCTGCTCGTGCGGGGCCTCGACGTGGTCGAGCACCCGGCCGCGTGGCCACCCGAGGCCCGGGATGTGGTCGACCCCGAGACAGGGCTGAACATCCGGCTTTCCGACCACAACCCCGTGATTGGAAAGTTCTCAGGTGTGGAATAGTGCGACCGATGGCAAGCCCACCCGAGCAGGAGAAGAGCACCCGCGCCGAGCAGAGCGTGCAGGCATTTCGCGATGCCCTCGAGAAGAGCATCACGATTTCACGCGAGCGGCTGCAGGAGGTCGTCGATGACGCCGTGCGCCGCGGCCGCATGACCCGCGGCGACGCCGAGGAGATGGTCGGGCGTCTCGCGACGCGCGGACGGGAGCAGGGCGAGGACCTGCTCGCCCAGCTGGAGCGGCTGCTCTCCCAGGTACGTGAGGTCCCGGACAGGGCTCGCCAAGAGGTCGGTGGGCGCGCGAAGGTGGCGCGCAAGCGGGCCGTCGGAGCGGTCGACAAGCCGCTCGCCGGCGCCGACAGGGTCCGGCGCGCGGCGCGCGTCCCTGGCTTCCCGATCACCGCCTATGACCAGCTCACGGTCCGCCAGATCGACCGCCGGCTGGGGAACCTCAGCACCCGAGAGCTACGCAAGATCCGCGACTACGAGCGCAAGAACAAGGCCCGCAAGGGCCTGCTGAGCACGCTCGATCGCAAGCTCAAGAAGTAGCTACTGCTACTTCAGGGCCTTGCGGCGCTCCTCGACCTCCTTGGCGATCTCGTCGAGCGACTCGAGGGAGCTCTGCGCCCGCACGGCGAGCTTGCCGAGCTCCTTGCGCACGTCGTCCGTCGCCTTGTCCAGCGTCTCGCGCCAGCCTGAGAGCTGATCCTGAGCCTTGGAGCTGGCCCCGCCGGACACGTCGCGCAGCCGGGCGACGGCGGAATCGATTCCGGAACGCACGTCGCCGGTGGCCTTCTCTCCGGCTGTGCGCAAGTCGTCGATCGCCTTCTGCACCTGATCCTTGACGCCACTGCTTTCGCTTGATTCCACCTTGTCCTCCTGCTCGAGGGTTCTCCCGCAAATTCCGGCGAAGCCTATACGGCGGTCAGCTCCGAGGCGAGGCGACCGAAATCCAGCGAGCCGCCGGTCGCGTCGGCCAGCAGGCGGTCGGCGTCGAGCCGCTGCCCCTGCGCCCAGAGGGCGCGCAGCCAGTCCCCCGTGCGGCGATCCGCGAACCAGGCGTCCCCGAAGCGCCCGGCCAGTTCGCCACGCCAGTCGACCTCCAGGGCCCAAGCGCGCAGGTAACAGGCGACATAAAAGCCCGAATCGACGTCCGAGAGCCAAGTCTCGCGAGGCCACGGGACACCGATTCGATCCCCGAGCAGCTCCGAATACCGGCCGGGCATCGCCTCGAGGTCGGCGCCCGGAGCGTGCAGCTCGACCTCATAGGCGAGCTTCGCCGAGTAGCGGCGGAGCATGACCAGCCTGGCCGCGCGCGCGTGCTCGATCGCCGCCTCCGCGCCATCCGCTCCCAGAATCCGCTCCAGCCACTCCGGATTGGCGGTCAGCCCCTCCAGCAGGAACGCGAACGACTCGGTGACCGAGTTGTCGCCAAGGTGCCGGAACTCGAAGGCGAGCTCGGCGTCGGTGCTGCCGTAGTGCTCGGCATGTCCGGCCTCGTGGAAGAGAGCGGCGTAGTCCTCGCGGCCGCCGATCGGCGGCATCACCAGGTAGACCTCCTGGGGCACCCGCGGCGTGGAGCAGAAGGCTCGCGGGCTCTTGGTCGGGCGAGTCTCGGTGTCCAGCGTGACGTTGCTCTGCGCGTCCAGGTCGATTCCCAGCCCCGACAGCGTCTGGCGCAGCGCCGGAACCATCCGGTCGCTCGGAAACAGCTCGTCGAGGTGAGAGGCGCGGAAGAACCGCGCGAGGTCGGAGCGCCGCAGCCCTGCGAGCGACGAGCCGACCGTTCGCTCGAGCTCGGGGTCCACGATCCGCGCGTAGCCGGCCTCGGTCGATTGCGCGAACTCGTCGAGCTGCCCGGCCAGATCTCTGAGGTCGAGCTCGCGCAGGTCCGAGTAGGCGTCGAGGTAGGAGGGCCAGCCGAGATCCAGGCAGGCCGCGTGCGCGCTCTCCAACGCCTCGAGATGAAGAGGGTTGAGCCGCTCGGCGAGCACGGCCGTGCGGGCCGCCTCGATCTCGGCCCGGCGCTCGGCGTCCGGCTCATTCGCCTGGATCACCGGCGCCATCCGGTAGGAGATCGTCTCGCCTCCCAGATCGATCTCGAGTGAGGCCTCGAGCTCCGCAGTCCGGGCCTCGATCTCTTGCGTCAGCGCTCCCAGGTGGCCATCGAACGCGAACTGATGGAGGTGCCGCAGCCGCGTCCCCTCTTCATCACCGTCAAACGGGTCGCGCCGGCGCGCGCCCTTGCGTCTGCGGCGTGCCTCCCCTACCCGGTCGACGGCATCGCGGCCGAACAAACCCTCGTATCGGCCGTAGATCGCCTCGATCGCGAGGTCCGGCTTGTGCCCCGCCAGGTGCAGGTAGTACTCGCGGTCGATCTCCTCGAGGAAGAGCTCCGCCTCCCGGCGGTATTCCTCGAGGTCCCAAGCCACGGCTGCAACGATAGGACGCGATGACCGATCAGGCGATCACTCAGCCGCGGCCCGTCCGGGGGGAGCTGCTCACGCTTGACGTGGAGTCGCTGGCATACGGCGGCAAGGGCATCGCCCGGCGTGATGGCTACGTCGTCTTCGTAGCCGGCGCGCTGCCCGGGGACCGGGTCACCGCCGAGGTGAGCCGGGCCAAGCGGGGGTATGCGGAGGCGTCGACGAGGGAGATCCTCCGCCAGTCTCCGGACCGGGTCCCGCCCCGCTGCGATCACGGCGGGGAGCCCTGTCCGGGCGCGCCGTGGCAGGGCCTCGCCTACGAGGAGCAGCTCCGCCACAAGCAGACCCAGGTCGAGGACGCACTCGTCAGGTTGGGCGGCCTGGAGGGCTTCGAGCTGGAGCCGATCGAGCCGGCGGTCGAGCGGTGGCGCTATCGCAACAAGCTCGAGTACTCGTTCGGCGAGCGCGACGGCGAGCTGGTCCTGGGCTTCCACGCCCGGGGCCGCTGGGATCTGATCATCGACGCGGAGGACTGCCAGCTCGCCTCCGAGCGCAACAACGCACGGCGTAACGAGCTCCGCGACTGGGCCAGGTCAGCAGGCCTGGATGCCTACGACCCGCGCAGCAGGGAGGGCGTATTGCGGAACCTGGTGATCCGCGAGGGCCGTCGGACCGAGCAACTTCAGAGCCGCCTGGTCACCTCCCCAGCCGAGATCCCGCGGCCGCCCGTCGACCTCCACACGATCGTCGAGGGCCAGAGCAGCGGCACCGATGGCCCGACCGGCGCCATCGGCTCCGAGTATCTGGAGGAGGAGCTCTGCGGCCTGCGGTTTCGGATCTCGCACCGCGCCTTCTTCCAGACCAACACCGAGATGGCGGAGCGGCTCTACGAGATCGCTGCAGAGAGGGCGGGGCTGACGGGGACCGAGCGCGTCTTCGATCTCTTCTGCGGAATCGGCACCCTGGGATTGGCCCTGGCGGCAGGGGCGGGTGAGGTCTGGGGCATCGACATCGTCCCCGACGCGATCATCGACGCGGAGGACAACGCTCGCCTCAACAGGGTCGAGAACGCCCGCTTCAGGCCGGGCGATGCCCGCACGGAGATCCGCCCGCTGCTCGCCGAGGCCGGCCGTCCGGACGTCGTCGTGGTCGATCCCCCTCGCGCCGGCCTCTCCAAGAAGGTCGTCCGCCGGCTGATCGAGTGCGAGGCGCCTCGAATCGTCTACGTCTCCTGCAACCCGACAACGCTTGCGCCCAACGCCGCCCAGCTCGCGGAGGCCGGCTATAGGCTGCTGCGCGTGAAGCCGGTCGACATGTTTCCTCAGACCCCGCACATCGAGTGCGTGGCGTTGCTCGAGAAGGCATGAGCCGCGGGTTCGGCGTGACGGCGGGGCTGGACCCGGAGGTCGCGAGCCCGCTGGCCGGACGCTGCCAGGAGCTCGGCTACAGCTCCATGTGGTCGAACGATCACCCAGGGGCAAGGGGGCTCGAGACGCTGGCCGAATACGCGAAGGGAGCCGATCGCATCGACCTCGGCGTCGCCGTGATCGCCCTCGATCGCCAGTCTCCCGAGGAGATCGCCTCCGACATCGAGCGGCTCGGCATCGACACGGACCGGCTCTGGCTCGGGCTCGGCGCCGGCTTCACCGAGAAGCCGCTGACGACAATGCGGGATGCGCTGCCCGGCCTGCGGGAGACGCTCCCGGGCGTGCGCCTGGTGCTGGCGGCCATGGGACCCAAGATGTGCGCCTTCGCGGGTGCCGAATGGGACGGTGCATTCTTCAACTGGATCACCCCCGAGTTTGCGGCCAAGGCCCGCAAGTGGGTCGAGGAGGGCGCGCGCGAGGCCGGCCGCGAGGCGCCACCTGTCTTCGGCTACGTCCGAACAGCGGTAGGTGCCGACGCCGAGGATCGCCTCGCCAAGGACGAGTCCTTCTACCGCGACATGCACCAGGGCTACCGGAACCACTTCGACCGCCAGGGCGCCCCGGAGGGAACCGTCGGAGTCGCCGCCGAGAACGCCGGTGTCACGCAGGAGCAGCTCTCCCGCTACCGCGCCCTCGACACCGTGGTGGTCAGGGCTCTCGCCAGCGCCACGCTGGAGGACATGGGCGCGCTGGCGGAAGCCGCGGCGCCCGGGGTCTAGGCCTGGGGCTCTTCGACCTCGTCGACCGGGACGACCTCGGCGGCGCAGGTCGTACAGAGTACGAGCCCGCTGGGCGGGCCTTCGGTGAGGGCGGTCCTCTTCTCCGCGTCGGTCAGCTTGGCGCCGCAGTCCTGGCACCGGTCCGGCAGCTGCTCGATCGTGCGCTCCTCCAGGTCCATGGGGTGAGTCTATTCCCCGATCCGCCGGTCCCATACCTGCCTGGAGTCCGAGCCAGAGCGCCTAGTAAGGCGGCAGCCGGTCGTACCAGTCGCCCAGCACCCTGAACGCCGACCAGAAGCGCTGCTTGGCGTCATCGGTGTCCAGCGAGTCGTCGATGTCCGGCACGTAGAGCGCGTCGATGGTCGGCGTGAGCCGCTGGACCTCGCCCTCGACGGGCTCGATGCGATCGGAGAGCGGCAGCTCGAGGTCGTTGAGCGTGTCCAGTGCATCGTCGCCCATCACCACCACGATCCGGGGCTGGACGATCGCGATCTCCTCCGCGACCCTGGCGATGCAGGCATCCGAAGCCTGCGACGGGTCCGTCAGCGGGCACTTCATGCAGAGCGTCCCGAAGACGACGATCGGATCGATCGACAGGCGCTTGAAGCTCTTCATCAGGGCGTTGCCGGCCCGGCCGTAGAAGGCGACCCCCTCCTCTATCTCCGAAGGCGTCGCGGACCGCTTCAACATCAGGATGTCGGCCTGGGGATGCCCCGAGCCCTGGACCGGCATCACGTTGCCCCGGGGGCAGTCCTGGCAGGTGGCGAGCTCCCTGCCCAGGTCGTTCAGCTCCCGGATCGCGCGCTCGAGGTACTTCTCGCGGATCTCGTCGTCGGTTATGGATGACACGGC
>JAWVFG010000185.1:0-29774 GCA_033856335.1 Solirubrobacterales bacterium
GACCTGGTCGGCGACCGCGACTGGCTCAAGGGCCTGGCCCCGGAGGAGACGGCTGAGGCCGCGACCCACGCCGACGAGAACGGCGAGAAGATCTCACGCGACTACGCGGTCGAGGTCGGAGGCAAACTCTTCGAGGTGAAGGTGATCGGCGACGCCGCTTCAGCGCCGGTCGGGGCCGCCGGAGGCGGCGCGGGGCTGAAGCGCACACCCAGGCGCGAGCGATCGGGCGGTGGCGGAAGCGCGGCCTCGGGCGACGAGCTGGTCTCGCCACTGCAGGGCAACGTCTTCAAGGTCCCGGTGGAGGAGGGGCAGGAGGTCTCCGAGGGGGACCTGGTCTGCGTGATCGAAGCGATGAAGATGGAGAACGAGATCACCGCCCACAAGTCAGGCAAGATCACCAAGCTGGCAGCCAAGGAGGGCGCCTCGGTGAATCCCGGCGATCTCCTCGCCAAGATCGAATAGCGTTGCCGGCGCATGAGGCGCGCCGCATTTCTCCTCTTCTGCCTGCTGCTCGCCGCGGTGCCTGCGCAGGCCCTGGCGAAGAAGAAGCACAAGAAGCAGACCCTCCAGGGCCCGGTGGTCACCGTCTCCGCGGTGGGAAGCACCGCGAGCGGATTCGACGAGGACTCGACGGCCGTCGCGACCTGTCCAACGGGGACCGTCGCCCTGGGAGGCGGCTTCTCTGCCCCATCCGATTCGGTGAACGCACTGGCCGTCTTCGACTCGTATCGGAGCGGCATCGACAGCTGGACCGTCGTCGGTGTGCGATTCAGAGGCAACGCCGCCGCCACCGCATTTGTCTACTGCCGAAAGGCGACGAGGTCGATCGACGATGTGACCGGCACCGGCACGATTCCAAGCGGGGGCCAGAGCGGGGGCGCGTCCGCGACCTGTCCCCCAGGCTCCCATCTGATCGGCGGCGGCTTTCAATCGAGTCGCGAGCCGGGAGACACGGTCGCGTACGCACTCACCAACATGAGCAGCGCGCCTGAGACCTGGTCGCTGGTCGACGTGAACGGCTCGGGCGCCTCGGGCAACCGGACGATCACCGCACATGCCTATTGCCTGACCGGGATCAGGCCACCGACCTTCCTCAGTGCGACTACCTCGCCGCTGCTCGCCGTGAATGCCGCCGGCTCGATCACCTCACCCGCCTGTCCCGTGCCGAAGAAGCCGAAGGCCAAGAAGGGGAAGAAGAGAAAGAAGAAGCCGAGGAAGCTGCTCTCCGGCGGCGGCTACGCCGGGCCGTCTCCCACCGCCAACCCGAGTGGCTTGTTCAGTGCCAGCCAAATCGCCGGGGCCGGATGGCTGGCGACCTTGGTCAACACCACGGGTCCCACCGGGACACTGCCGATCACCAGCCAGGCGATCTGCCTCTAGGACGGCGCTACTTCGCGCCGAGCTTCGCCGCGGCGTCGCGCAGGTTCCTGACCGTGGCGTCGGGGGCCTTGCGGCCCTCCAGCTTCTCCCCGTGGCGGTTCACCCAGATCACCGGGACGTTCAGCTTCAGGGCGGGACCGATGTCCGACTCGTAGCCCGAGGCGATGTGCACCCAGCCCTTCTTGCCGCCGATCCGGCGGGCGCACTCGCGCAGGTGGGTCGGATCCGGCTTGTAGCTGCGGACCTGCTGAGCGGTCACGACCAGGTCGAGCTCGGTGCGCAGGTGACGGCGGGAGATCCCGAGCAGCTTGTCGTCGACGTTCGAGATGATCCCGATCTCGTACCGCTCCTTGAGGCGGTCCATAGCGGCGTTCGCCTCGCGGAAGGCCGGCCAGGAGGCCACGCTGTCGGGCAGGAACTGGGCACGGGACGGCTCCAGCGTCCAGTCGATCTCCTCGGCGGCCTGGACCGCTGCGCGGCGCAGGACCTCCGCGTAGAGCTCGTAGGAGCCCGACATGATCTGCGCCTGCTTCTCGAAGAAGCTCTGCAGGAAGGCGCCCTGGTCGATGGTGAGGCCGTCGCGGTCCGCCTGCCGCTTGAAGGCGTCCATGATTCCCTTCTCCCAGTCGATCAGGGTGCCGTAGCAATCCGTGGTCACCCACTTGATGTCTTTCAGCTTGGGAAGGGCCATGAGAGCCGCGGGAGTATTGCAATTTGCATTTTTTGGGCGCTGCCGACCCCCCTCCGCGGCCCGAATCGGCCCTCGTATAACCTCACCCGGCCTTGGATCTGCTCGAGTATCAGGGAAAGCAGCTCTTCGCCCGCCACGGGGTCCCCGTGCCAGAAGGGCGGGTCGCCGACACCGTCGAGGCGGCTGTGGAGGCCGCTGAGGAGATCGGCTACCCCTGCGTGATCAAGGCGCAGGTTCAGATCGGGGGGCGCGGAAAGGCCGGCGGGATCAAGGTCGCGAATGATCGGGCCGAGGCCGATGAGCACGCCAATGCGATCCTCGGAATGGATATCCGCGGCCCGCGAGGAGAGGGGCCGTTCACGGTTCACCAGGTCTGGGTTGAGCGCGCCTCCGAGATCGACTCCGAGTACTACGCCTCGATCATCCTCGACCGCTCGGCGAAGAAGCTGCTGGCGATGCTCTCGACGATGGGCGGCATTAACGTCGAGGAGATCGCCGAGAAGGACCCGGACGCCCTCGCCCGCCGCCACGTCGAGCCCTCGGAGGGGTTCGGGGAGGAGCAGGCGGGCGCCCTGGCCAGCGATGCCGGGGTCGCCGACGACGCCCAGGAGAAGACCGCCTCCATGCTCGTGCAGCTCTATGGCGCCTTCAATGAGAGCGACGCGACACTGATCGAGGTCAACCCGATGGTTGTGACCAAGGACCGCGACGTGATGGCGCTCGACGCCAAGGTGACCATCGACAACTCAGCCCTCTACCGCCATGAGGACCTGGCGGACCTCGAGGAGGGGTTCATCGAGGACCCGCAGGAGCGCATGGCCAAGGAGAAGGGGCTCACCTACGTGAAGCTGGACGGGGACATCGGCATCCTCGGCAACGGCGCCGGGCTCTGCATGTCCACCCTCGACGTCGTCGCGCAGGCGGGGGGCAGCCCGGCCAACTTCCTGGACGCGGGCGGGGGGTCCAAGGCCGAGACGATCGTCGACGCGCTCGAGGTGATCACCTCTGACGAGAAGGTGGTCGCGATCCTCTTCAACATCTTCGGCGGCATCACGCGCGGCGACGAGATCGCCAAGGGCATCATCGATGCCTCCCAGCAGGTCGATATCGGCGTGCCCCTGGTGGTCCGCCTCGACGGCACCAACTCCGAGGAGGGACTGGCACTTCTCGCCGACGCCGACCTGCCCAACCTCCATCTCGAGAAGACGATGCTCGGCGCCGCCGAGAGGGTCGTCGAGCTCGCCGAGTCCGGGGCGACGGCCTGATGTCGATCATCGTCGGCGACGAGACGAAGCTGGTCATCTCGGGGCTCACCGGCCGCGAGGGGACCTTCCACGGCCTTCGCAACCGCGACTACGGCACCCACGTCGTCGCGGGCGTCACCCCCAAGAAGGGCGGCCAGGACGTCGAGGGCATCCCGGTCTTCGACACGATCAAGGAGGCCGTCGACGAGAAGGATGCGAACACGTCGATGATCTTCGTCCCCGCCCGCTTCGCCGCGGCCGCCATCAACGAGGCCATCGACGCCGGCATCGGAACGGTCATCGCGATCACCGAGCACATTCCGGTCCACGACATGCTCGCCACCTACTGGAAGGCTCGCGACGCCGGCGTCCGCCTGATCGGCCCCAACTGCCCCGGCGTCCTCAGCCCGGACAAGGCGAACGTAGGGATCATCCCCGCGCAGTTCTTCGAGCGGGGCTCGATCGGCGTCGTCTCCAAGTCCGGGACGCTGACCTACCAGATCGGCAACGAGCTGAAGCAGGCCGGGCTCGGCAACTCCACGATCGTCGGCATCGGCGGCGACCCGATCGTCGGTTCCGACTTCATAGACATCCTCACGCTGTTCGAGGAGGACGACGAGACCGAGTTGATCGTGATGGTCGGTGAGATCGGCGGCGACGCCGAAGAGCGCGCGGCCGAGTTCATCGCGGAGTCCGTCTCCAAGCCCGTGGTCGCCTACATAGCCGGCTTCACCGCCCCGCCCGGCAAGCAGATGGGGCACGCCGGGGCGATCATCTCCGGCTCCTCCGGGACCGCCGAGGCGAAGAAGGAGGCCCTCGAGGCCCAGGGAATTCGCGTCGGCAAGAGTCCAACCGAGACGGCCGAGCTCGCGGCCGAGACGATCGGCGCGAAGGCCTAGCCCTAAGCGGTCTGGCGCGAGGCGCGACGGCGGAGCTTCGCGCGGGCCTTCGCGGCGCGCTTCTGCTCCTCGCTCTTGGTCAGGGCCTTCTTCCGCGGGCGCTCGGCGGCCGATGCCTCGGCAGGCTCGGGCGAGGGGACATCGGAAGGGGCTTGCTCAGCCGGCGGTGCGGCGGCCGGGCCGGTGGTCCGCTTGACCTGATCCTGCTCGAGCCGCCCGCCCAGCAGCTCCTTGGCGGCGCGCACGGCCTCCCTCGGCGTCAGGTAGGTCGCCCAGGACACGATCTTCGAGTCCTCGACCACCCAGAGGCCTCCGAAGCGGCGGTCGACGGGGGCGCCGTTCTTGGGCTTGCCTCGCTCGCGGCAGATGCCGACAACCGTGCCCGGCCCGACCTCGGCGAGGTCCTCGACCTCGAAGCGGTATTCCTCCCAGCTGTCCAGGTACCGGCGCATGGCGCGCTGGACTTCGTCGTGGCCCCAGACCAGATCACCGTCCGTACGCGACGCGCGCTCGTCCCAGCGGACCAGCGGTGCGGCGAGCCCGAGGGCGATTTCGCAGTCGCCATTGCCGTAGGCCTGCAGCGCGATCTTCACCAACTCGAGCGAGGCGGGCATCGGGCAACAGTATTGCCAACGCATCGGCCGCTGCAAATCCGACACACCGGATCCGAAAGGCATCCATGCCGAGCAGGATGGCGTCCTGCCGATCAGCGGCCTTCATCCCCCGCGGGCTGAGTATCGCACCGTTCGTATACTCGATGCGCCAGTGGCCGAACGGACTATCAGCTTCGCTCGCGGTGCCCCCAGCGCCGACATCCTCCCCCACGACGCGGTACGTGAGGCGGCCGCGCATGCGCTGGAATCGGACTGGGAGAAGGCCCTCAGCTACGGCACCGGCCGTGGCCATCTGGGGCTCGGCGAGTGGATCGCGGAGCTCCACGGCGTCCAGCCCGAGCAGGTCATGGTGACCAACGGCTCGATGGAGGGCGCGGCGCTTCTCTTCAGGCACCAGCTCTCGCAAGGGGATCGGGTGATCGTCGAGCAACCCACCTACGACCGGACCCTGCTCCTGCTCCAGCAGGCTCAGGCGGACCTCATACCCGCGCCGCTCGAGGCGGACGGCGTCGACCCCGCGGCGGTCGAGTCGGCCTGCGCCGAGGGAGAGGTGAAGCTCGCCCACGTCATCCCCAACTTCCACAACCCCGCTGGCTGCACGCTCTCGCTCGAGAAGCGGAGCGCCCTGGTGCAGCTGGCTGCGGATAACGGCTTCACCCTCTTCGAGGACGACCCCTACCGCCTGATCTGCTTCGAGAAGGCGCGCGGGAAGACGATGCTCGAGATGGACACCGCCGACAGGGTGATCCACGCCTCGTCGTTCTCGAAGTCGGTCAGCCCCGGCGTCCGCGTCGGCTATCTGGTCGGCCCAACCGAGGAGATCGCGACGCTGGCCAAGCGCGCCAACGAGACCTATATCTCCCCCAACATGCTCGCCGAGTCGATCGTCTTCGAGCTCTGCCGCTCCGGCGGCTTGGACGAGAACCTCAAGGTCGTCAACGCGGCGCTCCGCGAGCGGCGCGACGCGCTGGTCGACGCGCTGCGCGAGCACATCCCGGAGGCCGAGTTCGTCGTGCCCGAGGGGGGCTACTTCCTCTGGCTGGACCTGAAGGACGACGTCGACACGACGGCCCTCCTGGCCGAGGCCAAGGAGGAGGGCGTCACCTTCGTCGCGGGCCCCGACTTCATGCTGGACGGCGGGACTTCGAGCCTGCGGCTCTCCTTCGCGCCCGTGCCCGCCGGCGAGGTCGCCGAGGGGGTCCAGCGCCTCGCGCGCGCCCTCGAGCGCACCCGCGCGGCGAGCGCGTCCGCGGCCTAGACGCGTTCCCCGAGGATCTCCCGCGCGCGGCGGTAGAGGTTGAGGTCCTCGGCGCGGGTCGGGTACGGCTTGCGCCGCTGCTCGACCCGGTGGGCCTCGATGGCCCTGGCGATTGAGACCAACCTGCGCTCGGCGACGTTGCGATCCGTGATCAATGTCTTGGTGCCTGCTTCCATCCTCTTCCTCTTTTCCCCCGTTTGTTGAGTGACTTACTCGACTAAGCTCGGTGAGCTTATCAGGGGAGTCTCCGTCCCCGACATAAGGCAGGCGCTAAGAGTTGGTAAACGCCATCAGATCGCGGCCTGGTGGCCGCTAGCGCCCGTAGCGATCGGAGCTGATCACCAGCTGCTCCGGCAACGGCGGCCGCGGCGGGGGCGCGGGATCGGCCCGGACCGACACCGTCTCGGCGACGCTCTTCGAGACGGCGTGCTGCCCGTCCTCGGAGCCCACCACCACCTCGTCCGAGCCCGAGCTGTCGAGAGTGCCCTTCAGACCCGGATGGAGCCCGGTGTCCTTCAGGTAGTGGAGGATCTCCTCGGCCTCGTTCTCGAAGCGCAGAATCTGGACCTCGGCTCCCGGCTCGACGTCCGCGAGCAGAACGCCCTCCTCGCGCGCGCCCTCGACGATCGGATGGCCGTGGGGGCAGGTCTTCGCGTCGCCGATCGCCGCCAGCATCCGCTCCTCGAGGACCGGGGACATCGCGTGCTCGAGCCGCTCGGCCTCCTCATGGACCTCGTCCCAGGGAATGCCGAGCACGTCCGTCAGGAACCGCTCGATGAGCCGGTGGCGCCGGACGATCGCCTGGGCCTCGCCGCGGCCCCGCTCGGTGAAGGTGAGCGACTTGTCGTCCGAACGCTCGACGTAACCGTCGCCCTCGAGGCGGCCGATCATCTCGTGAACGGTGGGCGGCGAGAGCTGCATCGCACGCGCGATGTTCGCTCCATTGATCTGCAGCCCGGCCTCCTCGAGCCAGAACATCGTCTGCAGGTATTCCTCCTCCGCGACCGTCGCCTGCGCCATTACCCCAGGCTACTGTGCCCCCGTGCGCCGCTTATCGAGGGAGTGGCGCAGCGCGTCGAGGCGGTCGTCCCACTCGGCGCTCACCATCTGGATCCAGTGAGCCGCCTCGTCGAGCGGCTGCGGGCGAAGCTTGTAGTGGGTCTCCCTGCCGACGCGCGACACGCTGACCAGGTCGGCACCGCGCAGCGCCGAGAGGTGCTTGGCGACCGCCTGGCGCGTAATCGGCAGCTGGGCCGCCAGGCCACTGGCCGTCACCGTGCCGCCGCGGGCGAGGGTCTCCACCACCCGCCTGCGCGTCGGATCGGCCAGTGCGTCGAAGACGGCATCGACATGTCGGTGCGCCGGTGCCCTCAAGCGACGAGCGTGAGCCTCAGTGAGCCGTGCAGGCGCGCCAGTCGCGAGCCCCATCCGCCGGCCGCAATGGCGGCAGTGTTTGTGGCCGCCGAATGTATCGGCGTCTCGACCACGGTCACTCGGGATCCACCCGGCAGGGCCTCGATCGTGAACTCGACGAAGCTCTCGCCCTCGCCGGGACGCGACCAGGTGAAGGCGAATCTCTCGCTCTCCTCGAAGGTCTCGACGGTTCCAGCACGGTGGTCATCGCCGTCGCGGACGGCGATCTCGCCACCCTCGATGGGATCGAGCTCGACCTCGGGCGCCAGCCACTCCTCCAGGCGGTCCTCATCGGTGAGCGCCTCCCAGACCTCCTCGGGAGTAGCCTCGACCAAGGTCTCGCGCTCGACCCACGGGGCTTTTTCGTCTCGCAACTTCATAGTTGCCTATGCTACCGTAGATAGCGCAATCAATTGGTTGCCTAACCCGGAAGAGGAGGTCACGATGCCGCTGGTACCGATGGTCGTCGAGCAGAGCGCCCGCGGAGATCGCTCCTTCGACATCTACTCCCGCCTGCTCGGGGAGCGGGTCGTCTTCCTCGGATCGGCGATCGACGACCAGGTCGCGAACCTGATCGTCGCCCAGATCATTCATCTCGAGTCCGAGGATCCCGACAAGGACATCTCGCTCTACATCAACTCACCGGGGGGAGCTGTCTATTCCGGGATGGCGATCTACGACGCCATGCAGTTCGTCAAGCCCGACGTGCGGACCATCTGTTACGGCATCGCGATGTCGATGGGGGCTCTGCTGCTCACCGGCGGGGCGAAGGGGAAGCGGTCGGCGCTGCCGAACTCGCGGATCCTGATCCACCAGCCGAGCGGCGGGTTCGAGGGTGTCGCGTCCGACATCGAGATTCATGCCAGGGAGACCCTCGACCTCCGGGACCGCCTCGACGCGATCTATGCCACGCACACGGGCAAGTCCAAGAAGCAGGTCCACGAGGACATGGACCGCGACCGCTTCTTCAAGTCCGACGAGGCGGCGGAGTACGGCCTGATAGACACCGTGATCGAGCGACGGGAGCTGGAGCAGCGACGGACCGGGTTCGGGGCGCAGAACGGGAACTAGCGGGGCGCACCCTCGCGCAGCACCCGCTCCACGTCCTCGAGCACCCGCCGGAAGCCGCGGCGCAGTGCGATCAACCAGGCCACCTCCATGACCGGGCCGATCACCGGGACCGGGACGCGGAACTCCGAGCGCCACACGACCGTTGTGGCTCCCCCGGCTTGGGAGAGGCGGATCTGCCCGCCCCGGTGCTCGAGGGGCGTATTGATGTCGACGATCAGGTAATCCAGCTTGGTCGGTCGCTCGAAGCCCGTGATCTCCTCCTCGAAGCGCAGCGGGCCGATCAGCACCAAGCGCATCGCGCCGAGGCCGTTGGGCGGCGGCTCGCCCTCGCTGAGCAGCTCCGAGCCCCGGATGCCGCGAAAACGGTCGTAATGGGCGTGGTCGGCGAGCAGGTCGAAGACTTCCTCAACGGGAGCATCGATCGTCCGAGTGACGTGAACCGTGCGCATCAGGCCCCCGCCAGCGTCGAGATGACGGCCTCGTAGACGCCGTCGCCCATCCGCCCCTCGGTCACGGTGACGTTGGGGCGGCCGGCGATCGCCTCGCGCAGGGCCGGATCGCGCTCCGGGCCGTTGGCCGGGACGAAGAAGCGGCCGACCACGTCAGCGACGTCCAGGTCCTCGACCGAATCGCCGATCGCCATGCACTCCTCCGGCGCGTAGCCGCGAGCCCGCATGTGGAAGACGACCGCGTTGGCCTTGCTCGCCGCCTCGGGGAGGAGGTGGTAGGCGTGCGCCGGACCCTCGATCCCGTCCATCGGGGCGAAGATCGCCCCGTTGTCGATCAGCCGCAGGCCGGTATGGCCGCGCTCCTCCAGGAACCGGTTGGCCTCGGCGACGTCGATCTTTCCCTTGAAGAGCAGCGACAGCTCCCGCTGGCGGTGCCAGGGGCTGTGCCACTCGAGGCGGCCGCGGAAGTGCTCGAAGAGCTCGTCGGGGATCCCACGATCCACCATCGTCTCGGCGAGAGTCTTGCCAGGGTCGCTCTCGGCATCGCCGACCAGCAGGGTCTTCTCACCGTCGATCACCACGGCGCACCCGACCTCGTAGATGTACGAGCGCTGGCCCATTACGCGCGCGTCCTCCAGCACCTGCGCCTCGCGCCGCCCCGACTTGACCACGACCTCGACGTCGGCGCGGTGGCAGGCCTCCAGCATTCGGGCCTGCAGCATCGAGAACTCGCCGTCCGAGTCGCGGAACAAAGAGCCCCATCGCCCGAGAAGGGTTCCGTCGAGGTCGGTGTAGACACAGCGGAGGGCCACCGGCGAACCGTAACCTGAGCCAATGCCAATTCGCTGGCAGCTGCGCGATCGCTCGCTGGAGTTCGAGCGGCCCGTTGGGGTCGGGATCGTCAACGTCACGCACGACTCCATGTTCGAGGGAGCTCGGAGCGGGACCCCCGAGCAGGCCGTCGAGGACGGCCTCGCTCTGGCCGGGGAGGGGTTTGAGATGCTCGATGTGGGAGCGGTCGCGGCCCGCAGCGGGCCGCCGGTTCCGCTCGAGCAGGAGGCGGAGCGGCTGGCCCCGGCGATCGAGGGCCTCGCCGCGCGCACCGAGCTGCCCATCTCCGCCGACACCTTCTCGCCGGAGGTCGCTCGCCGGGCGCTGGACGCCGGGGCGGCGGCGATCAACGACATCGGCGGCGGCACCGATCAGATGCTCGAGCTGGTCGCCGATGCCGGCTGCGGGCTGGTGATCATGCACATCGAGGGCCCGCCCCGCGAGGACCGGCCCATGCCGCGCTACGCCGACCCGGTCGACCACCTGCGGTCCTGGTTCTCGGCCCGCGTCGAGGCCGCGCTGGCTCGCGGCGTCGCGGAGGAGCAGATCGCGCTCGACCCGGGACTCGACTTCGACCTGTCGGTGGCCGACGACCTGGAGATCCTCCGCCGGCTGGAGGAGCTGCGGCGGCTCGGCCGGCCGCTGTACGTGTCGCTCTCCCGCAAGGACTTCCTGGGCGCGGTGCTGGCGGGCTCCTGGGACTCCCGGCTGCCGGCCAGCGAAAGGGAGTGGGCGACGAGCGCCGCGGTGGCGCTGGCCGTCGCCGGCGGCGCGGATCTCCTGCGCCTGCACGACGCCAGCGGCCTGCAGGCGATGCGAGTCGCCACGGCAATCGAGGCCCCCCGCGGTGCGCACGTTGGCTAGCCCGGCCGTCGCCGGGGGCGCCTGGGAGCCGGCCCTCGGCCCGGCCCGCGAGGACGGGCGGTTGGTCGCGGAGTCCGCCGAGCCCGCGACGATGGCGAAGCTCACCGGTCTTCCGGACTCGCTCGACCCGGCGCTGGCGGAGGCTCTGTCGAGGGCGGGGATCGAGTCCCTCTACTCGCACCAGGCGGCCGCCTACGAGACGGCTCGCCGCTCCCACCTGATCCTGACCAGCGGCACCGCCTCGGGGAAGTCGCTCTCGTTCAACCTGCCCGTGCTCGACGGGATCGCCCGGGAGCCCAAGCGACGCGCGTTCTATCTCTATCCGACCAAGGCCCTGGCCCAGGACCAGGCCCGCAAGCTCGGGGAGCTGCGCCCGCCTGGCCTCCGCGAGGCCATCTACGACGGCGACACCCCGCGCGAGGATCGCCCCTCGATCCGCCGGCGCGCCAATCTCGTGCTGACCAACCCCGACATGCTCAACATCGGGGTCCTGCCCCATCACAAGCGCTGGGGTGACTTCCTCGCCAACCTCGGCTGGGTGGTGGTCGACGAGGCCCACACCTATCGCGGGGTCTTCGGCTCCCACGTCGCGAACGTGCTGCGGCGGCTGCGGCGGGTGGCGCGGATCTACGGCTCGGAGCCGCGGTTCGTGCTGGCCTCCGCCACCATCGCCAACCCGGGCGAGCTGGCCGAGCGCCTCACCGGCCTGCCGTTCGAGCTGCTCGACGACGACGGGGCGCCCCGGGCGGGCCGCGAGATCGGGATGTGGAACCCGCCGGTGATCGAGCAGCGCACCATGACCCGCCGCTCGCCGGTCTCGGAGGCCGCGGACCTGCTGGTCGAGCTTGTCTCGCGCGGGGTGCGGACGATCTGCTTCATGCGAAGCAGGCGGGGGATCGAGCTGATCAACCGCTTCGCGTCGATGAAGCTCGTCGAGGAGGGCAAGGCGGACCTCGCGGACCGCATCGCCCCCTACCGGGCGGGCTACACGCCGCAGCAACGGCGAGAGATCGAGTCGCAGCTCTCCTCGGGCGAGCTGCTGGCGGTCGCCGCGACCGACGCGCTGGAGCTGGGGATCGACGTGGGCGAGCTCGACGCGGCGATCTGCGTGAACTTCCCCGGCACGGTGGCCAGCCTGCGCCAGATGTGGGGACGGGCGGGCCGGCGCCGCCGCGGGCTGGCCGTCTACGTCGCGGGGGAGGACGCGCTCGACCAGTTCTTCTGCCGACACCCCGACGAGTTCCTGGAGCGCCCCGTCGAGGCGGCGATCCTCGACCACCGCTCGGAGCAGATCCGGATGCAGCACCTGCTCGCGGCGGCCTACGAGTCCCCGCTCGGGCCGGACGACGACGAGATCCTCGGCGAGGGTTGGCAGGAGGGCGCGGAGCGGCTGGTGACGATGGGGGAGCTGCGCCGTGGGCGGGGCGATCGCTACCTCACCCGGACAGGCAACTTCGTTGCGGGGCGAATCGCTCTCCGCTCCTCCTCGGCCGACAGCGTCGCGGTCATCGACGCCTCCTCCGGCGAGATGCTCGGCAACGTCGAGGCCGAGAGGGCCTTCTCCACCGTGCACCCCGGGGCGATCTACCTCCACCTGGGACGCTCCTACGAGGTCGCGGAGCTTGACGTCGGCTCGCGCCGCGCGATCGTGAAGCCGTTCGACGGCGACTACTACACGCAGGTGAAGAAGGAGACCGAGGTCTACGTCGAGGGGATGGAGACACAGCGGCGCGCGCTCGGGGTGGAGCTCAGCTTCGGGACGGTCTCGGTCTCCGAGCAGGTGATCGCCTACCAGCGGAAGCGGCTCGGGGACAACAAGGTGATCGACATCGTCGCCCTCGACCTGCCCGAGCAGAACTTCGTCACCCAGGGGCTCTGGTACGTGATCGGGGACCGAATGGCGGCGGCGCTGCCGAGCGAGGTCCTGCTCGGCGCCCTGCACGCCTCCGAGCACTGCCAGATCGCGGTGCTGCCGCTGATCGCCATGTGCGACCGCTGGGACATCGGCGGCCTCTCCACCAACATCCATCACCAGACCGGCTCGCCGACGATCTTCATCTACGACGGGCATCCGGGAGGCATCGGGATCACCCGGCGCGGCTACGAGGAGTTCGAGCGGCTCGTCGGCGACGCCGACCGCCTGATCCGTGAATGCCCCTGCGAGGACGGCTGTCCCTCCTGCGTACAGAGCCCCAAGTGCGGCAACCTGAACGAGCACCTGCACAAGGGCGGCGCGCTCGAGCTGATGGGGATGATGCGGCGCGAGGGCAAGGCGAAGGCCTCTTGACGCAGCGGATTCAGATCTCGGTGATCGGAGCGTCCGAGGGCGCCGACGAGATCCTGCGCGACGCCGAGGCGGTCGGCCGCGGAATCGCCCGGGCCGGCGCGGTGTTGGTCTGCGGCGGGCTGACCGGAGTGATGGAGGCGGCTTCGAAGGGCGCCAGCGATGCCGGGGGCACGGTCCTGGCCGTCCTCCCCACACTCGCGCCGGCGGACGCCAACCCCTACGTCACCCACGCGGTGGCGACGGGCACCGGACACGCCCGCAACCTGGCGGTGGTCGCCTCGGGCGAGGCGGTGATCGCCGTAGGAGGCGAGTGGGGGACCCTCTCCGAGATCGCCTATGCGCGCAAGCTCGGCCGGCCGGTGGTCGCGATCCAGAGCTGGACGCTCCGCAACCACGCGGGGACAGACCTCGGGATCGTCGAAGCCGAGACCCCGGAGGACGCGGTCAGGGCGGCGCTCTCGGCGGCCGTGGTGGAGACGAGCTCGGACGAGCGCACCGAGGCCGCCGACGACGTGCTCGACCAGGCCGACGTCGACCGCGGCTAGGAGGGGTAGCGCGCCCGCAGCGCGAGGATCGCGAACGCGTGGGACCAGGCGAGCGGCGTGGTCGAGGTTGGCTGGCCATCGGCGCTGCTGACTCGCTCCGGGAGGGTTCCCTGCGGGGTGGCGGCACGGCGGAGCTCCGCCAGGAGGCGGTCCGCCGCCCCGAGGTTCCCCAGCTCCACAAGCGCCCACGCCGACCAGGCCGTCGGGGCGGTCCAGACCTGGCCGGGAGCCCATCCCTCGATCGGTGAAATGCCGTAGGGGGTCGATTCGCGGGCGAGCTCGAGGAGCGTCATCCGTACTGCTCCACGCAAGACCCGGCTGGGGAAGATTGTGACCGCCCAGGCTGCTGCGGAATCGAGCTCGTCGCTTCCCTCCTCCCGCACGAGCCCTCGCTCGCCGAGGAAGCGCCGGGTGATCTCGATCGCGGGCGCCCGCGCGGCGATCGCGTTGCCAAGCAGGTCACCAGTGACGTTCTCGCCGTAGTCCTGGCGATCCCGCCAGTCCACCCGGCCTTCCTGACTTTTGGTCGCCCTGCGACCACCATCCAGGACAGTCAGGTTCCGAGAGCCTGATCGGAGCGCCGTCTCCGCCGCGGCGACCCATCCCCTCCCATCCCCAGCCGCAGTTCGGCCGGGCACGGACGAACCGTCGGGGTAGAACCGCGCCGCGCCGTCCAGATCGAGGCTTCCGAGGAATCCCGCGACGCGACGCGCCTCGGGACTGAGTCCCGCCGCCTGCAGCGCGATCGCCCCGGCGGAGGCATCGCGTGGCCAGACGTAATCCCAGCCCTCGCGCTCCCCCGCGATCATCGCGCCGCTTCGCGGATCGGTGAGGGCCACAAGCACCCGGATCGAGCGCCGGTAGAGGCGCCGGGCCCAGCGTGGTGCCCCCGGTCCGAGGGGCCGCTCGCGGCCCCGGATGCTCGCGGGTGAGAAAGGCCCGGAGGCGACCGACCCGAAATGGGGCGCCGGGATCGCGGTCTCGATGGGCACCGGCGGCTGCTCGGTCGCGCCGGAGACCGAGGTGACGACGAGGACCGCTGCGCCGATCGCGACGATGCTCCGCATCACAGCCCGGACGCTAGCCTTTGCGCCCTCCGGCGAGGTAGCTCAGTTGGTAGAGCACACGACTGAAAATCGTGGTGTCGCCAGTTCGATTCTGGCCCTCGCCATTTCGCGTTGACCCGGCCTCTATTGCGAGCTGAGACCACCGCAGAGGGTGGCAGCGGCCGGTGAGCTGAGCTCCATCTCCCAGGGCTCGGTGGCGCGGTCGGTTGGGATCTGGATGACGCTGGCCTGGCCGGCGGCCAGCTGGGCGCCATCGAGTGGGAACGAGGCGGTGGCGAAGCGGCGGAAGCTGACCTGGGCACCCGCCTGTGGCGAGGCGGAGACGATCGCTCCACCCGGGGGCAGGCGCAGGATGCCCGCGGTCGAGCCCCCGCCGAGCTTGGTGCAGCTGCCGTGGCGGTACGTCCCAGCTGAACCCTGGACGGCCCCGAAGCTGAGCCCCAGCGCGCGACCCAGGACCTTGTCGGCGGCCACGCGGGCGGGCTCCGGCGCGGCCGCGAGCTGGGCCGGACTGTCGGCCGGGGAGCCGTACTTGTCGGCGGCGGGCAGGTACAGGCCAGAGCGGACGGGGACGTAGAGGGTGTCGGCAATGTCCTCGGTGAGCACGATCGGGGTGACGGCGAGCCTGTCGCGAGCGATCTCGACCGCGCCCAGATCGGCCTTGACCAGGTCGCTCGTGTTGCGGTAGGCGATGTAGGCGTCATGGAGGATGCTGAGGTTGCTCGCCAGGATCGCCGCCCCAGCCACGTAGGCGACGAGGATCCCACCGCGCGACACGCGGACCCCGCGCAGCAGCTCGGCGGCAACCATCAGCACGAAGACCGCTCCGATCAGCTCATAGCGGCTTACGGTCGGGCCACGCCCCGGCTTGACGTTGAGGCCGGCCAGCACCCAGAACGTGGCGGCGAGGGCCAGCGCGATCCATAGCCCCTTTGGCACCCGCCCCATCCGGAACAGGCGCCAGGCCCCGAGTGCCAGCGCCGCCACCAGCAGAGGCCGGCCCCAGTCCAGGCCGCTGGCACCCACGGTCCCGACCAGCCCGAACAGCGAGGCGAAGACGCCAGCCGCGGCATCCACAACGAAGGCCGGCGTCGCCCCCGCGTTGTGGAGAGAGATCGCAGTGTCGCCGTTGTGGCCCCAGCCAGCCCACCAGGTCGCATAGAGCACGATCGGCACCGCGACCACGTAGAGCCGCCGCACGCGCTCGCCCCGCAGACCCACGTCAACGCAGGCAGCGACGACGAAGGGCAGGCCGAGGCTCGAGAAGGTCAGCCCCACGGTCAGCAGTGCGCAGGCCAACCGGTCGCCACGTCGGTCGCCCCGCTCGAGCAGGAGGAGGGCCCCGAGGCCGCAGGCGAGCGAACCGAAGAACCCCATCTGGATCAGCAAGAGGTCGTCGAAGGCTGGTCCGAGGAAGAGCACGATCGTGGTCGCCAGCAGCGCCAGCCAGGGGTCCACGCGGCGGCGCAGGTAGACGAAGAGCAGGATCGAAGTGGTCAGATAGAGCGCAATCGAAACGGCGAGGAAGGGCAGCGACGAGCTCATGCCGACGGTCGCGAGCAGCGCCTTGTAGATCAGGATCGGCGCAATGGCGATGTGCTCCCCGTGCGGAGTGAGGATCGAGTGGGCGGTGAAGCCGGGCCGGTAGAGCAGGAACTCCCAGTCGTCGAGGAGGAAGGTCAGCCTCGACCCCAAGGTGAGCAGGAGCGCCGCGGCGGCCACCACGGCGGCGGCGAGCAGGAGCATCGGGCCCTGCGCACGGAGGCCGGAGCGGTCGGGCATCGGCGCACGATATGCGCCCGGGCAGGTTCGTTCTTTACTCGGGTCTAGTAGCGTCCCCGCCGCGCTCGAGAGGGAGCGCGGAAGTACACGAGAGAGGAGAGGTGCGCAGGATGCGACGCGTCTCGATTGGCGTTGGGGCTCTGGTGCTCATGTTGATGGCGTGCTCGAGCGCCATCGCCAAGGACCGCACCAGCATCGCCAGGAACATCCTGCCCTCGGGCCAGTACGACTTCCCTGGGCCCGGAGCCGACTCTCAGGCGCTGATGTACAACGCCCTCACCCCCCTGTTCGACCACGTCACGTCCGGCGACCTCTTCACCGACTTCAAGTCCGAGAAGCTCGGGATCGACACGGACGGGCCGGCCACGCCGGAGAGCGTGCCGTTCCCAGGGGTCACGCTCCTGCGCGACCGCTTCAACATCCCGCACGTCTACGCGCAGACCCATCAGGGCGGCGTCGAGACGGCGGGTTGGATCCTCGCGGAGGATCGCGGGCTCTTGCTCCAGCAGGCTCGCTACGACTCCCGAGTCGCGGTCATCGACGCCCCCGGGCTGAGCGCCATCGGGCTGGTGTCGTCGCTCCAGAACTTCGTGCCCAGCGCCCAAACGGAGGCCGTGGTCTCCGGTGAGACCAGGGCGCTGAAGCGTCACGGCAAGGAGGGGCGCGCCGTGCTGCGGGACATCGATACCTACATCGCGGGCATCAACGCTTATCTCGCGGCCAGCCACTCCACCAACCCGCCCTGGACCCGCAACGACGTATACGCGGTGAATGCGCTCAAGGGCCAGTTCCTCGGCCAGGGCGGAGGCGATGAGGCCAACCGCTCCATGTTCCTGAGCGGCCTCGATAAGCAGCTCGGCGCCCGGCGGGGCATGCAGGCCTTCAACGACCTGCGCCAGTTCAAGAACCCGCGCAGCGTCACCTCTGTCGACGGAAGCTTCCCGTACGGGCACATCCCGAAGAAGCATTCGGGAAGCGTGGTCCTCGACAACAACAGCTTCAGCCCGACGCCCGCGGTTCCCGCGAGCATCGCCCGCAAGTATGCGACCAAGCCCGTGCAGGCCAGCAATGAGCTGATGGTCACCGGTCGCCACTCCAGCACCGGGCATCCGATCCTGGTCGGCGGTCCCCAGATCAGCTACTTCTTCCCGGGCTTGGTCCTAGAGATGGACATGCACGCGCCACACCTGCACTGGCGCGGCGCCACCTCGGCGCCCTTCCCGGGCTACCTGCTGATCGGCCGCACCCCGCGATTCTCGACCACGCTCACCTCAGCGAGCGGGGACATCATCGACCAGTTCGCCGAGACACTCTGCGGCGGCAGCACCGAGAAGTACATGTACAAGGGCAAGTGCCGAGCCATGGGGCACTTCGACGCGGGGACGCTGAACGGGAAGCCGGTCACCTTTCTGACCACAGTGCACGGACCGGTCGAGGGCTATGGGAAAGTCCACGGGCGCACCGTCGCGATCTCCCAGAAGCGCTCGAGCTATGGCAAGGACGTCCTTGACCAGCTCTTCTTCCGGCGCCTGTCCGACGGCCAGGTGAAGAGCCCGCAGACCTTCTTCAAGGCTGCGGCGCTTACGCCGCAGACCTTCAACTCCTTCTACATCGACAGCAGGAAGATCGCGGAGTACACGAGCGGCCGCCTGCCGATCCGTAATCCGCAGGTCGACCCCGGCCTGCCCACCAAGGGCACCGGCAAGTACGAGTGGAGGGGCTTCCTTCCGCCGATGGACCACATTCATGGCGTCAACCCCCGGCGGGGCTACCTGACCAACTGGAACAACGGCGCGGCCCGGGGCTTCGGCGCCGCCGACGACCAGTGGGACAGAAACGGCTCGGTGGGCCGGATCAACCTCCTCAACTTCAACCTGAAGCGCCTGGAGAAGAAGGGCAGGTGGTCGCCGCAGTCGATCGCCTCGGCGATGAACGCCTCCGCCACCCAGGACGTGCGGGCGATCGTGATGGTGCCGCTGCTCGACCGGCTGCTGAGGGGCTCGAAGGCGCCCTCGCCGATGGCGCAGCAGATGCTCGACCTGCTCAACCAGTGGCGCCAGCACGGTGGCAACCGCCTCGACCTGAACGGCGACGGCAACATCGACTATCCCGGCGCCGCGATCATGGACGCCGCCTATCCGAACATCGTCAACAACGAGTTGGCGGCCCGGCTCGGTCAGACCCTGCTCCCGCAGCTCAACAGCATCTCCAGCCGCTTCGACCAGCCCCCTGGAGGCCAGTACTCCGGCTGGTACCAGTACTTCGACCGCGACATCCGGGGCCTGCTCGCCAAGAAGAAGCGGTTGCCAGACCAGTTCAACCTCACCTATTGCGGCAAGGGCCATCTCAACCTCTGCCGTCAGGAAGTGTGGACCGCGATCCAGGCTGCCGGCAGCCAGCTGACTGCCCAGCAGGGCACCGCCGACCCCGCCGCGTGGCGGGCCAGCGCCACCGCGGAGCAGATCCACTTCGCCCCGCTCCCCCTGGTCACGATGCGGTACACGAACCGGCCGAGCGGCATCCAGCAGGTCATCTCCTTCAACAAGTAGGGGAGTGTCGCGTCGGATGGCGCGTACGAAGAAAATGGTGGGTGCACATGTGGCGCCAAAGCGGCCGCTCCGGGAGGCCGAGGCGATCGGAGCGGACTGCATCCAGATCTTCCTCTCCGACCCCCAGGGGTGGAAGAAGCCGCCTCCTCGGAAGGACGCCGAGGAGCTGCGTGACTCCCCGGTCCCGCTCTACGTCCATGCGCCCTACCTGATCAACGTCTGCTCGCCTCGCAGCAACGTCCGTTACGGCTCCCGCAAGATCCTCCAGCAGACCTGCGACGCGGCCGCGGAGGTCGGCGCCGCGGCTGTCATCGTCCACGCCGGTCACGCCGAGGATGGGCTCAGCGAAGGCGTCGGCCGCTGGCCGCGGACGCTGGAGATGCTCGAGTCGAAGGTGCCGGTGCTGATCGAGAACACCGCCGGCGGCGAGAACGCAGTGGCTCGGCGCTTCGATGCGCTTGCGCAGCTCTGGAAAGCGGTGTCGGAGGCCAAGACGAGCGTGGAGGTCGGCTTCTGCTTCGACACCTGCCATGCGCACGCGGCGGGCGAGGCACTCGGCGACGCGGTGCAGAGGGTGCTCGCGATCGTCGGGAAGATCGACCTGCTGCACGCGAACGACTCGCGGGATCCGCCCGGCACCGGCGCCGACCGCCACGCCAACCTCGGCAAGGGGGAGATCGGCACCGACGTCCTGCGCGAGATGATCAAGGCCGCCGGCCCGCCCGTCGTGGTCGAGACGCCCGGCGGCGCCAAGGACATGCGCGCCGACATCGAGTTCGTCCGCGAGGCGCTCGGCTAGCCGGCCGGAACGGAGGCCGCCTCGGGATCGCCCTCCAGCGCCAGACAGATTCCGAGGCTCGCGGCAAGGGCGCCCAGCTGGGCCAGCGCGGAGACCTCGGTCCCGAGGGGGATGGTCGCCAGGGCGAGGAGCGCCGCCAGGGCGCGCCAAGGCCGCACCGGCAGGTTGAGGGCGCGGCGGAAGCACGCGTGGCCGATCAAATACAGCGCGGTCCCGCCTCCCAGTGCCAGCGCCCGCGCGAAGTCAAGCGAATCGAAGGGGTGGCCGATCGCCCGCTCCAGTGCCGCCGCATCGCAGATGATCCCCAGCAGGAGCAGCAGATGGGCCCAGTAGTAGGCCACGTTGGCGGCGTTGAACTCCCGCCTGGTTGGCGTCATCCGGCCCAGGGCCCCCTCGGCTTCGATGTCGTCTCCCCCGAAGTAGACCCACCAGAGCTCCGCGCTGACGATCAGGCCGAGCACTGCGACCGCCAGCATCTCTCCGGTGATCTTGATTCCAGACGCCCCGATCCCGACCGCGACCACCGATTCCCCGAGCGCGACCATCACCACCAGGCCATGGCGCTCCACGAAATGCGACGGCCGGATCCAGCCTGACTCCTCGGGGAGCAGCCAAGGCGTGATGACGAACGTGGACACCGCGAGGCCCCAGAGCACGTACTCCCAGGCGCCACCGATGATCGTCGCCGCCAGGATCAGGGCCGCAGCGAGGAGGTTCATGCGGGCGAGCACCCATACCGCTGCGACCGACCAGCTCGCCGACTGCGTATAGAGAATCGAATGGATGACGATGACCGCGATATAGGCGCACGCGAAGACCACGCCGTCCCCATCGAACGCCGTCGGAATCGTCAGCGAAATCACAAAGAAGGCGGCCATGCCCGCCATCAGGGACAGCCGCAGCGCGGTCCGGACTGGTGGGACCGCGTTGGTGAGCCAGGCGAAGGCCGCGTACATCCACCAGATGGCGGTCAGCATTAGGACGATCTGGGCGAGGCTCTCGCCGTCCGGCTTGTGAGCCAGCACGGCGGTCAGCTGCGTGATCGTGAAGACGAAGACGAGGTCGAAGAAGAGCTCGATCGACGAGACGCGGACCTCCTCCTGGCTCACCGCCGGGGTGCTGATGGCTCCTCCCTGGCCAGCTCACGCAGGTTGCCGAACACCCGGACCAAAAGCAGCGTGATCATCAACGTCACGATCCCCAGGCCGATCACGTCGAAGACGGTGAGGTTGAGCTCCAGCAGGCGGAAGTCCAGGCCGAGACCGATGGCGAGCGCGGTGTTGAGCAGGATCAGCACGACGCGGATCTCCGTCGGGCCGAGCAGCCCATACCCGAGGCGGAAGCGACCGAAGGCCATGCTCTCGAGGTAGACGTTGATGGAGAGGATCAGGTAGCCGACGACGATCAGCGCCCCGATCGAGAGCAGCATGAAGGGAGAGAGACCGAGGCCCAGCCCGATCGCTGCCGTTGCGATCGCGTCGACCATGTGGTCGAGGTAGAAGCCGTACTTGGGCCTCTGGATCCCGCGTACCCGTGCGAGCGTCCCGTCCAGGCTGTCCCCCACCCACTGCAGGACCAGCAGCCCGCTCGCGGCCCAGAGCCAGCCACGGCCGTTGTTGGAGAGCTGATAGGCCGCGCAGACTCCGAAGGCCGCGAGCACTCCGAGCGCGGTCATGTCGTCCGGCAGGATCCGGCGCGGCAGGCGTCCGGCCGCCCAGGGCAGGAAGCGCCGCTCGAATGGCGCTAGGAGGAAGTTGGGCTCGCGCTCGGCCTCGACGCCCTTCTTGCGCTCCTCGCCGTCGCTCATCAGGGCCATTCTTGTGACCAAGCCGGTCATCCCGACGGAGAATCCTGTCCGCAGACGCCTCTAATTTCAGTGACCTGATGGCGGAGTCGCTTTTCGAGAACAGCAGCAGCAGCGAGCCCCCGGCGAGCCAGACGCGCCTGCTGCGGGAGATGTCCGACGGCGATCAGGTCGCCGGCGCCTTCGTCGTCCGTGAGCGCGATCGCCGCCAGAAGCGCAACGGCGAGCACTTCCTGCGGATAGTGCTGGCGGACAAGACCGGGACCGTGCCGGCAATCGCCTGGGATGGTGTCGCCGAGCTCTTCGAGGCCTGCGCCCCCGGCTCGATCGTCCTCGTCACGGGCAGCTTCTCTATCCATCCCCAGTTCGGCAGGCAGATCAAGCTCGCCGCGGTGCGACCCGCCGGACCGGGCGAATACGACGCAGAACAGCTCGCGGAAGGGCCGTTGCGGTCGGTCGAGCTGCTCGAGACCGACCTGCGGGCGCTGATCGACACCGTGCAGAACTCCTCGCTGAGGGAGTTGCTCGACCGCTTCTTCGGCGCCGATACCGAGTCATGGGCCCGCTTCCGTGACGCCCCGGCCGCCAAGCACTACCACCAGGCCTACGCGGGCGGATTGCTCGAGCACACCCTCTCGGTCGCCCAGGCGGTCAGCGCCGCGGCCAACTTCTTCCCCGGCCTCGACCGCGAGATCGCCGTCACCGGGGCGATGCTCCACGACATCGGCAAGACCGAGGCCTACAACGACGATCCGCTGGCCATCGAGCTGACGGACGCCGGCCGCCTGGAGGGTGAGATCCCCCGCGGCTACTACAAGGTCCGCCGCGAGATCGAGCGGATCGAGGGCTTCGATCCCGACCTCGCCCAGGCGATCCTCCACATCATCCTCTCCCACCACGGGCAGCTCGAGCACGGGTCGCCCGTCGTCCCCGCCACCCGTGAGGCGACCCTCGTCCACACGATGGACAACCTCGGTGGCAAGCTCGGCAGCTTCGACCGGCTGGAGAAGGAGCTCGCCGACGGCGAGAGCTGGTCGCGCTTCGACCGGGGCATCGACGGCTCGGCGTTCTTCGGCTCCAGAGCGGCTTAGCTTCGCGCGCCTAGCGGCGCAAATTGCGGAAATGGATTCGGACGCGTGACGCACGGCGCCAGGACGGGCGAATCCCGCGTCTATCCTGCGTGCGGATGGACAAGGACACAGAGAAGCTGAACCGCCAGCTCTCGCTGATCTCCTACCAGATGGCGCAGGGCCGGCCGACCTCGGCCCTCGAGATCAAGCGCGAGGTGGAGGGATACAGCGACATGAACGACGACGCCTTCGCGCGCCGCTTTTACGCCGACCGCGCGGAGCTCGATGCCCTCGGCATCACCCTGCAGGTGGAGAAGCCCGGCGAGAGCCTCCAGGGCTACGAGTCCGAGCTCTACTCGCTGCCGCCCGAGAACTACTACCTGCCGGAGATCCGCTTCGGAGATGACGAGCTGGCGGCGCTGCAGACGGCGCTTCACCTGCTCGATGGCGAGTTCGCCTACGCCGAGCCGCTGCGCCTCGCGCTCCAGCAGGTCTCCTGGGGCCGCCCGAGCCCGCTGACGGCTCCCGAGCAGTCCTCGGTCGAGGTGCGGATGACGGCCAAAGCCGACGGCGCCGAGGTCTCGCAGCGGCTCTCGAAGATCGAGACGGCGATCTCGCGGCGCAAGACGATCGAGTTCACCTACTACACGATCGAGCGCGACTCGGAGGAGAAGCGGAAGGTCGACCCGTACCACCTGGTCTACCGGGGGGGGCAGTTCTATTTGATCGGCAAGTCCCACGAGCGGGACGCCATTCGAGTCTTCCGGCTCTCCCGGATCCGCGGCAAGGTCTCCTACGCCTCCAAGGCGGAGCACGACTTCTCTCCACCAGAGGACTTCGAGCGCCGGGACTACGCGCGCAAGGCCGAATGGCAGCTGGGCGAGATCCAGGGGACGGCGAAGGTCTTCCTCAAGGAGCGCATCGCCTGGCTCGTCGAACGCGATTTCGGCGCATACGGCGAGTTCCGCAATCCCGGCCGCGGCGACGGCTCCAACGGCAAGGGCCGGATCTTCGAGACGGAGTACGCCTCGAGCCGCCAGATGGTCGCCTGGGTGCTGCACTGGCGACAGAACGCGACCGTGCTGGATCCGCCCGAGCTCGCCGATGAGGTGGCGGAGCGCCTCGAGCTGCTCAGTGAGCGGCACAGCGCCGATTTCGAGCCGGCCGAGTCGGTCCGGACCGTCCCCCCGGCGCCGCGCGCAGCCCGTTCGAGCGGACGATCGGAGTCCTCGATCCGCCCCGAGCGCTTCGCCCGCCTGGTCACGCTGGCTGGGATGCTGATCGAGTCGGCCAAGGGCGAGGCCCGCCTGCCGGTCGCCGACGTCAAGCATCGGCTGCACGTCACCGACGAGGAGTTGCGGGAGGACATCGACCTGCTCAACGTCGTCAACTTCGGGGGTGGGACCTACGTCCTGTACGCGGAGCTGCAGGGCAACGAGATCGAGGTCGACGCCGAGCCCTACGGGGACAACTTCGCCAAGCCCGCCAGGCTTTTGCCGCTCGAGGCGAAGGCGCTGGTGGCGGCCATCGACCTGTTCGGCGACCACCTCCCCCAGACCGGCCTGACCAGCGCCCGGAAGAAGATCGTCACCGCGCTCGGTCACGACCCCTCCGAGGAGGGGCTCGAGATCGCCGCCTCCGGCGGGGACGACTCCGACGTGGCGCGCAAGGTGAACAAGGCGATCGAGGGACAGCGGGTCCTCGAGATCCACTACTACAAGGAGAACGAGGACGAGTTCACCAAGCGCGAGATCGAGCCGTACCAGCTCGCCAATGGCCCGGAGGGCTGGTATGTCGCCTCCTACGACCGCCGCCGCGAGGACGTCCGGCACTTTCGCCTCGACCGGATCAAGGAGGCCGAGGTCTCCAAGGAGAGCTTCGAGCCGCGCCCCGAGGTCGAGGAGCTCGCAGCGATCGAGGGAGGCTGGCTGTCAGGCGAGCACGTCCCGTCCGCCGACGTGGCGCGAGTCTGGGTTTCCCCGGAGCGTGCCCGCTGGGCGCGCGAGGAGCACACGGTGACCGAGGAGCTCGCGGACGACGCGGTGCTGATCGAGGTTCCCTACGGCAGCACCGACTGGCTCCTGCGAGAGATCCTCAAGGGCGCCGGCGAGCTCGTCGTCCTGGAGCCGGAGTCGGCCCGTGAGGCGGTCGCCGACGAGCTCAAGGTCGACGCCGGCGCTACGCCCGTCAAGGCCGCTTAAGCCTGGGGAGGCTGGCCAGCCGCGTACCGGTGGTGGATCGCCAGCGTGTTGCCGTCGGGATCCCTGAAGATCGCCTGGTGGCAGACGCCGCTGTCGATCACGTCGCCGACGAATTCGACGCCGCGGGACTCGAGCTCGGCCTTTGCGGCCTCGAAATCGTCCACGTGGAACTCGATCGGCGTTCCGTGCGGCACGAAGTCCATCCCGAACGCGTCCACCTGCATCACCGCGAGGGTCACGGTCCCGGTCTCGAACTCGCCGGCGGGCATCTCACCCCACCGCTTTCCGAACGGGAGCCCGAGCACCTCGCCGTAGAACTTGCTGGCGGCCTCGTAGTCCTTGGTCGGCACCGCGATGAAGTCGACGCCGTTGAGCAGCTGTGTGTCGGTGGTCATGGTCCTCCTCTGTATGGGTCACGGTCGAGGCGCCGCCCGAATGGACGACGCCTCGATCATGTCAGCCCGCCGTGCTCTGCGAGTAGCGCAGCGATCCAGGGGTGTCGAGCAGCTCTCCGGTCTCGATCAGGGTCTTCAGCCCGGAGAGGATCATCGGCCACCCGCCGTAGAGCTCGCCGTTGGCGTCGATCGGGAGCTGATCGTGGATCACGGTCAGCTGGCACGAGTCGGCGACCTGCCTGATCTCCCAAGTCACCCGTGAGGCGCCGGCGGCCTTCACCTCGTCGCTCCACAAAGCCGTGAAGCTCTGGACAAGCCGGTTGGGCGGATCGACCTCGAGGTTCTCACCCTCGGCGATGTCGATCACCCCGGGGATGCCGGAGGTGTACTCGGATCCCGACGTCCAGTCCGAGGTCGTACCGACCCCGAAGCTGTACTTCGCGCGCATCTCGGGGTCGGTGATCGCCTCCCAGAGACGCTCCGGCGTTGTCTTGATGTAGATCTCGAACACCGCCATCCCGCCGCTTCCATTGGGATCCGGGGTCAGTTGAATCTGGTGGGGTACGTCGAACTGCTCAGCCATGTTCTTCCTCCTCGAGTTCTGTTTTTAGGCCCGTGAGCGCACTGGCCCAGGGCTCCGCGTACTTGCTGACCCAGCGCTCGTAGACGAGCCGGATCGGGACGGGGTTCAGGAAATGGAGCTTCTCGCGGCCCCGCTTGCGGGTGACCACGAGGTTTGCCTCCTCCAGAACCTTCAGGTGCTTCATCACGCCGAAGCGCGACATCGGCAGCCGGCCCTCGAGAGCGCTCAGGGTCTGCCCGTCCTGCTTGAACAGCTGGTCGAGCAGACCGCGCCGGGTCGGGTCGCCGAGTGCCTTGAACACCTCATCCATGGGGCGGAGTATAGGTGACTGTTTGGTCACATGTCAAGCGTCACAATCCCTTCGATGCCGATCGACCTCGAGCGCCTGACCGCCGCCAATCCCGGGCCCATGACCCTGGAGGGGACGAACACCTATGTGGTCGGCCGCGACCCGGCGGTGGTCATCGACCCGGGCCCCAAAGACCCCGGCCACATCGAGGCGATCCGGGAGGCAGCCGAGGCCCGCGGCGGCATCGGGACGGTCCTGCTCACCCACGGACATGGCGACCACAGCGACGCTGTCGAGGCGCTCGGGATCGAACCGGCGCGGCCCGCGAACGGAGAGACCGTCGCCGGCATGCTGGTGATCGCCACGCCGGGTCATGCCGCGGACCACCTGTGTTTCCTGCTCGAGAAGGCCTGCTTCACCGGCGACCTGATCCTCGGCATGGGCTCGACGATCGTCGGGCCACGCGAGATGGGCGGCTCCTTGCTCGACTACATGCGCTCCCTGGAGCGCCTCCAGCAGCTCGACCTCCAGGTTCTCTACCCCGGCCACGGCCCCGAGGTCCACGACCCACAGGCCAAGATCGCCGAGTACATCGAGCACCGGGTGATGCGCGAGCGCAGGCTGCTCGCCGCACTCGATCGCGGCGAGCGCTCGCGGGCCGCGCTCCTCGCCGAGGTCTGGGACGACGTCCCCGAACAGCTCCGGGGAGCTGCCGCGGTGGCGATGCAGGCCCACCTCGAGAAACTCCAGGACGAGGGGCGCCTGCCAGCCGGTTTACGCGACTGACCGCCGAGACCTCGCCCCTGGTATGAACCTCGAATGGGTATCGATCCAGGCCGCGTGCTGCGCGGTGGCGTCAAGGGGATGGGGATCGGCTCTGCGCTCTTCGGTGCGACGGCGGCCGGCCTCTGGTGGCGCCTGTTCCGGCACCCACTTCCGCGCACGGCGGGCGAGATCAGCGTCGCCGGCCTCGAAGGCCGTGTAGAGATCGCCCGCGACCGCTGGGGCATGCCCACCGTGCGGGCCCAGACCGCCGCCGACCTCTGGTTCGGCCAGGGCTTCTGCCATGGCCAGGACCGCCTCTGGCAGATCGACATCCAGCGCCGGATCTGCTCCGGGAGGGTCGCGGAGGTCGCCGGGCCGGCGGGTCTCCCGGTCGACCGGCTGATGCGGACCCTCGGCCTGCGTCGCGTCGCCCTGAGGGAGGAGGCCGAGCTCGACACCGACCTCCGGCCGCTGCTGAACGCCTACTGCGCCGGTCTCAACGAGGCGGCGCGAACCGCCTCCGCGCCGCCGGCCGAGTTCCAGCTCCTCCGCCTCGAGTTCGAGCCGTGGAGGCCCGCCGACATGCTCGCGGGCGGCAAGCTTCTCTCGTTCGGGCTCTCGACCAACTGGGAGCGAGAGCTGCTGCGCGCCGATCTGGTCCGCGAGCTCGGCGAGGAGCGCGCCACCAAGATCGATCCCACCTACCCGAAGGGCAATCCGATCGTGCTCCGGCCCGGGCAGGGCTTCAACGGAAACGGCCTCGGGATGGCCGAGCAGCTTGGCCGAGTCCGGGATCAGATCGGGCTCGCGGCCGCCGCCAGCGGCTCCAACAACTGGGCCGTCAGCCCAAGCCGCTCCGCGACGGGCGGCGCCCTGCTCGCCGGCGACCCTCACCTGCCCAGCGGGATGCCGGGAGTCTGGTACGAGATCGCGCTGGAGCTCGATGGCCGGACCTGCCGGGGCGCGTCGATCCCGGGCCTGCCGGGAATCTCGTTGGGCCAGAACAATGACGTCGCTTTCTCGTTCACCAACGTGATGGCGGACGTCGAGGACCTCTTCGTCGAGCGGATCGAGGACCAGAGCTACGAGTTCCAGGGGGAGAAGCGACCCCTGGAGATCATCGAGGAGCTGATCGCCATCCGCGGGCAGGATCAGCCGGAGCGCCACGAGGTGCGCCTCACCCACCACGGCCCGATCGTCAACCAGGCACTCGGCGCCGACGACGAGCAGCCACTGGCCCTGCGCTGGGCGGCGCTCGACGAACCATCGATCTCGTACGCGCACGTCGGGGTGCTCGAGCCGCGAAGCGGTCCGGAGCTGGTCGAGCTGCTGCGCGACGTGACGATGCCAGTGTCGAATCTCGTCTGGGCCGATCGGCACGGATCCATCGGCTACAAGATGATGGGCCGGATCCCGAAGCGAAGGGGCGACTGCCCGGACCTGCCGAAGCCGGGCTGGACCGGCGAATTCGAATGGGACGGCTGGGTCCCCTATGACGAGCTGCCGGAGCTGGTCGACCCCGAGCAGGGGTACATCGTCACCGCGAACAACCGGGTGGTCGACGACTCATACCCGCACCACATCACGAGCGACTGGCTCGACGGCTACCGGGCCGCGAGGATCGAGCAGCTCCTGGAGGAGACCGAGGAGCACGACCTCGAGAGCTTCCGCCGCATACAGACCGACCTCTATTCGATCCCCGGCGACGAGGTCGTTCACCGGCTGGCTCGCCTGGAGCCGACGAGCCAGCGAGAGACGAGCGCCATCGAGCGCCTGAAGAGCTGGGACCGGACCCTCAGCCCGCGGACGGTGGCGGGCACTATCTACCAGGCGTTCCTGCTGCGGTTGGCGCGCGAGTTCACCAGGGCCGCAATCGGCGACCGGGACCTCGCGGACCGCTACCTCGACCGCGCGGACAACGGCTTCATCGCCCATGTCACCTCGCCGTGGCGCTGGCACTCTCACCTGCTCGGCCTCTGGGCGGAAGCAGACGATGAGCTGATCGGCGGCTCGTGGGACGAGCTCGCGCTGGAGGCCCTCCGTGGGGCGCTCGACGACCTCGAGGAGCGCTTCGGCCCGGACCCCGAGGCATGGCAGTGGGGCCGCGTCCATGAGCTGCGGTTTCCCCATGCGCTGGGCGCCCTCAATCCCATCGCCGACTGGGTCTTCAACCGCACCCTGCACCCCGGCGGCGGGCAGGAGACCGTCGCGCAGATCGCCTACGACCCGAACGATCCGTACGAGGCGATCTGGGCGCCGAGCTGGCGGATGGTGGCCGACCCCTCCGCGCCCGACCGGTCGCGCTGGCAGGCGTTCACCGGCCAGTCGGGGCACGCCTGGAGCAGCCATTACGACGACCTCCAACCTGGCTGGGAGGCGGGGGCGATGCAGCCGATGGCGGGCGAGGGCCCCTTCGAGACCCTGGTGCTGAGCCCGGCGGGCGGCGAGCCGCGCTCGCCCTGATGCCCTCACGCCGGGACCAGATCAAGCTCTCGGACGAGGAGCAACGCGAGCTGGTCGAGGCCGAGCGGGTCGTGGTCGTCGCCTCGATCGGTCCTCGCGGCTGGCCGCACATGATGCCCCTCTGGTACGTCCCGCGCGACGGGGACATCTGGGTCTGGACCTTCGCCAAGTCCCAGAAGGTGAAGAACCTGGAGCGCGACCCGCGCGCGACGCTGCTGATCGAGACCGGGTTCGAGTACGGCGAGCTGCGCGGCGTGCAAATCGAGACGGAGGCGGAGCTGATCCGCGACGTCGACCTGATCGTCGACTTCGCCAAGGACCTGACGGTCCGCTACTCAGAGGGAATCGAGTCGGTCGAGGGCGACGCCGCCGCGGCCCTCCAAGCTCAAGCGCCGAAGCGTGTGGCAATCCACTTCCACCCGAAGCGGACCGCCACCTGGGACCATCGCAAGCTCGGCGGC
>JAWVFG010000186.1:0-6031 GCA_033856335.1 Solirubrobacterales bacterium
CTCAGAGGGAATCGAGTCGGTCGAGGGCGACGCCGCCGCGGCCCTCCAAGCTCAAGCGCCGAAGCGTGTGGCAATCCACTTCCACCCGAAGCGGACCGCCACCTGGGACCATCGCAAGCTCGGCGGCATCTATTAGGGAAACGGTCGCTGTAGCCTCAGCGGCGCATGGAAGATCTAAAGGGGCTGATCCTCTCGGGAGGGGCCGGGACTCGACTGCGCCCGATCACGCACACGTCCGCCAAGCAGCTCGTGCCGGTGGCCAACAAGCCCGTGCTCTTCTACGGGATCGAGGCGCTGGTCGAGGCCGGGATCACTGAGATCGGCATCATCATCGCGCCCGAGACGGGCGAGGAGATCAGGCAGGCGGCCGGCGACGGGTCGGCCTTCGGCGCCTCGATCACCTACATCGAGCAGGAGGCTCCCCTGGGGCTCGCCCATGCGCTGCTCACGGCCGAGGGCTTCCTGGGGCAGAACCCGTTCGTCATGTACCTCGGCGACAACCTGCTCCGCGATGGGATCGTCGACCTCGTCGAGGTCTTCCGCCGCTCTGAGCCCGACGCCCTGATCCTGCTGACGCCCGTCGACGATCCCTCCTCCTACGGCGTCGCCGAGCTCGACGGGGACCGGGTGGTCCGGCTGGTCGAGAAGCCGAAGGACCCACCCAGCGACCTGGCGCTGGTGGGCGTCTACATGTTCGGGCCCTCGATCTTCAAAGCCGCGCACGCGATCGAGCCCTCCGCCCGTGGCGAGCTCGAGATCACCGACGCGATCGACGCGCTGATCGAGGCGGACCTCCGGGTCGAGCCGCACATCGTCAAGGGCTGGTGGAAGGACACAGGGATGCTCGAGGACATGCTCGAGGCCAACCGTCTCGTGCTCGAGGACATCGAACAGCGAATCGACGGGGAGCTCGACGACGCGTGCCGCGTCGAGGGCAAGGTCGTGATCGAGAAGGGGGCGAAGCTGGAGCGAACCGTGGTTCGCGGCCCCGCGATCATCGGCGCGGGAACCCAGATCTCGGACTCATACATCGGCCCGTACACGGCGATCGATCGCGACGTCGTGATCACCGGCTCGGAGGTCGAGCACTCCATCGTCCTGGCGGGGTCGAGCATCAGGGACCTGCACGCTCGGATGGAAGCCAGCCTGCTGGGAAGGAACGTCAGCCTGAGCCGCAGCGAGGGCATGCCGAAGACGCTCAGGTTCCTGGTGGGCGACAACGCCGACATCTCGATCCCATGAAGCTCATGGTCACCGGAGCCGGAGGCATGCTCGGCCACGACGTCGTCCGGCTGGCGGAGAACATGCGCCATCAGGTGATCGCGCTCACCCACGACGACCTCGACGTCACCGACCCGGCCAAGGTCGAGCGGCTGATCATCCGCGAGCGTCCCGGGGCCATCATCAACTGCGCGGCCTGGACCAACGTCGACGCCGCTGAGGAGTCGGAGCACGACGCGTCCGTGATCAACTCGCAGGGCGCGGGCTTCGTCGCGGGCGCCGCGGCCAAGGTCGACGCCAAGATCATCTATCCCTCGACCGACTACGTCTTCAACGGGACCGGCGGGCCGTATGGGGAGTCCGACGACCCCGACCCGATCAACGCATACGGCCGGACGAAGCTGGCCGGGGAGCGTGCGACCTCGCTCGTCAACGGGCGCAGCTTCATCGTCCGGACCTCCTGGCTCTACGGGCCGCACGGGGGGAACTTCGTCGAGACGATGCTCCGGCTGGGCCAGGGGGGCGGCCCGGTCGTGGTCGTCCACGACCAGGTCGGATGCCCCACCTACACCGGCCATCTGGCGGTCGGCCTGCTGCGCCTGGTCGACAGCTCCGCCTACGGCATCCACCACATGGCGGGCGAGGGAAGCTGCTCCTGGTACGAGTTTGCGATGGAGATCTTCCGCCAGGCCGAGGTCGTCACCCGAGTGATGGCGTCGACCACCGACATGATGGAGCGGCCCGCGAAGCGCCCGGCAAACTCCGTTCTGATCAGCCGCCGATCCGCCCCGATCAAGCTGCCCACCTGGCAGCGCGGCCTGTCCGACTACCTGGCCCGCCGTGAGGCGATTGAGGAGGAGTCTCCGAAGAGGCAGCGCTCGAGCTCGTCGCGGCGCCAGCCCATGCTCGACTGGACGCGGCGCGAGCGCCAGGAGCGGGAGGCGGACGGCGAGGAGATCACCGGCGAGACCGAGCTGCCCCTCGACGACGTGACCTGGGACGACGGGTCCGACGGAGCGGACACGGGGCAGGACGCGGCATGAAGCTCCTGGTCGCCGGCGGCGCCGGCTTCATCGGCTCGAACTACGTGCGCCTGCACCTCGAGGGCAATCCCGACGACACGGTGCGAGTGCTCGACAAGCTCACCTACGCCGGCCGCACCGAAAACCTCGACGGGCTGCCGGAGGATCGCTTCGAGCTGATCGAGGCCGACATCGCCGACCGCGACGCCGCCAGGTCGGCCGTCGACGGCTGCGACGCCGTCGTCAACTTCGCGGCCGAGTCGCACGTCGATCGCTCGATCGAGGCGCCGGGCGAATTCATCACAACCGACGTCTTCGGCACCTACGTGCTGCTCGAGGCATCCCGGGACGCCGGCGTGCGGCACCTGCAGGTCTCGACCGACGAGGTCTATGGCGACTTCGTCCAGGGATCGGCGACCGAGGAATCGCCGCTCAACCCCTCCTCCCCGTACTCCGCCTCCAAGGCAGGCGGTGACCTGCTCGTCTCCGCCTTTGCGCGGACCTACGGAGCCGAGGCGCTGATCATCCGCGCATCGAACAACTACGGCCCTCGCCAGCATCCGGAGAAGCTGATCCCCCTCTGCATCCTCAATGCCCTGGCCGGCGACCCGCTGCCTGTCTACGGGGATGGCATGCAGGTCCGCAACTGGCTCTTCGTGGAGGACTGCTGCGCGGCGATCGACGCCGTCCTCGAGAAGGGCGAGCCCGGGAACGTCTACAACGTAGGGGGCCCCGACGAGCTGCCGAACATCGAGGTCATCAGACGAATCCTCGCGCTGACCGAGCGGGATGAGTCCCTGATCGAGTACGTCACCGACCGGCCGGGCCACGATCGCCGTTACTCGCTGTCGGCGGCTCGCCTCCAGGGACTCGGCTGGCAGGCCGGTGTGAGCTTCGACGAGGGGATCGAGCGAACCGTGACCTGGTACCGCAACAACGAGGCGTGGTGGGCTCCGATCCGCTCGGGCGAATACCGGGAGTACTACGAGCGCCAGTACGGCAAGGCTCTGAAGTAGCCCGGATTATACGCGGAATCTCGGCTGAGCCGAGTTGACGGATCTGTAAGGTCAGTAGGTTGGCCATGAGTACGTCCGCGACCCCAAAGTCACCCCTGGAGCCCTTCTCCGAGCCGGTCAGGAAGTGGTTCCAGGCGTCATTCAAGGCCCCCACGCCCGCCCAGGCGGCGGGCTGGCCGGCGATCGCCTCGGGCGCGCACACGCTGATCTGCGCGCCGACCGGCTCGGGCAAGACCCTGGCGGCGTTCCTCTGGGGCATCGACCGGCTGGCGCGTGAGCCGGAGCGGCTCGGATCCGGGGTGCAGATCGTCTACATCTCTCCCCTGAAGGCCCTCTCCTACGACATCGAGCGGAACCTGCGGGCCCCGCTGCAGGGGATCGGAGCGCCCATCTCCGTCGCGCTGCGCACCGGCGACACGCCGCAATCCGAGCGCCGGAAGATGCGCCGCGAGCCGCCCGACATCCTGATCACGACGCCCGAGTCGCTCTACCTGATGATCACCTCGGGCGCGCGCGAGATCCTCGGCGGCGTCGAGGCGGTGATCGTCGACGAGATCCACGCGGTTGCGCCCTCGAAGCGAGGCTCGCATCTTGCCCTGACACTCGAAAGGCTCGATCGTCTCGGGACCGGCGCCGGTATCCAGAGGATCGGGCTGTCTGCGACGCAGCGGCCACTCGAGCGCATCGGCAGCTTCCTCGTGGGGGCAGGGCGTGAGTGCGAGATCGTCGACGCCAGCGAGCCCAAGCAGCTCGACCTCGAGATCGTCGTGCCCGTCGAGGACATGGCGGAGCCCAGTCCGCTCTCCAACAAGCGGCGTGACGGGGCCGATACCGGCAAGACGCCGCATCCCAATCAGAAACATTCGCCGGAGCGGATCGATCCCGGACCGATCGACGCCTCGGTCGAACCTGCCACCAACACGCGCTCGATCTGGCCCGCGATCTATCCGGAGATTCTGCGGCTGGTGCGGGAGCACAACTCGACGATCGTCTTCGTCAACAACCGTCGCGCCTCCGAGCGGATCGCCAAGCGCCTCAACGAGATGCACAACGACGAGATTGTGCAGGAGCTGCCGGCCACCGAACACGCGGGCAACTCCAAGGATGGTGAGAAGGCGCCCGCCGAGATCGCCCGAGCTCACCATGGTTCGTTGTCCCACGAGGAGCGCGCCCTGGTCGAGGAGCTGCTCAAGTCGGGACAGCTCCCCTGCCTGGTCGCCACCTCCTCGCTTGAGCTCGGAATCGACATGGGGGCGGTGGACCTGGTCATCCAAGTCGAGTCACCGAAGTCGGTGACCCGCGGGCTCCAGCGCGTCGGCCGCGCCGGTCACACCCTTGGCGAGGTCTCCAAAGGCCGGATCTTCCCGAAGTTCAGGGCCGATCTTCTCGAGTGCGCGGTGGTCGCCCGCCGCATGCGGTCCGGCGAGATCGAGGAGACCGTGATCCCGCAGAACCCGCTGGACGTGCTGGCCCAGCACCTGGTCTCGATGGCCGCGCTGGACGAGTGGGAGATCGACGAGGTGGAGAGGCTGGTCCGCTCGGCACAGCCGTTTGCGGAGCTCTCCCGCGAGCAGCTGGAGAACGTGCTCGACATGCTCGACGGCCGCTATCCCTCGGAGCGCTTCGCGGAGCTGCGCCCCCGGATCGTCTGGGACCGCACCAAGGGCACGATGCGCGGCCGACCCGGTGCTCGCCAGCTGGCCGTGGCAAACGCCGGGACGATCCCAGACCGCGGCCTCTACGGGGTTCACCTTCCCGACGGACGCCGCGTCGGCGAGCTCGACGAGGAGATGGTTTACGAGGCGCGGCCGGGCCAGACCTTCCTGCTCGGGGCGAGCACCTGGCGGATCGAGGAGATCACCCGCGACCGCGTGATCGTCACCCCGGCCCCGGGAACACCCGGCGCGGTCCCGTTCTGGCGCGGGGATGGGATCGGCCGCCCCGCGGAGCTCGGCAAGGCGATCGGGGCGTTCAGTCGCGAGGCGGTCAATGCCGATCCGAAGAAGCTCGCCAAGGAGAACGACCTCGACAAGCTCGCCGCGCAGAACCTCGTCAACTACCTGACCGAGCAACAGGCGGCGACCCGGGTCGTCCCGTCGGATGAGGCGATCGTGGTCGAGCGCTTCCGGGACGAGATTGGCGACTGGCGCCTGTGTGTCCTCTCGCCATGGGGCGGCCGGGTCCACGCGGCCTGGGGCCTGGCGCTCTCGGCCAAGATCCGCGACGAGCGCGAGCTCGAGGCCGATGCGATCTGGTCTGACGACGGGATCGTCATCCACCTACCGGACGCCGACGAGCCGCCACCCGCCGACCTGGTGATGATCGAGCCCGACGAGCTCGAGGACCTCGTGATCCGCGAGCTCTCGGGCTCGGCACTGTTCGGCGCGCGCTTCCGAGAGAACGCCGCCCGGTCCCTGCTGATCCCACGGGCCTGGCCCGGCAAGAGAACACCCCTCTGGCAGCAGCGTCTGCGCTCCCAGAGCCTGCTGGAGGTCGCCCGCGACTTCCCGCGCTTCCCCGTGATCCTCGAGACCTACCGCGAGGTGATGCGCGACGTCCTCGACCTGCCGGCGCTCCGTGATCTCCTGAGCGACCTGCAATCGCGCAAGATCACGATGGTCGAGGTCGAGACGCCCACTGCCTCACCGTTCGCCTCCTCGCTGCTCTTCGACTACGTCGCCACCTACATGTACGAGGGCGACACCCCGAACGCGGAGCGCCGCGCCGCCGCGCTGGCACTCGACCGGGACCTGCTCGCGGAGCTGCTCGGGC
>JAWVFG010000187.1:0-3116 GCA_033856335.1 Solirubrobacterales bacterium
GTCACCGAGGTCGCGGAGCCGTACATCCGGCGCCGCGCCATCCGCCACCTGGAGAAGGGCCGCGCGGTGATCTTCGCCGCCGGCACCGGCAACCCGTTTTTCACCACCGACACCGCTGCCGCCCTGAGGGCCCTGGAGATCCACGCCGAGGCGATCCTGATGGCTAAGAACGGGGTGGAGGGCGTATACGACGCGGACCCGTCCGTCGACCCCAATGCGAGCTTCCTCCCCGAGATCAGCCACCGCCAGGCGATGGAGCGCGGCCTGACGGTGATGGACTCGACCGCCCTCTCGCTCTGCATGGACAACGACTTGCCCATCTACGTCTTCAACATGGCGGACGAGCGCAACATAGATAGGATCGTGAGCGGAGAGAGGGTCGGCACTTTGGTGTCCTCGAAGCCCGCGACGGAGCCGGCTCCTGGGGTGCGCAGCTGATGATCGAGATGATCGACGAGCTACTGGCCGACGCCAAGGAGCGGATGCAGAAGTCCGTCGAGACCACTCGCGGCGAGCTCGCAACCGTGCGCACGGGCCGCGCCTCGCCGCATCTCCTCGACCGTCTCGACATCGACTACTACGGCACGCAGACGGCGCTCAAGCAGCTCGCCCAGGTGGCCGCGACCGACGCGCGCATGCTCACTGTCACCCCGTACGACAAGTCCTCCATCGGTGCCATCGAGAAGGCGGTCATGGAGTCCGACCTCGGGCTGTCGCCCTCCAACGACGGCAACGTCATCCGGCTGCAGATCCCGGAGCTCACCGAGGAGCGCCGCAAGGAGCTGGTCAAGGTGGTGCACGGGGTCGCCGAGCAGGGGCGGGTCGCCGTGCGGAACGTCCGCCGCGACGTCATGCAGGACCTCCGCGAGCTGAAGAAGGAGGGCGACGCCGGCTCCGACGAGGAGCACCACGGCGAGACCGAGCTCCAGAAGCAGACCGACGCAGCGATCGGCGAGATCGATTCTCTCTTGAAGGGCAAGGAGGAGGAGATCCTCGAGGTCTAGGCCGAGCCCGGACCGCGAGCTCCCCTCCTGATGCCAGCCGACTACGTCGCGATCATCACCGACGGGAATGGGCGCTGGGCTCAACAGCGAGGCCTGCCCGTCATCGAGGGCCACCAGGCGGGCGCCGACGTCGTCAAGGCGCGTCTGCGCGACGCTGCCGAGTTCGGCGTCAAGGAGCTCACGGTCTATTCCTTCTCGACCGAGAACTGGACCCGGCCGAAGGAGGAGGTCGACGGCCTGATGGCGATGTTCGCCGAGCGCATCGATCGCGAGACCCCGGAGCTGAACGAGGAGGGCGTCCGCATGCGCTTCATCGGCAGGCGAGAGGGGATCAGCGAGGAGCTCACCGAGCGGATGGACTGGGCCGAGGCTGAGACCGGGGACAACGACCGGATCACGCTGTTCGTCGCCTTCAACTACGGCGGCCGCGCCGAGATCCTCGACGCGGCCGCTGCATACGGTGGGGGCGGGGAGGAGGAGTTCCAGAGCCACCTCTACGCCCCCGAGATGCACGACCCCGACCTGCTGATCCGCACCAGCGGCGAGCAGCGGCTCTCCAACTACCTGCTCTGGCAGTGCGCCTACTCCGAGTTCGTCTTCCGCGATGAGCTCTGGCCCGACTTCACGCGCGAGGCGTTCAAATCGTCACTGGATGCCTACGAGGAGCGTCAGCGGCGCTTCGGGGCGAGGCAGAGATGACCGAGGACCTCGAGCCGCCCTCGTTCGAGTTCGGCCGCGGTGAGCGGGATCGCGAGGAGCGACGCTCTCGCGAGCGCGAGCCGCTCGACGACGACCTGCTCGAGCCCGAGATCATCGTCAGGCGCACAGGCGATGAGGAGGCGCCGAAGCCGAAGCGCCGCCTTCGGCTGGTCCCCGAGATGTCGGAGACCACCTCCCGCGTCGTGGTGGCGATCCCCTGGATTGTCTTCGCGGTCGCCATCGTGGGCGCCGGTGGCGCGGTCTTCGCCGCGGCCATGATCGTCCTGGGCATCCTGGGGCTCCGCGAGTTCTTCCGTATGGCCGAGCCCGAGCAGCCGATCATGCTGCCGGCCTACGCCGTCGTCGCCGGGATGGTGATCGCCGCGCACTACGGCAGCGCCTTCCAGATCCTGCTCGTCTTCGCGGCGATCTTCCCGCTGGCCTTCGCCTTCGCGGCCGCGCGGCGCTCGCACGAGGCCATCACGATCTCGATCGCCTTCACCATCCTCGGCGTCGCCTGGATGGGGATCGGCTTCTCCCATGCGGTGCTGCTTCGCGACCTACCACTCCACGGCGGTGCTCTACTGATCGACGTCCTGGTGGCGACCTTCCTGGGCGACACCGCCGCCTACGCGGCCGGCCGGCTGTTCGGCTCACGCAAGATGACTCCGCGGATCTCGCCCAACAAGACACTGGAGGGCGGGATCGGCGGCTTCGTCGGGGCGACCATGGGCTTCTGGTTCGCCGGCCTGTACCAGGACTGGCTGCCGGGCGTAGATGCCCTGCTGATGGGGATGTGCATCGGGGTGATCGCGCCAATCGGGGACCTGTTCGCCTCACTGATCAAGCGCGACCTCGGCGTCAAGGACACCGGCCGGCTCTTCGGCCCCCACGGCGGGCTGATCGACCGCCTCGACGCGGTGCTCTTCACCGTGGTGATCGGCTACTACCTGTCGGTCGCCTTCGTCTACTGATCAGGCGGTTCAGCGGCGTCCCCGTGACCTCACCGAGCAGACGGTGAGATCGGTGGGTGCGCCCGGAGCGTCGAGCTCGCGGGAGGCGCCGAACTTGAAGCGGCGGCCGTCGAGCTCCTCGCGAACAGGTTGCGAGATCAGGACCTCACCGCCCGCTGCGCTGTCGCCGACCCTGGCGGCGATGTTGACGTCGACGCCCAGGAAGTCGCCCTTCACCTTGCGGGGAGTACCCCTGTGGACCCCGGCACGCTGCGTCGGCCGGTATCCGCCGACGTCGATCTCGGAGATGCCCTTCTGCGCGTCGAGCGCCGCGAAGACAGCCTGCTCGGCATCGCCGAAGACGGCCATCGCGCCGTCTCCCAGGCGCTTGACGACGGCGCCCTTGTTGGCGGAGATCGCCTTCTGCTCAACGTCGCCGACCTGACGCAACACGTCGAGG
>JAWVFG010000188.1:0-3673 GCA_033856335.1 Solirubrobacterales bacterium
TCGCCGTGGCCACGAGCTCCGTGAAGCCGGCGATCCGGTACTCGGTATCCGCCGGTAGCGGCTCCGGATCCTTCGACGAGGCCACCATCACGCCCCAGAGGTGCCCGTCGACGACGATCGGCGCTCCAACCGAGGATCGCAGGCCCAGCTCGCGACTCACGGCGCCAATCTCGCCCGGAAGATCGTCGTTCTCCATCCGCGCCGAGCGTCCGGTCGCATGGACCGCCGCCGAGACGCTTGGGCCGTCGAGCAGGTTCCGTGAGCCGACCGGGAGGTGCCGTCCGTCCGTGCTCCAGCTGCCGACGATGGTCGATGTGGCGTCGACGTCGTAGCGCCCCATGTGGGTCGAGCCGGCGCCCACGAGCTGGCCGACCTCCTGCGCCACCGCGGCGAACACCTCGGTCGGCGGGACCCCGCGGGCGACCAACGTCGCCATGCGCCGCAGCGCGGCACGTTCGTCGGCGAGCATGCGCAGCTCGTCGAGAGGAGGGCGAGGTGGCACACGCCTGCGGGTCAGCTCCCGCACGATGAAGCCTTCGTCGCCGCCGACCGGCTCCGCGAAGGCGGGTGCCCCGGAGGGGAGGACCAGCTCGCCTCCGCCGGGCGGCAGCTCGAGCCGCGTGCCGCGCAACCACCCTCGGGCGTCGTCGCCGATGACTCGGCCGGTACGAGCCACGAGCGCGCGGCGATCCGCCCGGCCGGTGAGGTGGCCCCGGTAGCGCGCCCGCAGCCGTTCATCGCGCTCTCGCATCCGGTGGAGGAGGTGTGCTTCGACCGCTCGGGCAGTGGTCATGGCGACGTAGAGGCTGTGCGATCGCACGTCCTTCTCGAGGCCGGTCAGATCGATCACCCCGAGCAGCTCACCCGTCTCCGGGTCGTGGACCGGCGCCGCCGAGCAGGTCCAGGCCTGGACGACCTCGACGAAGTGCTCGGCGGCGAAGATCTGCACAGCGTGACCCGCCGCGAGGGCGGTCCCGACGGCGTTCGTGCCGGCTCCGTGCTCGCTCCAGACGGCGCCCTCGACGAAGTTCATCGAGTCGGCCGCACGAGAGCGAACTCGGGCGTTGCCCTCGAGCATGAGCAGCACCCCGGTCGCGTCGCTCACCACGATCAGGTGGTCTGACTCGCCGGCGACGTTCGCCAGACGGTGCCGGATCAGGGGCGCCGCCTGCGCCAGCGGATGCGCCTCCCAGCGCGTGGAGGCCTCGGCACGATCGGTGGTCGCCGGCGCCAACCGGCTTCCCAAGGGGTCGACGCCCGCGTCGCGCGATCGTCGCCACGAGGCTGCGACCGGGACCCGCACCCCCCGATGCATCCGACCGTCGCTGACGAACTGCTCCCATTGCCACCGCACTTCCCGCGCGCGGAGCGCAGGCGCCGTAGCGGCGTGGGTGCCGAGCGATGGATGTCGGGGCATGGAGTTCCCCCCAGGCGGGTCGACCGTCTCCCGGAACAGTAAGCGGCCGGACGCCCAACCCAAGAGACGCCCGAACCGGAATGTCGCACGCCCCCTGCGCGCTAGAGCCACATCCTCACGGTGAAGCCTCGCGGCGAGCGGAAGGACTCGACCCTCCAGCTCAGCTGGCGAGCGATCCAGAGCCCGGTGCCCGTTCCCTCGCGCGGCGCGAGGTAGCCGGCGACGGGGTCGTCGAACCCGCTTCCGCGGTCGATGACTTCGCAGACGAATCGACCATCGGCGCGACCCACGCGAACCTCTTCGATCCCGGTACCGTGCCGCACCGCGTTCGCCGCGACCTCGGTGCCCGCGACGAGCATGTCGAGGGCCTTGGCTCCGGGGACCTGCTCGGCCACCAGCTCGCGGGCAAGCCGCTCGCGGAAGAGCTCGAGATCCTCGCCGGCCGAGAACGAGCGGAGCTCAGGGAGCGGCTCCGGCTCGGGGTTGAGCTCGCGTACCAGATCCCTGGGATCCTCGAAGTGGTCGCTTGCCTGCCACCCGTCGGTGAGCACCTCGGGATGCGTCCGCCACACCGCCTCGAGCACCGCGTCAGGGAGCCCGTTCGCCGCGTAGGTACACAGCACCCACACGGGCAGATGGGAATAGGTGAGGTTCGTGATCGCCTCGTACTCCGCCCACTCGTCCCAGTCCCCCGGCGTGGGTCCGACCTGCACATCGGCGACGGCGCGCACCGCGGGCGCTCGTCGGAGGTGCTCGAGGAATGCTCCGTAGTACGCCGCCAGGGTCCGCGCGGGGCGGGTGTAGGTGAAGCCGACGTCCAGGAACGACACCCGATCGGCGTCCGGCCCGAGCGCCTCGCGCATCATCGCGATCCCGTCGCGCGTGTTCCCGACGACGCAGCCCTCGCCTGCTTCGAGTCCCTCCTGCAAGAACGCGACCGAGCGGGCGACGTATGCCTCGTCGGACTCGTAGATGAAGGCGTTGTGGCGGAGGAGGGCCTCGGAGGACATGTCTTAAGAGGTAAGCGCCGGGCTCCCGAATTCAACCTCGACCAGGCTCGAATGCCGTGGCGATGGGCTGGGGCGGCTGCGCGGCTGCCTCGCGGAGCTTCTCCAGCGCGGTCGTCTCGATCTGCCGGATCCGCTCGGCGGTGAGCCCCAGGTCAGAACCGATCTCGTTCAGCGTCTGCTGGGGTCGGCCGAGTCCGTAATGGCCCCGCAACACGGTGCGCTCGCGCTCGTCGAGCCGGTCGGCGAGATCCCGCACGGCCTGGACCTCCATCCTGTCCAGCACCTGGTCGTAGGCCTTCTCGGCCCCCGGGTCGGCGACCATCTCGCCGAGCGTGGCCGTCGTGCCTTCCTCGCCGTCGGCGCCCAGTGGCTCGTCGAAGCTGCGCGGCATGCGCTCGACCGCCAGCAGGCTGTCGAGCTGCGCGCCGGTGAAGCCGGTCGCAGCGGCAAGCTGCGCCTTCGTGGGCTCGGCGCCGTTGGCCTGCACATGGTCGCGGCGGGCGGCCCTGACCCGAGCGAGGCCGCGGACGGCGTGGTCGGAGAGGGCCACCGGCCGGGTCATCTCCGCGACCAGCTCCTGCATGGCCTTGCGGACCCAGAACGACGCGTAACCCCAGAACGGCGTCTCCAAGCGCCGGTCGTAACGCTTGGCGGCGAACAACAGCGCGGCGATCCCCTCCTGCATCAGGTCCGGACGCTGTACGCGCCCGCCGACGTCGAAGCGACGAGCGACGCTCCCGATCGCCGGCAGGAACAACTCGACGAGCTCTCGGCAGGCCGCCTGGTCCCCGCCGTCGGTTGCAACGACAAGGTCCAGCTCATGCTCCACTGATCGTCGCGAGCCGCGCACGCGAGGCCTCCGGTGAATCCGCGCGTCCCGTAGAGGGGCGGCCAACTGCAGTGCGCCGAACTGCTCCCTACGGTTCCGGGGGGGCACCCCATTCTCTCACACCCGGTTCCGTGCTCCGAGCGTTCGCGCGACCGGTCAGCGCCCGTATTTCTCCTGCGCCAGCACGAGCTGCTCGGGCAGGACGGTGCGCGGAGGCGGCGAGGGGTCGGCGATCACCGAGACGGTCTCCGCGACGCTGCGCGTGACGGTACAGGTGCGCCCGCCGCCGTCGACGACGACCTCCTCGGCGCCGGTGCTCGCGACGGTGCCCTCCATCCCGGGCTCGAGGCCGGAGTCCTTGAGGTAGTGCAGGAGATCCTCGGCCTCGTTCTCGAAGCGCAGGACCCGCACCTTCGC
>JAWVFG010000189.1:0-3840 GCA_033856335.1 Solirubrobacterales bacterium
TTCGGCAAGCTGATGGACCCGATCGCCGACAAGCTGCTCGTGGCGGCGTCGTTGATTGCGCTGGTCTCCCTCCAGCGGATCGCCGCCTGGATCGCGATGGTGATCATCGCCCGTGAGTTCGCCGTCACCGGGCTGCGGATGGTCGCCGCCGAGCAGGGGGTGGTGATTCAGGCGAGCTGGATGGGCAAGGTGAAGACGATCCTGCAGGTGGCCGCGATCATCTGCCTGATCGCGGTCAACCCGGCGCCGCTCGGAATCAACCTGCTGGTCTACGCCGCCGTGGCGGCCACCGTGATCAGCGGGGTCGACTACTTCTTCGGGTTCAAGCGGATGATCGACTCTTCCCGCTCGGCCAAGCGGACGCTCACCTAGCGGGGCGCTCCTCGGCTACGCCTCGGAGCGCCCTTGGATCGTCGGCTCCTCGAGCCACTCGCGCATCGTGGTGTGGTGGCGCGAGTGCTCGCCGCTCTCCAGCTCATCGGTGATCTCGGAGAGGAGCCCGTAGCGCTCAGCGACGACGTTGTGGCGGTGGATCGTCTCCAGGTTCTCCTGGCGGGAGTGGACGAAGGCGCCGTCGCGCAGCTCGGGGAAGGTCTCGGTGACCTGGCGGATCATCTCCCGCACGCAGTCCTCGACGAAGCGGGGATTCGCGTGCGCCTTCTCGACGACGGCTCGTTCATCCGCCCGCTTCATCAGCTCGTAGATCTCACTGGACATGGAGCTCTCCACGATCCGCAGCAGCTGGCGCGCGTCGATGTCGACGCCCGAGTCCTCGGGGCAGCCGACGTAGAGGGTGCCGATGCCACGCTGGTTGTGGGTGGCGATCGGGACGGCGTCGACGATGCGGTCGATGTCCTCCGGGCTGAATCCCTCCTCGACGAGACGCTCGCGGGCGCCGTCCTCGACCAGGCCCTGGGCGCAGGGACAGGCGGTCATGCCCTGTGCCTCGACGCCCGTAAGGGTTCGGGTGCCGCGCTCGGATGAGACAGCGGTGCCGAACAGGGTGTAGAGCTCCTGCGTAGGCAGTCCCGAGACCGGAGCGGGGACGGTTTCCGGATAGCGCGCGGCGATCTTCACCTCGGCCCTGATGCCACCCTGCCGCTCTCTCACCTGTTCCGCGATATGGGCGGCGAGGCCCTCGGCGCGCAGCGCCTCTCCGAGGACGACGGTGTCGATCGCCTCGTTGACGACCTCCTCGAAGCGGGACATATGGACGCCCGCCTGCTCCGGATTGAGGTCGACGAAGCACTCGAGGTCGGCGTGGTAGAGGGAAGCGGGCGGCGCGTCCTCCGATCCGCGGCCGGGGGCGCTAACTCGGATGATCTTCTCGACGCCGACGACGCCGACGCGGGAGAGGCTGACACGGGTGGCGGGAGTCTCGGCCTGAGCGTCACGGCGCGGCGGGGATACGGTCTGGATGGTGTCCGTCATCCACTCAAGTATGCCGGGCCGTTGTCGCGGCCTGGAGGTAATGCCTCAAAAGTGGGTCAAATAACGCCGCCGACCGTCCGTATACTCCCGCACGCTTTTTGGGCTCGGTTCTTTTTTAGGGGAAAGGCCTGGGCGGTCCGGGAGTACCGGGAGGAGGAGAGCGGGAAGTTGGCGCCAGTTCGCCAGGCTGTAGCTGCCGAGGATCAGCCCTTTGGGGAGAGCGATGAGCTGCGCCGGCTGATCGCGGCGGGCACCGAGCGGGGATATCTGACCTTTGAGGAGATCGCCTCCACTCTCGAAGAGGTGGAGGTCACGAAGGAGCAGGTCTCCGAGCTGCACAGCCATCTGGTTGAGCAGGGGGTGGACGTTATGGCCGCCGACGGCGTCACTGCCTACAAGGAGAGCAAGGGCGAGGAATTGCCCAATGGCCAGCGCAAGAAGCAGGAGCTCGACCTCACCGTCGAGCCGAGCCTGGATTGCCTGCGGCTGTATCTCCGCTCCATCGGCACCGTCGATCTGCTCACCGCCGGCCAGGAGGTCGATCTGGCGAAGCGGATCGAGCGCGGTGACATGGCGGCGAAGCGGCACATGGTGGAGGCGAACCTCCGCCTGGTCGTATCGATCGCCAAGTCGTATCTCGGGCGCGGCCTGAGCTTCCTCGATCTGATTCAAGAGGGATCGCTCGGCTTGATTCGCGCAGTGGAGAAGTTCGATTACCGGCGCGGGTACAAGTTCTCCACCTACGCCACTTGGTGGATTCGCCAGGCGGTGACGCGCGCGCTCGCCGACAAATCGAGGACGATCCGGATTCCGGTGCACATGGTCGAGAAGCTGAACCGCGTCGTGCACGTCGAGCGCCACCTCGTCCAGCGGCTGGGGCGGGAGCCGGAGCCAGATGAGATTGCGGCGGATCTCGGGTGGACGGCGCGCGACGTCCGCGAGGTGCTGCGCGTCAGCCAGATGCCGGTCTCGCTGGAGAAGCCGATCGGCGATGAGGAGGATTCCGAGCTTGGGGATTTCGTCGCGGATGACGACGCCGAGTCGCCGTTCGAGACGGCATCCGACAACCTGCAGCGAGAGGACGTGCAGCGAGCGCTGGCCGCGCTTCCGTGCCGCGACCGAGAGGTGCTCGAGCTTCGCTACGGCCTGAACGGGCATCAGCCGATGACGCTCGAGGAGGTCGGGACTGCCTTCGGCGTGACCCGCGAGCGGATCCGCCAGATCGAGAACAACACGCTGAAGCGGCTCAAGATGCTGCCGGAGGCCCAGTGCCTCCGCGGCCTGGGCTAGCCGGTTTAACCTTTCCGCGACGGCAATCGAGGCCGGCTGGGCCCGGACCCCGGCAGCTTTCACCGAGCGGATTCGGTTCCTGCCACGGGTGCAGAAGACCAACCCCCGGTCAATCGGGGGCGCGGCGTTCGGTCCCAGTCGGCTCTCGCGCCCAGCCAGGGAGCTCGACCTGCTCCACCACGATGCGGCCCGGCCCATCGGCACGGACTCGCACCCTGCCGCCGTTGGCGAAGCCCGCGTCGAAAAAAGGCCGCTGAGGGATGGTCATCCGGCGCTTCTGGTTGATCACCGCCTCCCCGTTCTGACCTGCCTTGCGTTCGTAGTTGGTCGGCTCGACGGGGCGAGGCGAAGAGATGGGGGAGGGAGGATTCGAACCTCCGAAGGACAGAGCCACTGCGTTTACAGCGCAGCCCGTTTGACCGCTTCGGTACTCCCCCAGGGAGCGGCAGGATTGTAGGCCCGCCTTCGAAGAGGCCGCCTCGAGCGGCCGGCCTCGGTGAATCTCGAACTCCGCATACTTCGAACCGCCCTAGTGGCGCGCCGGGTGCAACAGATCTGCGACTCGACACTCAGCAGAGTCATGCGCACCCGGATAGCGTCCTCGCCGTGACCGACCTCGAGGGAAGGGTGATCGCCATTGCCGGCGCCGGCGGCGGCCTCGGCCCCGTCGTGGCCCAGCGCCTGGCCGATGCCGGCGCGAGCCTCACCCTGGCCGACCGCAGCCAGGAGATCGCCGATTCGGTCGCCGAGGGCCTCGGCATCCCAGACGACCGTGTCGACCCCCAAGCGGTGGACCTACTCGACGAATCCGCCGCCAACGAATGGGCCGCCACCGCCGCCAAGCGCTTCGGCCACGTCGACGCCCTCCTCCATCTGGTCGGCGGCTACCGCGGTGGCGACCCCATCCACAGCTTCGACCTCGCCGACTACGAGTTCCTCCACGACCTCCTGGTCCGCACCCTCCAGCTCACCACCCGCGCCTTCCAACCCGCCCTGATCATGAGCGAGCACGGCCGCTTCGTCCTGGTCTCCTCCGCTGCGGCCCAAAACCCCGAGAACGCCAACGCCGCCTATGCCTCGGCAAAGGCGGCAGCGGAGGCCTGGACCCTCGCCCTCGCC
>JAWVFG010000190.1:0-4228 GCA_033856335.1 Solirubrobacterales bacterium
CGCGGCGCGCGATCCGCCCGAGCAGCCGCGACACGTGCTCGGGCACCGCCGCCTCCTCGGCACGGTCCACGATCGGCGCGAGCGTGCCGTCGATGTCGCACAGGACAGCGGCCTCACCGGGCCGGTCTGTGAGCGGCCTCAGGGTCTCCGCGATCGTCTCAACCGGAGGGACGGGCACTCGGCCTAGTATGCCCGCCGATGTCGCCGAGGCTTCTTCGGCTCGCTGTTATCGGGACCGCCGCCGGCTTCTTCTCGGGACTCTTCGGCGTCGGTGGCGGGACGGTCATGATTCCGCTCCTCATCCTCTGGCTCGGTTACGGGGAGCGCGAGGCCACGGGTACCTCGCTGCTCGCCATCGTGCTGATCGCAGCTGCAGGGACGGCGATCCAGGCCGTCTACGGGAACGTCCACCCGCTGGAGGCGCTGATCGTCGGCGGCCCGGCCGTGGCGGGCGTGATCCTTGGCACCGCGCTGCAGCAGCGGATTCCCGAGCGTGCCGTCTCCTTTGGGTTCGGGGTCCTGCTCGTCGTCTCCGCCGTCCTGCTGGTGCTCTCGTGAGTGTGCCCGAGGTGCTCCTGGCCGCGGCGCTGGGCATGGCCGGTGGCATCACCGGCGGCCTGCTCGGGGTGGGCGGCGGCATCCTCTTCGTGCCCGCGCTGGGGCTGGTTCTGGGTCTGGATCAGGTCGACGCGGAGGCCACTTCGCTGCTCGCCGTAATTGCAGTCGGTGCAGTTGGGGCCTGGCGCCAGTACATTTACGGCAACGTCCGTCCCCGCGACGGGGCCCTCATGGGGTCTCTCTCGGTGTTGGGGGTGGCCGGGGGAGTGGCGCTGGCGAACGTCCTTCCGGAACGCACTTTGCAGCTGCTTTTTGCAGCGGTAATGCTCTATTTCGCGGTGTCGCTCTTTCGGCGATCACTGCGTGTTTAGTCACGAAAGGTGGGGGATACCCTCCTAAGTTGATGGCAACTGACCAGGCACTCGCAAATCCGGATGTCGAAGCCCTGCTGGAGCGCGGGGAGGAGAACGGCTGCCTGAACCTGAGCGAGGTCGACGATCTCGCCAAGAAGCTCGAGCTGGAGGACGACGATCTCGACACCCTGCACGAGCGCATCGACGCTCGCGGCATCGACCTGACCGACGACTGCGGCCGTACCGACACGGTCAACAACCGGACCGAGTTCAAGCCCGAAGAGCTCGCGACGTCGACCACCGACGCGCTGCAGCTGTTCCTGAACGAGATCAGGCGCTACCCGCTGCTCACCGCGGCAGAGGAGATCGAGCTCGCGAAGCGGATCGAGAAGGGCGACATGGCCGCCAAGGAGCGCATGATCAACTCGAACCTGCGCCTGGTCGTCTCGATCGCGAAGAAGTACCAGGGCCAGGAGCTCGGCCTGCTGGACCTGATCCAGGAGGGGATCTTCGGCTTGATCCGCGCCGCCGAGAAGTTCGATTGGCGCAAGGGCTACAAGTTCTCCACCTACGCGACGTTCTGGATCCGCCAGGCGATCCAGCGCGGCATCGCGAACCGCGCCCGCACCATCCGCATCCCGGTCCATATCGGCCAGCGCGAGCGCAAGATCGCCCGCGCCGAGCGCGAGCTCGCGGCCAGGTTCGAGCGCCAGCCCACGGACGAGGAGATCTCGGAGGAGTCGGGCGTGCCGATCGAGCAGATCGAGGAGATCCGCGCGGCCGGCCGCGCCGTCACGTCGCTCGACAAGCCGATCGGCGAGGAGGGCGAGACCGCGTTCGGCGACCTGCTCGCCTCCGACGAGATGTCGCCCGAGGAGGAAGTGCACCTCTCGCTATCCGAGGAGGTCGTTCGTCGGACAGTCGAGGAGCTTCCCGAGACCGAGCGCAACGTGCTGAAGCTGCGCTACGGGATCAACGGCGACGAGCCGACCCCGCTGCGCGAGACCGGCAAGCGCCTGGGCATGTCGCCCGAGCGTGTCCGGCAGATCGAGTCGAAGGCGCTCGCCAAGCTGGCGATGCGGCGAGAGCTCGATGCGCTGCGCGTCTGACGCCGCCTGAATCGGCACTTGTAACCGGCTCCGCCTGGGTAGTCCACGCGCCAGAATCGAGCCATGTTGCGCCGCATCCGGCGGATCCTCTTCTGGGCGATCGGCGTTCCTGTCGGGACTGCGCTCGTCGCCGCAGGCGCATTCGTCGGCTACGTCCTCTACGTGAGCTGGCAGACGCCGTCAATCGACGACCTGAAGCCGCGGCCGGAGGCCCAGAACTCGGCCGTGTACGCCGCCACCGGCGAGCGCCTGGGGTTCATTCCCGCCGCGCAGCTGCGCCAGGTGATCCCGTCCTCGTCGATGCCCGCGTACGTGAAGCAGGCGATCGTCGCCGTCGAGGACCGCCGCTTCTATCAGCACAAGGGCGTCGACTACCCCAGCATCCTGCGCGCAGCCGCGAAGGATGTGATGTCGCAGGAGGTCGTCCAGGGCGGCTCGACGATCACGATGCAGCTGGTCCGCCGCCTCTACCTGACGCGCGACCGCACCTTCCAGCGCAAGATCGAAGAGGGCACGCTCGCCCGCGAGATGGAGAAACGCCGCTCGAAGGACTGGATCCTCTCGAACTACCTGAACGACGTGAGCTTCGGGACCGTCGGCGGCCAGGAGGCGATCGGCGTGCAGGCGGCGGCGCGGGTGTTCTTCGGCAAGCCGGCCAGGTCGCTGAACCTGACCCAATCGGTCCTGCTGGCGGGGCTTCCGCAGGAGCCGACGCTCTACAACCCGGTGCGCCATCCCGAGGCTGCCAGGGACCGCCGCCGCCAGGTGCTGCAAGCCATGGTCACGGCCGGAATGATCAGCCCGACCGTGGCAGACCGCATCGACCGCGGTGGCCTCGGGCTGCACCTGAGCCACTACTACACGAACCGCCGCGAACGGCATTTCTTCGACTATGTCGAGCGCGAGTTGCGCCAGCGCCTCGGCGCCGCGACGGTACGCCGCGGCGGCCTGCGGGTTCAGACGACGCTCGACCTGGGCCTGCAGCGGGCCGCGCGAGCGGCCATCCGGCACCGTCTGAACCAGCCGAATGATCCGGCCTCGGCGATCGTCTCGATCGACGTGCACAACGGGGACATCCGCGCGATGGCGACGACCACGAAGTACGAGAAGGAGCAGTTCGACTACGCCTCCCAGGGGCATCGGCAGCCCGGATCGACCTTCAAGCCGATCGTGCTGCTGGCTGCGATAGCCGGCCATGCGGCGGATCCGCGCAGGACCTACTACATGTCGAAGCCGCTGAACTTGATGACGGGCTTTGGGCGCGTGAAGGTCGAGACCTATAGCCGCACCTACGGCGGGCGCATGAGTCTGGTCAAGGCGACGCTGGCGTCGGACAACTCGGTTTACCAGCAGCTGGACCTGGATGTCGGCCCCGACCAGGTCGCGGATACGGCGGCCAACCTCGGCATCGATACGCCGCTGGACGGCTATCCGGCGGAGGGCCTCGGTGGCCTGCACGAAGGCGTAACCCCGCTCGAGCTGGCGCGCGCCTACGCAACGTTCGCGAACGGTGGCAACCGCCTTGACATCTCGGGCATACGAAGTGTGCGTTTTGCCGACGGCCACTCGGTGCGATTGGACAACCCGAGCTCGGACTCGCTGTTCAAGGACGGCGAGACGTACGCGGTCACGAAGATCCTGCAGCAGAACATGAAGCGCGGGACGGGCAAGGCTGCCCAAATGGGCTGTCCGGCGGCGGGGAAGACCGGCACGACGGACAACTTCAGGGACGCGTGGTTCGCCGGCTACACGCCTCGTGTCTCCACTGTGGTGTGGGTCGGCTATCCGCACCGAGCGTTGTCGATGACGAACGTCCACGGCATCAAGGTCGCGGGAGCGACCTTCCCCGCGCAGATCTGGCACGACTACATGACGGTCGCCAAGGGCGGCTTCTGCGGCACGTTCCCCAAGCCGGTGGAGCTGCCGCAGCTGGAGCCGTACTGCGGGCGCCTGGCCGTCACGAAGAACTGTGCCCCGCGGCCGGCGGGCGAAAGGGTGCCGCTCGACCCGACATCGTCCGGCGCAGTGCCGGGGGCAACCTCCACCGAGGCGGTGCCGGTGCCCATCCCGGACACCACGATCCTCGGCGCCCCGCCGCTGCAGACCGCTGCGCGTTCCGCGGTGTTCAGGTTCGCGGCGGCCGGATCGAAGCCGAGTGGGTACGAGTGCAGCCTCGACGCGGGGCCGTTCACGGCTTGCAAGTCCCCC
>JAWVFG010000191.1:0-27459 GCA_033856335.1 Solirubrobacterales bacterium
GCCGCCGCAGGCGGCGTTGACGGCCAGGTCCTGCGCAATGTCGGCCTGCGAACCAGGTCAGGTCCGGAAGGAAGCAGCCTTAAGCGGTAGCCGACATGTGATGCAGGCAAGCCTGGCCCGAGCCAAATGCAGCGGACACGCCCGGAGGTCTCGTCTCGAGGACGGGTGCACGGTCCATTTCTTGCCAAGATGGCGATCCGATGCGCCTGATCGCCCTCGTCGTGCTCGCCGCGGCCGCCACCCTCGCGGTCGTCGGCGTGGCAAGTGCCGACCGCAAGCCGACGAGCATGGAGCGCATTCAGATCGCGACGGTCGTGCACCTGCCGGCCAAGTGCGCCCGTGTCCGCGTCTCTACGCAGACCAGGAAGCCGAAATGGGGCTCGGTCTCCTTCAAGCCCGGTCTCTCGGACTGCGAGCCGCTGGCCAGCAACGGCGTCACGGTGGTCAAGAAGACAGCCGGGCGGTGGCGCTTGGTCACCGCCGGCAGCAGCTTCGACTGCGCGGGGCTGTACGCGAAGGTCCCTGAGGCCGTCGCCAGGGACCTCGGCATCAAATGCACCTAGTCCTTCGCCGGCAGCGATGCGGCGAAGTCGGCGCCCGTGTCGACCCATTCGGCCAGTCCCGCGTCGTCGTCTGAGAATCGCTCTGACGAGACGAAGACCCAGCCCTTCATCACGCGGTTTCCCATCTCGGCAACCCGCACGCCGTCCTCGGCCAGCGCGCGATCGACGTCCTGCGGATCGAGCCGGACCAGCAGCTCGTCCTGCCTGACGCAGACGGCCAGGTTGCCTCCGATCAGAAAGCAATTGCTCCCGAACATCTTCTTCTCGCCGACGTCGGCTCGAGCCGAGATCAGCTCTCGAACGCGATCGGCGAGAGCTTCGTCGAAGGCCACGCCGAAAGGCTAACCCGGAGTTTCCGGAACGGCCACGCACCGGGCCCCGGGGCCGCCGAAGGTGGGGGATAGACTCGAATCGTGGCCGAATCTGCCTCTCTCTATCGCCGCCACCGCCCGCAGAGCTTCGCGGAGGTGGTCGGTCAGGAGCACATCGTGCGCACCCTCTCCAACGCCGTCGAGAGGGGGCGCGTCCATCACGCCTACCTGTTCGTCGGTTCGCGCGGAACCGGCAAGACGTCGATGGCGAAGATCCTCGCTCTCTCGCTCAACTGCGTGAACGGCCCGACGCTCACCCCGTGCGGCGAGTGCGAGTCCTGTCTGACGATCGCGGCGGGCACCTCGCTGGACGTGATCGAGATGGACGCTGCGTCCAACCGCTCGGTCGATGACATCCGGGAGCTGCGTGAACGGGTCGGCTTCGCGCCGGCTGCCGGCCGCTGGAAGGTCTACATCCTTGATGAGGCCCACATGCTCACCAAGGAAGCGTGGAACGCCTTCCTGAAGACGCTCGAGGAACCGCCGCCCAACACCGCCTTCGTCCTGGCGACGACCGAGCCACAGAAGGTGATGGCGACGATCGTCGACCGCTGCCAGCGCTTCGACTTCCAGCGCCCCTCGCTCGAGCAGATCGCAGAAGTGGTGAGGCGGGTCGCCGTCGCGGAGTCGATCGAGATCGAGGACGGCGCGGTCGCCCTGATCTCACGTTCGGCCACCGGCAGCTTCCGAGACGCGCTCGGAACCCTCGACCAGCTGGTTGCCTTCGGCGGCGATTCGGTCACGACCGACGAGGTTGTGGAGGTGCTCGGCGCCGCCGACGCCGAGCTGCTCTTCGATACCACCGACGCCCTGGCGTCGGGCGATGCGCGCGCGGCGCTCGAAGCCGTGGAGCGACTTTCCCGCTCGGGCCGCGATCCAGGCCAGTTCGCCCGCGACTTAATTGCCCATCTCCGGCAACTGCTGGTTGCGCGCGCGACAGGAGAGGTGCCCGAGTCCTTCACCGTCACGGTCGCCCAGCCGGAGCGGCTCGCCGGGCAGGCGAAGGAGATCGATGACGCCAAGCTCGTGGGTGCGATCGATTCGCTCAGTGCTGCCGTTGCGGCAATGCGCGAGGGGGATGATCCGCGGCTGACCTTGGAGGTTGCTCTGCTGAAGGTCGCAACGCCCAGTCTTGACTCGTCGCGAGAGGCTCTGTTGAGGCGGATTGAGGCGCTTGAGGCTCGGTTGACTGGCGGCGCTCCCGGGGCTGCGTCCTCAGCAGGCAGGGCCGGCGCTGAGGACGACGTTAGGGCTCAAGAAGCAGTTGTGCCGGCCATCGGACAGCCGGAGCCTGCTGAGGCCGCACCCCCGGCCACGCCGCCGGCGGACGAAGCCCCTTCAGAGCAGGCGGAACCGGATCCCGAGGCGTCGGTGGCAACCGTTTCCGTCGAGATCGGGCGGGTCGCCGAGCTCTGGCCGGCCGTCGTGGACCACCTTCGGGACAGCGGCTCGGCGATGCTCTCCACCTTGTTCGACGAAGCCCGGCCGCTTGGGATTGACGAGGAGCGGTCTCTACTTCGGATCGGGTTTCCGTCGTCAGCCAAGTTCAACAAGAAGAAGGCGGAGGCCACGGTCAACATTGAGCGGATGACCGAGGCGATCACCTCGATCGTGGGGCAGCGGTTGCGGCCCGCCTATGAGCTGATCGATGAGGAGAATCAGGAGGCAGGGTCGGAGGGATCGACGGAGATGACCGACGAGGAGAAGATCGATCTGATCAAGGACAATTTCGGCGCCACCGAGGTGGTCGACGACGACGACGCGCGCGAGAGCGAGGCAGGCTGATGCCCCAGGGACCCAACCTCAATCAGATCCTCAAGCAGGCCCAGCAGATGCAGGCCGAGATGGCCAAGGCGCAGGAGCAGCTCAAGGAGGAGACCGTTGAGGCGAGCGCCGGCGGAGGCATGGTCAAGGTGACCATGACGGGAGACATGCAGCTCCGTGAGCTCAAGATCGACCCCGAGGCGATCGACCCCGAGGATGCCGAGCTCCTCCAGGACATGGTCACCGCGGCGATCAACGAGGCGCTTCGCGCGGCCCAGGAGCTCGCCGCGAGCAGGATGGGCGGCATCGCCGGGCTCGGCGGGGGCGGCGGCCTCCCGGGTCTTCCCGGGATGTAGCGCCACCCGGGTCCCTACGCTAAGCCCATGTACGCGGGACCGATCAGCCAGCTGATCGCGGAGCTCTCGAAGCTTCCGGGAATCGGGCAGCGCACAGCGCAGCGGCTCGCCTTCCACATCCTGCGGGCGGATGACGAGGACGCCTTCGGCCTGGCCGACGCGATCCGCGAGGTGAAGGAGAAGGTGGGGCTCTGTGAGGTCTGCTTCAACCTGGCGGAGGGGCCCCGCTGTCGCATCTGCGAGGACGCGCGCCGTGACCAGTCCCAGATCTGCGTGGTGGAGGAGCCCGCGGACGTGATCCCCTTCGAGCGGACCGGCGAGTACCGCGGCGTCTATCACGTGCTCGGCGGCGCCCTCTCGCCGATCGACGGGATCGATCCCGAGGACCTGCGGATCGCCGAGCTGATCGACCGCGTCAACGGCGATGTGAAGGAGGTCGTGCTCGCGACCAACCCCACCACTACCGGCGAGGCCACCGCGCTTCACATCGCCGACGCGTTACGGGGCCGAACCGTTGTGACCAGGCTCGCCAGCGGCCTGCCGGTGGGAGCCGACCTGGAGCACGCAGACGAGGTGACCCTCGGCAAGGCTCTGGCGGGACGGCAGTCTCTCGGCTGACGGCTTCGCGATAGGCCGCCGCCACAAATACCGCGGCCGGATCTACTAGGGGAACAGCGGCCGGATCTACTAGAGGCGGCGGGTCGGGTCGTCGTAGCCGCCGCGGGGCGGCACTTCGTCCCGGTCTTTCGGGCCGCCCTGCTGAACCAGCTCGTAGAGCAGCGACAGCGCCAGGCCCGCGCCGCCGGCGATCATCAGGATCAGGCCGACGGTCTGGATGTTGATCACGCTGCTCGAGACGTTGAGCGCGTAGCGCAGGATCGCGCCGATCGCGATCAGGAATATGGCGGTGGCGATTGTCACGGTCGCCAGCATACCCGCGGCCCTGGGCGCCCCCCTGCACTAGGAGTACCCTCGGAAGTATTGGGTAGACCAACCGATTCGGCTACTCAACGACAAAGCGACTACTCGACGGAGGCCATGGCGCACGGGCGCAGCCGACGGCGGAGAAGGAGCAGGCTCGAATCCATTCGAGCGTCCCAAACGGGTCAAGAGCCGCGTATCTCTGTGTCATCGCGGCGCTCGCCCTGACATTTCTCACCAGCTCGTCCTCGGCGGCCGCGGCCGCACCGCCGGCGCGTGGCTTTTCGCTGCATCCGAACTGGTGGATGCTTCCGCCAACCGGCGCGACTGACGCCGAGCTGACCCAGGAGATCGAGGCCGCCCACTCAATCGGCGCCGATGTCGTTCGAGTCCCTCTTCCCTGGAACCAGCTGGAACCCGCGGCCGCGGGGCAGTGGAATGGATCGGTTGCAGCGCGAGTCGACGGAATCATGGCCACCCTGGCCGCGAATCAGATGAAGGCGCTCGTGATGGTGATCAACACCCCGTGCTGGGCGAGCGCCGATCCCACCGTCTGCGTCCCGTTCAACCCGCTGTATTCACTGGCGTCGCCAGCCGATCCCAACGACTTCGGAGGGGCGATCGGCAGGATCGTCGACCGCTGGGGCGCCCAGATGGCCGCCGTCGAGGTCTGGAACGAGCCGAACAACCCGGACTTCTTCCATGGCACGCCGGCTGACTACGCGGCGATGGTTCGGGCCGCGGCCTCGGCTCTCGACAGCCGCACGTGGAACGGTCAACTGGTGGCAGGGGCTCTGGGGATGAACGCCACTCCGAGCGGCCTCGATTGGCTCAAGCAGCTGTATGCGGCCGGTATGACCGGCGAGGACGCGATCTCGATCCATCCGTACGACGTCTACTACGACTCCTCTGGCATCCACTTCGGGGACCCGCTCCGACCTGACTCGCTGTTCGCCCAGCACATAGACGGGGTGCGCGCCCTGATGCGGGCAAACGGCGACGCCTCGAAGGGGATCTGGCTAACGGAGTTCGGCGCTGCCGTGTGCCCCGCGACTCCGACCTGCGTGTCGGAATCCACGCAGTCAGACTGGCTGGTCGGCATGTTCGCCGCCGCCGAACGCCGGCCCTTCATCCTCGGTTCACTGGCCTACAGCCTGCGGGATCCGCAGGCCCGGGCGCCCAGCATGGATTACCACTTCGGGGTCCTTCGCAATGACTTCAGCGAGCGTCCCTCTGCGGGAGCTCTGCGGAGCACGTTCACCACGCCCCCGGTCGCGACCGACGGCAGTCCGCGCACACTCGCCGTGAGGAAGGCGGGGAGCGGCACGGTCACGGGAACCCCGGGCGCGATCATCGACTGCGGGTCCGCGTGCAGCGCCACCGTGGACGATGGCAGCGAATTCACGCTCACCGAGACTCCGTCCACGGACTACCGGTTCGCCAGATGGTCGGGGTGTTCACCGGTCTCCGCGGACAGCTGTGTCGTGAAGATCAGCGGTGACGCGAACGTGAAGGCGACATTCACGTCGACCAAGTTCGCGCCCCCGCCTCCGCCGGCTGGCTCCAAGATCGTCCCATCATCACCGCCGGCGAGCACCGCGCCTCCGCACACCAAGAAGAAGTGCAAGAAGAAGAGAAAGCGTCGCCGGTGTCACCGCCGCGCTAGGCCCTCCCCGGCGTCTCAGCGGCTCGGGGCTCCGGGCTCTTCTCGCTGAGCCCGAACCTCTGGTGCAGGCGGCGCAGCGGCCTCGGCGCCCACCAGTTCCAGTGGCCGAGCAGCTCCATCAGCGAGGGCACCAGCAGCGCACGGATCAGGCTGGCGTCGATCAGCACCGCGAGGGCGACCCCGATGAAGTTCTCCTTGATGAAGATGATCTTCGAAGTCGCGAAGACTCCGACCGCGATCGCGAAGAGCAGGGCGGCGGCGGTGACGATCCTGCCGGTTCGCTCGAGGCCAACGGCAACGGACTCTGAATCGCTGACCCCTGAGTCGCGCGCCTCCTTGATCCGGGAGAGCAGGAAGACGCCGTAGTCGGTTGAGAGCCCGAAGGCGACCGCGAAGAGCAGCACGGGCATGGTCTGCTCCAGGGCCCCCTGGCCTCGATAGTCCAACAGGCCCTCCAGGCGGCCATCCTGGAAGACGAACACGAGGATCCCGAAGACCGCGGTGAGATTGAGCACGTTCATCACCAGCTGCTTGATGGGCAGGATCACCGAGCCCGTCATCAGGAAGAGGACGATCAGGGTGGAGACGATCACGATCGCCAGCGCGATCGGCAGATTCGCCCTGAGGCTGTGTTGGAAGTCGACGAAGTGCGCGGCCGCGCCCGTGACGAGCACGGTCGAGCCATCGGGGTCGGGCAGGTCCCGGACCTCCTTGACGAGGTTGCGGCTGCGATCGGAGATGAAGGGGCTGTCGTTGACAGCCTCGATCACGGTGTCGCCGTTGGCGAGCCGGCGCGGGGGGTTGACGGCGATGATCCCGTCGAGGCCCTTGAGCTGACCGCTGATCGCATTGACGACCTTCGGCGTTCCGTTCTCGACCAGGAGCCGCACCGGGCTGTCGCGAAACGGCGGGAAGTCGGCCCGCAGCACGTCGTCGACCTGTCTCGCGCTGGCGCTCGGAGGCAGAACCTGGGCATCGACGGAGGTGAACTTGATCCCCCAGAAGGGGATTCCGAGGACGATCAGCAGCGCGGCGGTCACCGTTGCGATCCCGATCGGGCGGCGCCTGACGAACTGCGAGAGCCGGTACCAGAAGCCCGACTCCGTCTCGGTCGCCTCACGCGCGGCGCGCCGCTCCAGGAACCCCGGCGACAGCGAATTGACGCGATTTCCGAGCAGGGCGAGGACGGCGGGAAGCACCGTGAGCGCGATTGTGGCCGCGAGCAGCGCCACCAGCGCCCCGCCCAGGCCCATCGAATAGAGGAAGCGCTGAGGGAAGACGATCAGCGAGGCGAGCGCGGCGGCGACTGTTATCGACGAGAAGAAGACGGTCCGTCCCGCGGTGGCCAGCGTTCGCCTCATCGCCTCCAGGCCCGGGCCGGTTTTCGAGATCTCCTCGCGATAGCGCGAGACGACGAACAGGCTGTAGTCGATGGCCAGCCCAAGGCCGAGACCGGTGGTCAGGTTGAGGGCGAAGATCGAGATGGACCCGAATTCGCTGGCGATCCGGAGGATCAGGAAGGTGCCGACGATCGCCAGCCCTCCGATCATCAGCGGCAGGAGTGCCGCGACCCCGCTGCGGAAGAACCAGAACGTGAGCAGGAAGAGGACCGGGAAGACGAGCATCTCGGCGATGCGCAGGTCGTGTTCCACCTGCTTGTTGACCTGCTCCGTGGCCAGCGCATAGCCGCCGACGGTGACGCCCGGCTCTCCCGACAGGTTGTCGGCGATGCGCTGCCCGGCGTCCTGTAGCTGCTTGTCCCCTGTTGGCTTCAGGCTGACGGCGAGATAGGTGGTCTTGCCGTCTCGTGAGATGAAGTCGGTGTTGCGCGTGTCCTGGAAGCCCGCGACGCTCGCCACCTCAGGGTCGCTCTTCACCTGCTGCTCGATCGCGTTGATGCGCTTCTGTCCGGCGATCTGGGTCGGCGAGGCGTTCTGGATCAGGACGATGACGCTGGCATCCCGGAAGCAGTCGGCCTGGAGCGTCTTGTCGGCGATCACGCTCTGAGTGGATGGATCGTCGGCGCCGTAGGGGTCGAGGTGCTTCGCGACGGAGCTGCCGAAGGCACCCGCGACCGCAAAGAAGATGACCGCCAAGACGACGGTGCGCTTGGCGCGGCGCTGTGCGAGCGATGCGAGTCGGTTGAACATCTCTACCCCCGTTCTAGTTTCTCGGCGGCGCGCTCGAACCACGCCGCCGCCCATTCGTTCATCTCGATGCCGTACCGCAGCACGGTCAGCGAGCCGGCATCCGGTTTGTTGTCGGGACCCTCGTAATCCCTCTTCCCGTCGATCTGCTCCTCCAGCGATCGCAGCTCCGCGGCGTTGGCCGCCGCCTGCGCCGAGCGCTCTCGAGCAATCTCGGGTGCCCGCGCCGGATCGATCGACCCGGCGAAGAACAGCTCCAGCAGGCCCTCGTCGCGCAGCTCGAAGACCTGTGGCGGCCTGTCGATCCACTCGCGCGCCGCACGCCTTCCGGCGGGGCTGAGCTTGTAGACGGTCCGCCGGCGGGCCCCCTGGGCGGAGTCGCTCCCGCTGATCAGCCCGTCCTTCTCGAGCCTCTTCAGCTCCGGATAGATCTGCCCGTAGCTCGCCGCCCAGAAGAAGCGGGCCGAGTTGTCGACCAGCTGCTTGATCTCATAGCCGGAGCGCGGGCGCCCTGCCAGCATTCCCAGGATCACCTTTCCGGTGGCGCTCAGTTCCATCCCACCTGAGATATATCAATCCGATACATCCGCCGTCTGTGATCTGCATCACATCTTGGAGCGGACTGACCCTCGCCTATCCTCAGTCGCCGATGGCCACCACCAAGACAAACGGAATCGTGGTGATGAAGTTCGGCGGAACCTCGGTGGCCGGCACCGAGGAGCTCAAGCGTGCCGCCAGGCTGATCGTCGCGGCCCGCGAGCAGGGCCAGCGCGTCGTGGCGGTGCTCTCGGCGCGGGGCAAGACGACCGACCGGCTGCTCGAGGCGGCTCGCGAGATCTCAGACCGCCCAGACCCACGCGAGATGGACATGCTCCTCTCGATCGGCGAGCGCGAGTCGTGCGCGCTCTGCGCGATGGCCATCAACGACCTCGGCCACCGGGCGATCTCGCTGACCGGCTCCCAGGCGGGAATCGTCACCGACTCCTCCCACACCAAGGCGCGGATCATCGACGTGCGCGCCGACCGCATCCGCACGGCGCTGGAGGAGGACTCGATAGTGCTGGTCGCTGGATTCCAGGGCGTCTCCACCGACAGCCGCGATGTCACGACGCTCGGGCGAGGTGGTTCGGACACGACCGCCGTCGCCCTGGCGGCCGCACTCGGAGCGGAGGAATGCGAGATCTACACCGACGTCGCCGGCGTCTTCAGCGCCGACCCCAGGATCGTTCCCGACGCGCGCAAGCTCCCCGTCGTCTCCTACGAGGAGATGCTGGAGATGGCCTCCTCGGGGGCCAAGGTGCTGCAGCTCCGCGCGGTCGAGTACGCACGCAACCACGGTGTACGGATCCACTGCCGCAGCTCGGTCGACGAGGGCACCGGTACCCTCGTCGTCTCGGAGCAGGAGACCATGGAACGACCTCTCGTAACCGCAGTCACGCACTCGACCGACGAGGCCCGCGTCACGCTCACGGGTGTCCCCGATGAGCCTGGCGTCGCCGGTCGCATCTTCGGCGCGCTCGCCGACGCCAACGTCAACGTCGACATGATCATCCAGAACGAGCCCGTCTCTCACGACGGGGGAGCGGACCTCTCCTTCACGCTCGAATCCGACGACCTGATCGGCGCCGTCGAGGCGATCGAGGCGCTCAAGACTGCGGTCGGAATAGACATCGACAAGGCGATGGGCAAGGTCTCCATCGTCGGCGCCGGAATGCGGAGCCATCCGGGTGTGGCCGCCAAGGTCTTCCGGGTCCTCGGGGAGAACAAGATCAACATCGAGATGATCTCCACCTCGCCGATCAAGATCTCCTGTGTGATCCGGGCGGATTCGGTGCCACAGGCGGTCGAGGCCCTGCACACCGCGTTCGAGCTGGGCGAGGACGCGATCCGCAAGGAAGAGCCGACCGGCGAACAGCACCGCCCGAAGGTCGAGCCGCCTGACGGGGAGGGAGACGAGCGAGATGCCGCCTGACGGTTATCGCATCGGGGTAGTCGGCGCCACTGGAGCCGTCGGCTCGACCATCCTCGAGGTGCTCGCCGAGCGCAGGTTCCCGGTGAGCGAGCTCGTGCCGCTCGCGTCCGCGCGGTCGGCCGGGAGCAAGGTGCGCTTCGGGGGCTCCGACGCGAAGGTCCAGGAGCTGACCGAGGACACGATCCAGGGCCTCGATCTGGCTCTGAGCTCGGCCGGCGGCAAGGTCAGCTCCGAGTGGGTGCCGAAGCTGATCGAGGCTGGCGCCGTGGTGGTCGACAACACCAGCTACTGGCGGATGCACGACGACGTTCCGCTTGTCGTGGTCGACGTCAACGACGACGCGGTCGATGACCACAACGGCCTGGTGGCGAACCCGAACTGCACGACGATGCAGCTGATGGTCGCGCTCAAGCCGATCCTCGACGCCGTGGGCATCGAGCGCCTGATCGTCTCCACCTACCAGTCGGTCTCCGGCACGGGCAGAAACGCCATCGAGGAGCTGCGGGAGCAATCCAGGGCGGTCCTCGACGGCGAGCGCGCGCAGTCGAGCGTCTATCCGCACCAGGTCGCCTTCAACGTGCTGCCGCAGGTCGAGAACTTCAGTGACGGCGACGACTACACGACGGAGGAGCGCAAGGTGATGGGGGAGACGCGCAAGATCCTCGGGCTCTCGGAGGGCGTCGGCATCTCGGCGACCTGCGCACGGGTTCCGGTCGTCACGGGTCATTCTGAGTCCGTGAACGTGCAGACGCAGAAGGACCTCTCGCCCGAGGATTGCCGCGAGTTGCTCTCCGACGCCCCGGGCCTGGTGGTCCTCGACGATCCTGGCGCGGGCATTTATCCGATGGCGATCGCGGCGGCGGGCCAGGACGAGGTCCTGGTCGGCCGGATCCGCCGCGATCCCTCGCACGAGCGCTGTCTCAACCTCTGGGTCGTCGGCGACAACCTGCGCAAGGGCGCCGCGACCAACACGGTCCAGATCGCCGAGCTGCTGCACAAGCGGGGCCTGGTTCGCGTGCCCGCCGGCGCTCGCCTGACCTAGGGCGTTCACAGGGAAGTGACGCACCGCTTTCGCGAGCGGGTTATATTCGGCTGGCTTGAGGGGTATGCCGAGAATCTCCGGCGCCGGGGGGCGCCGTTTGGGCAAGTACGGTCAGGCACTGATCCTGGCGGTCGCCGTGCTGCTCGCCGTGGCTCTGGTCACCGGCGCCGTGGTGCTCGCCAAGAACATCAACGGTGGCCCCGGCTACGACGTGATCACCGGAACCGCCGGGGACGACGTGATCAATGCCCGGGACGGCGGTCCCGACACGATCGATTGCGGGGCCGGCAACGACACGGTCTACGTCGATCGCTCCGAGGACGGCGTCTATGACTGCGAGACGGTGATCACCCCGTGAGCGAGCACGAGGGCCAGGGTGAGTTCTCCGACCGCGAGGCCGAGGAGCGCTTCGCGGCCGAGCATCCCGAGCAGCATCTTCGCCGTCGCGAGTTCCTGCTGAAGACCGCGGCACTCGCCGGCACGGCCGGACTGGCCACCGCCCTGCCGGCGAAGGCACTGATCTCGCAGGCCGCGAGCGTGCAGACCGCGGCCGGGCTCCCCAGCCCGAGCAACATGCCGATTGACACCTTCGTGGTCCTGATGCAGGAGAACCGCTCCTTCGACCACTACTTCGGCTGGCATCCGAATGCGGATGCCAAGAACGCCGGGCTCGTCTACCCGGACGACCAGGGCGTCCCTCACCCGACCCACCCGCTCGCCCCGGACTTCCAGGGCTGCGCGTTCGGCGACCCCGACCACTCCTGGGAGGGGGGTCGCACGCAGTACGACGGCGGCAAGCTCGACGGCTTCCGCAAGTCGCCCAACGACGACTTCTCGATCGGCTACTACAACGAGGCCGATCTCCCCTTCAGCCCGGCGGTCGCCGATGCCTTCACCCTGTATGACCGCTACTTCTGCTCACTGCTCGGCCCGACCTGGCCGAACCGCGAGTACATGCACTCGGCTCAATCCGGGGGCATCAAGGACAACGCCCAGGTCCAGGACGTGATCGCGGCGATTCCGGACGGAGGCCTCTACAAGTGGATGACGATCTGGGACCTGATGCTGGCCCAGGGGCTCAAGGTCACCTACTACTTCAGCGACCTGGCCTTCATCGGCATCTTCGGGCCGCGATATCTGTCGATCATCAAGCCGGTTTCCGAGTTCTACGCCGACGCCGCCGCCGGGAACCTTCCCAACCTGGCATTCGTCGACCCGATGTTCCTCGACGGTGGCGGCGGTAACGGTCTCTCGGGGGATGAGCACCCTCACGGGGACATCCGGATCGGCCAGGCGTTCCAGGCCGACATCACGCACGCCTTCGTCACCTCGCCGCAGTTCAGGACGGGCGCGATGTTCATCAACTACGACGAGTGGGGGGGCTTCTTCGATCACGTCCCGCCGGTGCTCGTCCCCGACGATCGCCAGAGCTCGAACCTCGACGAGAACTTCGGCATCACGGGCTTCCGCATCCCGGGCGTCGCGATCTCGCCGTACGCGCCGCGCGGCAGCGTCAGTCACATGACCGTCACCCACGAGTCGATCCTGAAGCTGGTCTCCTACCGGTTCGGCCTCGGCTACCTGAACAAGCGCCACCGCTACGCCTCGAACATCGGGCGCTCCTTCGACTGGCAGAACCCCAACTTCAACGTCCCGAATCTGCCGCTCCCCGCGCCGCCGGTGACCACCCCGTGCGACCTGCAGGGGAGCACCCCCACGGGTACTGCGGCAGCCGGCGAGGACCCGGCGGCCCTGGCTGCGGAGCAGAGCGAGGGCCTCCACATCGGCTCGCCGGAGATGCTCGATTACTTCGACGCGTTCGGCTACCCGACGGGGCCGGCCAATCCGGAGCAGATCTTCTCCAGCCCCGACAGCACGGTGAAGCGACTGAGCGATCAGATCAACGCGCTGGGGGTGGTGGGATGAGCCGCCGGTTCGCCCTCGCCGTGGCGGTCACCGCGGCGCTCGCCGCGGGCGTGGTCGGCGCCACGGCTTCGACCTCCGCCCCGACGGTGCCGCACGTGAAGCACGTGTTCATCGTCGTGCTGGAGAACGAGAACGCCGCCGACACCTTCGGGCCGAACACGCAGATCCCGTACCTCGCGAAGACCCTCACCTCCCAGGGCGCCTATATCCCGAACTACTACGGGACCGGCCACCTCAGCCTCGACAACTACATCTCGATGGTCAGTGGGCAGGCGCCCAGCGTGCAAACCCAGGCGGACTGCCAGGGCTACACGAAGTTCCTGCCGGGAACTCCCACGACCAACGGCCAGTACATCGGGCAGGGATGCGTTTTCGGGCCGGGCGTGCAGAACATCGCCACCCAGCTCGAGGGCAACGGCTACACGTGGAAGGGCTACATGCAGGACATGGCCAACTCGGCTCCGGCGCAGCCCGCCAGCTGCCGGCATCCCGCGTTCAACTCTCAGGATTCGACCCAGACCGCCACGGCCACCGATCAGTACGCGGCCCGGCACAACCCCTTCGTCTACTTCGAGTCGATCATCGACTTCCCCACCTGCCAGGCGAACGACGTCGATCTCAGCCACCTGTCCACAGACCTTGCCTCGGTGTCGACCACGCCCGACTACGCCTTCATCACCCCGGATCTGTGCAATGACGGGCACGACACGCCCTGCGCCGACGGGGGGCCGGGCGGGATGGTCCAGGCGAACACCTTCCTGAAGGGCCTCGTCCCGCAGATCCTGGCCTCGCCGGCGTACAAGGACCACGGACTGCTCATCGTCACCTTCGACGAGGCCCACGGCGGCACCTCGCCCGCCGACGACGGCAGCGCCTGCTGTGGCGAGCAGCCCGGTCCCAACAGCCCCTTCCCGGGCGGGCTCACCGGTGGGCAGGGCGGCGGCAAGGTCGGCGCGGTCATGCTCTCCCCCTGCATCAAGCCGGGCACCGTCACCACCGACGCCTACAACCACTACAGCCTGCTGCGCTCGGTCGAGGACAACTTCGGACTGCCCCACCTCGGTTTCGCGGGGCAGGCCGGCCTCCAGCCGTTCGGCTCCAAGATCCTCAATAAGCCGACCTGCTAGCTGAGTGGGCGGCCGCCCTCAGGCGGCCTCCCGGATGCGCTGTATAAGCCCGTCATGGACGTAGGCTTCGGCGAGGCGCTTCTCTTCAGTGGGGCCCTGCTGGCACTCGCCGCCGCCCTCTCGGGCCTGATGCGGGGGACGGTGCTCTCCATCTCCGTGCTCTCGGTCGGCGCCGGGCTGGTCCTCGCCGAGGCGGGCGCGATTCACGTCAACGCCTCCGACACGGCGGTCATCCACCTCTTCCTGCTCGCCCTGATCGTCACCCTTTTCTCCGACGGACTCTTCGTGGAGCGCGAGCTCCTCGCCGTCCACTGGGGCCCGGTGGTACGGGCGCTGGTGTTCGCGATGCCGCTCACCCTCGCGTTCCTGGCCGTCGCCGCCAAGCTGCTCTTCAACGAGCTGAGCTGGGCCGAGGCCTTCCTGCTCGGCGCCGTCCTCTCGGCGACCGACCCGGTGGTCACCTCGGCGGTGGTCACCTCGCAGCGCGTGCCGGCATCCGTGCGCCACGCGCTCAACCTCGAGTCGGGGCTGAACGACGGCCTGGCATTGCCGTTCGTCCTCTTCTTCATCATTCTCGCCTCGCCGGGAGGGAATGCAGGCTCGGAGGCCGCCAAGCTCGCGGGAGAGGCCGCATTCGGCGCGCTGATCGGCATCGTCCTCGGCCAGGCGGCGGGGCGCCTGACCCGCCATCTTCCGGGTGGCGGGATCGTCCGCCGCTACGAGGGGATCTACGCACTCGGAGTCGGCCTGCTCGCCTACGGCATCGCCGACGTCACCTTCGGTAACGGCCTGATCGCGGCCTTCGTCTGCGGGATCTCGCTGGCGGTGGCGGAGCACGACATCGCCGAGGACTTCGTGGTCTTCAGCGAGAACGTCAGCTCCATCCTGCAGGTGCTCACCTTCTTCACCTTCGGGGCGCTGATCGTCGCGACGGGATACCACGGCAGCATCCCGCTGCTGATCGCCTTCATCGCCTTCGCGCTCTTGGTGGCGCGCCCGGTCGCGATCTTCCTCTCGTTCATCCGGGTGGACCTCCCCCGCCCACACCAGGGATTCATCGCCTGGTTCGGGCCAAAGGGAGTGGCCGGGATGCTGTTCGCCGACCTCGTGCTCACCTCCAAGGTCGGTCACGGCAACGCGATCTTCGAGGCGGCCGCATTCGTGATCCTCGCCTCGATCGTCGTCCACGGGCTCACCGACACCCTCGGGGCTCGCTGGATCGAGCGGCGGATTGCCGCGGCTAGCCGGTGAGGAGCTTCTTCTTCTCCTCGCGGAACTCGGCCGCGGTCAGCACGCCCTTCTCCTTGAGCTCGCCGAGCCGCTCGAGGCGGTCGAGCTTCGCGTCCTCGGGAGCCTTGTCGTCGTCGGTGAGCTCCCTGACGGCCGAGCCGATCCGCCTCCCGGCCTCGGAGCTCGCTCGGTGGGCGCGCTGGCGCATCGCCAGCATCCAGTCACCTCGCTTGGCGCCGGGGAACTCACTCGCGGTCTTCCGCCGGAGCGCCTCCAGGCCCGTCCCAGCCATCCCGATCGCCAGGACGGTCAGAACGGCCTGACGGGTGCCGCTGGGCGGCCAGATGATCACCCCGATCAGCGCGGCCGCGGCAAAGATCGACCAGACGATGGCGGGGCGGTCGCGCAGGGTCGGCGCCAGCGCCTGCCGGATGCCGATCGCCGGCCTCGCGGGGGATGCCAGGAACGAGGCGACGACGAAGAGGATGCCGAACACGATCACGCTGGTCGCGATGCTCTGCAGCAGCGAGGTGCCGATGTCCCAGGCGTGCTCAGCCGGGACCTTCGCGGCCTCCGTCTTGGCGAGGCTGTCGATGACGAGGCCCTTGGCTGCGCTGCGGATTGCGATCACCGCCAGGCCGGACGCGGCCAGGCCGAGGCCGTAGCCCAGCACGACGACCCAGCGGCGGCCCCTGGCGAGCCAGACGGCTAGGCCGAAGAGCACGATCGTTCCGATCGAGAAGAACCAGGCGAGACCCTGGAGGATGCTGGTGATCGTCCGGGCCGTGTCGAGCTGCTGCGAGTCGGCGACCTGGAGCTGGCCGAAGTCCGGCTTCAGGTTCCCTGAGCTCTCGCCCTTCTGGATGGCCTGCTTGGCCTGCTTCTTGAGGCCGATCCGGTCGGCGAGCTGGAAGATGATGGGGCGCAGATCGAGGACGACCTTGCCGTTCTGGCTGGAGACGACCTGGTTGTTGCCCATCAGGATCGAGACCAGCTGGGTGTGGGCGACGCGGTTCGCGTCGGCCCAGAGCTGCTGGACCTGTGGCGACTGGAACGCCTGCTGGGCCGCCTGAGTCGCGAACTCGCGGATCCCGGCCGCCGCGGGAGCCGCGACCGGCTGGAGGTCGGCCGGGAGGCGCTTCTTCAGGTTCGCCGCCACGTCGACGTTCGCGTAGAGCTGGTCGACCGAGTAGGTGGCGAGCGCGTCGGAGATCGCCTTGTCCTCGAGCAGCTTGCCGCTGGTGTCGACCCACTGGTTCGTATCGAGCGCCTGGCGATCGATCCAGCTGGTGAAGATCGCGAGGAAGGCGAGGACGGTGGCGAGGACGAGGAGAATGCGGACCTTGATCCGGTGCCGCACCTCGGGCGGTTGGGTCGACGCCATGCGTGGGCAGCCTAGCTGCGCCAGCCGCTAAGCCGGAACGGGCTCCAATCGCTCCTCCACCCACTTGGTCGAGGCGATGTGCTTGCTCATGCCGAGCTGCTTGGGCTCGAAGCCGAGCGCGAGGCCGACGAGCTGGGGAAGGTGCAGCACCGCCAGGCCGAGGTCGCGGTTGACGACCTTGGCCGCCTCGGGCTGCTGCATGTCGAGATTGAGATGACAGAGGGGGCAGGGGGTGACCAGGCAGTCCGCGCCGGCATCGAGCGCGTCTCCGACGTGGGTGCCGGCCTGCCGCAGGGAGACCTCGCGCGCCATGGTGATGATCGGGAAGCCGCAGCACTTGCGCGCGCCGTCGTACTCGACGACCTCGCCCCCGAGCGCCTCGATCACCCTGTCGAGGTAGAGGTCGCGCTCGGGATGCTCCTCATATCCGAGGCGGTGCTTGGGGCGCAGGACGTAGCAGCCGTAGAACGGGCCGACCTTCAATCCGCCGAGCGGCCGCTTCACCTGCTCGGCGAGCTTGTCGAGCCCGTAGTCCTCAACCAGGACCCAGAGAAAGTTCTTGTTGGAGAAGCCCTCCGGGTCGTAGGCGAGCCCCTCCTCCGCGAGCGTCTCGTTGATGTGGGAGCGGTACTCCGAATCGCGAAGGCGCTGCTGGCACTCGGACTGCGCGCCCTGGCAGGTGGAGCAGATGTTCATCATCGGCAGCCCGGTCTGCTGCGCGAGCGCGAAGGTCCGGGCATTGAGGGTGTCGGCGAGCTCCTGGTTGTGCTCGGCGATCACGCCGGCACCGCAGCAATTGGCGCGGTCGAGCTCCACCAGCTCGATGCCGAGGCGCTCGGCGACCAGGCCCATCGAGCCGTGCAGCTCGGTCGTGAACCCACGACTGACGCACCCCGGCCAGTAGGCCATCTTCAGATCGGTCACGAGCTTGCCTCCTCGATCTCCTCGCCCGGTCGGACCGCGTCCTCGGGCGCGGTCTCGTCCGCCTCCTCGCCGCGGATGTACAGGTTGAGCTCGATCGAGTGGTCCTCGGTGTGCGCGTAGATCCGCTTGACGTGGTCCTGGGCATCGCCGGGAAGCTTGGGATGGACGCCCGGGATCAGCTTCGGCAGCGAGCGCATCTTGCCGGTCCTGATTCCGCGGATCGCCGTGGGGATCGACTCGAGCAGGCCCTTGATCGCGCCGTGCTTAGGCATCAGCTTGCCCTTGATCCCCGGGGCCAGCGACTCCTGCAGCAGGAGCGCCTCGTCGAGGGTCCCCTTCTTCTCGATGATCTTGGTGAAGGCGTCCTCGTGGCTGTGACCGTGGTTCTGGTCGACGATGCCCTCGTTGCCCGCGGCCCGCCGCAGGCGCATTATCTGGTCCATCGGCGCGACGCCCTTCGGGCAGGCGTCGATGCACGAGAAGCAGTGGGTGCAGTCATAGATCCCGTGCGGGTCCTGGGCGAGGTCGTGGAGCCGCTCCTTGGTCTCGGCGTCGCGAGGGTCGCCCACGAAGCGATAGGCCTTGGCCAGGGCGGCGGGGCCGATGAAGTCGGGATCGGCCTCCATCGAGAGGCAGGCCGAGACGCACGCACCGCACTGGATACAGGCCATCGACTGGGTGATGTCGATCATCGACTCAGGCGGGACGACGTACTCGCGCTCGGGGGGATCGCCCTCGGGGAGCAGCCAGGGAGTGACCCGGCGGATCTTGGTCCAGTGGGTCGACTCCATGTCCGTGACCAGGTCCTTGATCACCGGCATGTTCCCCATGGGCTCGACCACGATCGGCTCGCCCCCTCCGTTGTTGCGGTTGGCGAACTCCGAGGCTTCGCCGATCATCGTCTTGCAGGCGAGGGTGGACTGGCCGTTGATCTTCATCCCGCAGGAGCCGCAGATCGCCGCCCGACAGGAGCAGCGGACGGCCAGCGAGCCGTCCTCGTCGTCCTTGGCCTGCAGGATGCCGTCGAGAACCGAGAGGGTGGGGTCGAGGTCGACGTCGAAGGTCTCCCAGTAGGGGCCCTCGCGGTCCTCGGGCTGGAAGCGCCTCACCTTGAGCGTGAACTCAGCCATCTGCTCTCACCCTACCCATCCGGTCTGGGCGGCCATCAGTAGGTCCGCTCCTGCGGCTGCCACTGAGTGATGGTCACGTCGGAGTAGCTGATCTCCGGGCCGTCGTCGGTCCTGGTCAGGTCGATGTGCTTGAGCCATTCGTCGTCGTTGCGCTCGGGGAAGTCGGTGCGGAACTGCGCGCCGCGGCTCTCGGTGCGGTGGATGGCGCCGATGCAGGCAGCCTCCGCGCAATCGATCATGTAGGTCAGCTCGAGCGCGCCCAGCACGTCCTGGTTGAAGACGGATCCCTTGTCGTCGATGTAGCAGCTCTCCGCCTCCTCCTTGAGGCGCTTCACCGTCTCCAATGCGGTGTTCAGCCCCTCGGCATCGCGGAAGACGGCGACGTTGTCGTCCATTGTCTTGCCGAGGTCGCGGCGGATCTCCGAGACGCGTCGCCCGGAGCCCTTCTCGCGCGAGAGAATCTCGGCGATTCTCGCCTCCTCGGCGTGCAGTGCCGAGTGCGGAACGTGCGTCTGATCGCGGCCCTTCGCCCTGGTCGCCGCATCGACGCCGGAGCGGCGCCCGAAGATCAGCGTGTCGAGAAGGGAGTTGGCGCCGAGCCGGTTGCCGCCGTGGACCGAGACGCAGGCGACCTCCCCGGCGGCGTAGAGCCCGGGCACGTTCGTGCGACCCTCGGTGTCGGTCTTGACCCCGCCCATCGTGTAGTGATTGCCGGGCTTGATGTGGATCGGCTCCTTGGTGATGTCCACCCCGGCGAAGTCGCGGCCCACCAGGACGATCTCGCGGAGGGCTTCGTGGATCCGCTTGCGCGGCACGACCGTGATGTCGAGCGCGACCGTGCCGTCGGGAAAGCCGCGACCCTCCTGGATCTCGGTCTGCTCGGCGCGGGAGACCACGTCGCGCGAGGCGAGCTCCATCTTGTTCGGCGCGTACTTCTCCATGAAGCGCTCGCCATTGGCGTTGAGGAGGTGCGCTCCCTCGCCGCGCGCGCCCTCGGTGATCAGAAAGCCCTTGCCGGCGAGCGTCGTCGGGTGGTACTGGATCATCTCCATGTCCATCAGCTTCGCCCCGGCGCGATAGGCCTGGGCGATGCCGTCGCCGGTGCAGATCAGCGCGTTGGTGGTGGGGTGCCAGGCCTGCCCGTTTCCGCCGGTCGCCAGGACCACGGCCTTGGCGCCGAAGTGCTCCATTGACCCGTCGCGGACGTTCCGGCAGATCGCCCCGACGCAGTTCCCATCGTCGTCGAGAGCGAGCGCGGTGGTGAACCACTCCTCATAGCGGGCGACGTCGTCCGAGAACTTCATGAGCTGCTCGTAGAGGACGTGCATGATCGCCTGGCCGGTGATGTCGGCGACGTAGTAGGTGCGGGCGGCGGAGGCCCCGCCGAAAGCGCGGGTCCCGAGCTTGCCCTCCTCGTTGCGGTGGAAGGTGACGCCGAGGTGCTCGAGGTGGAGCAGCTCATCAGGCGCCGCCCTGCACATGATCTCGACCGCGTCCTGATCGGCCAGGTAGTCGGAGCCCTTGATCGTGTCGAAGGCGTGCGACTCCCAGCTGTCGTCCTCCTGGAGCGCGGCGTTGATCCCGCCCTGCGCCGCGTTCGAATGCGAGCGGACCGGGTGGACCTTGCTCAGGATCCCCACCGAGACGCCCTGTTCGGCAGCGGCAAGCGCGGCCCTCTGTCCCGCGAGGCCCGCACCGATCACCAAGACGTCGTGGTCTGGCACGAGCCGATCCTATAAAGACGGCTCAGGGCGGCGCGGCATCGGTGCCCGGGGATGCGGTTAGAGGTTCGTGTCGGCGCTGCCGGGCGCGACGGGCCTGAGGGCCTTGCCGATCGCGTCGATCGTCAGCACGCCGCGGATGTGGCCCTCCGCGTCGGTGGCGATCAGGGCGCCCAGGCGGCGAAGCGCCTCGTTGCCGAGGACCGATTCGAGCGGCTCGTTCTCCCCGATGGTGAGCGACCCGCTGTCTCGCGCGAGGACGTCGCTGACCAGGGAGGAGGTCCGCTCCACGGCCGGGACGTTGTCGGCGGCTCCGCGGTCGACCAGGCCGATGAAGCGCTGCGCGGCGTCCACCACCGGGAACCAGGGGGAGCGGTAGCGCAGGAAGTACTCGTCGAGCGCCTGCTCGATCGAGGCGCCCTCCGGGATGGCGACGGGGTCGCGCTCCATCACGTCGGCGACCGAGATCCCCTCGATCCGGCTGGTGACCGCGGTCTGAGCGATCGCCGCCTTGGCCGCGCCGCGGAGGATGAACCCGACGAAGGCGAGCCAGACGCCGCTGAGGAAGTCACCGCGGTAGGCCATGAAGTAGCCGAGTCCGCCGGCGATCAGCAACAGCCCGAACCACTCGCCCAGCGTGGCGGCGAAGCGAGTCCCCGTGTTGCGGCTTCCTGTCCGCCACCAGGCGATGGCGCGGGCGACGCGGCCGCCGTCGAGCGGGAAGGCGGGGATCAGGTTGAAGCCCAGGACCAGCAGGTTGATGCTGCCGAGCCAGCTCACGAGCGCCGCGACACCCGATGTGCGGGTGCTGCCCTGGGTGAGGACGGCGTGCCGGAACTCTTGGCTTCCGGCGAGCAGCAGCCCCGCGATCGCGCAGATGACGACGATGGCCGCGGTCACCAGCGGTCCTGCGATCGCGATCTTGAATTCGGTTGCCGGTGTGTCCGAGTCCTTCTCCAGGCGGGCGAAGCCGCCGAACATCCACAGGGTGATCCCGGAGACGCCGATCCCATGCCTTCTCGCGACGAAGGCGTGGCCCAGCTCGTGAAGCAGGATCGAAGCGAAGAAGAGCGCGGCGCTGGCCACGGCGAGCACGTACGGTGCCGTGTCGCCGGATGGGGAGCCGAGCACGTCGCGGTAGAAGCCGGTGAGCCAGAAGATGATCAGGAAGAGGACGACGAACCACGAGTAGTCCACCGCGATCCTGATGCCTCGAATGCGAAACAGGGTGACGCCGCCGCCGGCCATGCAATTGATGTTAGGGAGCGACGGGTAGCTTTCCCGGATGGCCACCGAGGCACCAGCGGGGGTATCGACCCCACCAGACGCCGCCTGGATGCGCGAGCTTCTCGATGAGCTCTGCTCGTATGAGCGCGGCTCCGCCTCCGAGGGTGAGCGGCGCGCCGCGGAATGGCTGGCCGATTCGTTGCGCCGGTCGGGCGCCCGCGACGCGCGGGTGGAGGAGGAGCCGACGGCCAACGGCACCTTCTGGTGGCCGATCGGCCTACTGGCGGGAGCGGGGGTCCTCGCGGGCCTCGCCGCCCGACGTGGCGGCCGGGTCTCTCGGGCCTTCGCTGCTCTCACGGGGGCGGCCGCGTCGGCGCTGATCGCCGACGAGATGCCGCCCGGGGGGAGGCGCTTTCGCCGGGCGCTCCCGGCGCGGAGCAGCCATCACGTCCTCGCCGAGATCGGCCCCGCGGACGCCGAGCGGACGATCGTGGTCATGGCCCATCACGACGCCGCGCATACGGCCTTCTTCTACAACCCGGCGATCACCGAGGCCATCGACGAGAACGCCCCGTGGGTGTTCGAGAACGCCAACACCAGCCCCCCGCTGATGTGGCCGGTGGTGGCCGGCCCCGCGATGGTCGCCGCGGGCGCGGCGCTCGGCAGCAGGCGGCTGTCCGGCCTCGGGACGCTGATCTCCGCCGGCACCGTCGCCTTCATGGGGAACATCGGCTCCGGGGAGGTGGTGCCCGGCGCCAACGACAACGGCACTGGCTGCGTGGCCCAGATCGCGATCGCGCAGGCGCTCGCGGAGCAACCCCCTGAGAACACGCGCGTTCTCTTTCTCTCGACCTCCGAGGAGGCGCTCTGCGAGGGGATGGGCCTGTTCATGGAGCGGCACGCCGGCGAGCTGCCGGTGGACCGGACCCTCTTCCTCTGCCTCGACACGATCGGCTCCCCGAACCTGCTGGTGCTGCGCGGCGAGGGGATGCTGAAGCTGCGCGAGTACCCGGCCGAGTCGCTGGAGCTGGTCGATTCCACCGCGGAGGAGCTCGGCATCGAGCTCGTCCCGAACCTGCGGTTGCGCAACGCCACCGACGCGGTCTTCCCGCTGACCGCCGGATACCAGTGCATCTCGATGGCCTCGTGCAACCAGTGGAAGAACCCGTCGAACTACCACTGGCCCACGGACACGCCCGAGAACGTCGACTACGGGACGGTCGCGGATGCGGTCAGGCTCTCGGAGGCCGTGATCCGCAAGCTGGACGAGAAGTGGCTGACCTGAGCGCGGCGGACCGCTAGACCGGCAGCCGGTTCGCCTTCTTCTTGCACTTCTTGCGCTTTTGCTTGTCCTTCTTCTTCTTGCACTTCTTCAGCGCCGCGGCGCGCTGACCGGTCGGTGTCGCCGTTCCGGTCAGGGTGGAGGACTGGGTGCCGCCGGGCGTGCCGGTGACGTTGAGGCTGGCGGTCTTGCCACCGGCACTCGAGGGTGAGAGGCGCACAAACACGCTGCAGGTACCCCCGCTCCCGTGCAGCTGGCCCGTGCAGTTGTTCTGGGTGATCCCGAACTCCGACGCGTTCGTCCCGGTCAGAGAGGCCGTGAGCGCGCCGGTGGTGCCGAGGCCCGTGTTGGTCACCACGAACTGAGTGGCGCCGGTGGGAGTTCCGGCCTGCGTCGAGCCGAAGTCGTGCGTCGTCGGCGCCAGGTCGATCGCCGCCGGTGTGAACCCGGTCGCCGTCCCCGTCAGGGTGGCGAGCTCCACAGGCGAGACGGAGAACGACACGATCGCGTTCTTGACGCCATTGCCGGGCGAAACCGGATGGAAGGCGACGTCCATGGTGCAGAAATTGTTGTTGGGGATACTGGCGTTAGTGCAGCCGTCGCTGGTCGTCTGGAAATCGCCGGCATTCGCCCCACCCACCACCTTCCCGGCCGGGAGGGCGTTGCCGGTGTAGTTGTTCATCAAGAACAACTGGGTTCCGCTGGTCGTCCCCCATTGCAGGGAGCCGAAATTGTTGTTCGTCGGGGTAGCCTTGACCGACTGCTCAATGGCTCCGACGTCGGTGCCGTCGCCGTCCGGGGGTGGGCCCGACGTCGGGTTCATGTCGAAGGTTCGGGGCCTGCCTCGTTGGTCGGCGACCCCGCCGATCCCGACGCGGGTTCCTTTGTCCACCGCGAGGCTGGTCAGTCCAGGCGCCATGGTGGAGGTAGGCCCGCCGTTGTTCTGCAGCGGGCCGAGTGCCAGGTTCGCGGAAGAGACGCTGGTCTGATCGCCTGTCGTGGGCGTCCCGAGGCAGCTGTTGCCACTAGTTTCGATGTTGTATCCCTGCGAGGCGAAGGTGCCGTCCCTCCCCTGGAAGCAATTGGCTGCGCCAGTCCCGTTGGCGAAGATCGTGCTCTTGGAGGTGAACGTCGTGCCGGTGTTGGTATCGAGCTCCACATTGGCGCCATTAACGGAATCGGTCCCGGGTCCGGTCCCGGACACCGTGTTAGCGGCGATGGTCGACCCCGTCACCGAGCCGTTCAGCGGGTCGGCGAAGGTTTGATTGAGAAGGATTCCGCCGCCGACGGCGAAGCCGGTGCCACTCGCTGTGCTGGTCACGGTCGCGGCAGTGTTGCCGCTGATGGTGTCGCGGGTGAGACTCAAGTTGACGTTTCCGCCAAGCTGGGCGATCCCGCCGCCATTGGCATTGGCGATACCGGCGCCGCCGGCCTCGCTGACCGTCGCGGTCGCGGTGTTGCCGCTGATCGTGCCGCTGTCGATCGTGGTCGGTCCTTCGTTGAAGATCGCCCCGTAGGTATCGGCGGTCTGGTTGCCGTTGGCGTTCGCCTGGTTGCCCGAGATCGTGCTCATGTCGATGGTCAAAAGGCCGCCCTGGCCCATGTGAATCCCGGCGCCCGAGGCGATCGCAAAGACGCTGTCGACCGGGAGGCCAGGTCCGGTAGTGGTTGCCGTCGCTGTGTTCCCGCTCACCGTTGAGCTAGTGATGGTCACGGGCGCGCCGGCGGTGTTTTCGATGCCAGCGCCGCTCGCGGCGCTTTGGGTGGCGCTGGTCGATGTGACCGTGTTACCGCTGACGGTGACGTCGTTCAGCGCGAGAGAGCCGCCGGTGTTGTCGAGGATCCCACCGGCGCCGTTGGTGACCTTCATCCCATTGAGGGTGACGATGGGGAATGGGCCCGACGAGGGAGTGGTTATCACGAAGACCCGGTAGGTCCCCTGGCCGCGGACCTCGAGCGACCCGGCTCCTGGTCCGGTGATCGACATATCGTGGTCGATCGCCGGGAGCGCGCTGGCGAGCTGAATCATTCCCGTCTGCGTGGTGGTGATGGCGTCGTTGACATCGTCACCGGCAGTGCAGTTGCTGCCAGACGGGGTCGTGTTCGTGTTGGCGGCGGTGATCGCGTCGCGCAGGGCGCAGGTCGAGACCGTCGAGGTGTCGTTGGTCGTGTCGACCGTGATCGCGGCCGCGCTGGCGCTTGCGGCGAACAGCAGTGATCCAATCGCAGCCGCGGCTACGGACCTGCCCAGAACAGAACGCATGCATACCCTCCCGTAGCCCCCCGGCTTGAGGGGGGAGGCTAACCGGCCGGGGCACCGCCAGCAAGACCGGTTCTTGGTAGGGAACGTCCCTAGGCCGCGAAGCGCTCTTCGAACTTCGCCCGCCGCTTGGCCGCCTCTTCCTCCCGGTTCTTGGGAGGCGCGTTGGTGACCAGCGAATCGAGCAGCTTCCGCGTGGAGGCGGCGACCTCGGCGACGGCGCGATCGAACGCCTCGGCGTTCGCCTTCGACGGCTTGTTCGATCCGCTCACCTTGCGGACGAACTGAAGCGCCGCGTCGTCGACCTCCTCCTCGCTCGCGGGGGGCTCGAAGTTATGTAGTTGCCTGATGTTTCTGCACATGAGCGGAGCCTAGACGAGACCCCGCGCGGACAGATGATGGGCTCCGGCGATCAGAAGTACCGCGCATTGCTGTCGGACGACCCGCAGACGACGCCGGCGGCGCGCTTCCTCTCGACGACCGCAAAGTACTGGCTGGTGGGGAGGGGCCCCGGGACGGTCCAGGAGCCGTCACCGCGGCTCCAGGTGGAGGCCATTGGCTCGCTGCTCGGGACACTGGCCCCGGAGTTCACCCGGTAGAGCATCACCCTGCGCTGCGTTCGACATGCCTTGCGGCCGCTCGCCACGGACCCGTCGGCGCCGTCGGGGCCGACCGATTGAAGGGTGATCGCGGAGCTCACCCGGCTCTTCTTGCCGGCGGCGTCAGCCGCGACGGCCAGTCCGAGCGTGAGCACGAGCGCGAGGCAGAGCGCAGCGATTTTGCCGATCGTTCGCATGCCTTCTTCGCTGCCCGTTGGTCGGCAGGGCAAACGGCTGGGGCGGGCGCATGTGATCCACCTCACAGATGGCCATCGGGCCCCGTAAATTCATTTCTCCTACTGGGCTAGACGGTGGCTCTGTGGCGGTCGATGATCCGGCCGAAGTCGGTTCCGGCGGGCAGTGTTCCGAAGGCGTGGCCCCAGTCGCCGGCGAGGCGCGACGCGCAGAAGGCATCCGCCACGGCCTCGTCTCCGAACCGGAGCAGGAGCGACGCCTGCAGGGACAGCGCCATGCGCTCGACGAGCTGGCGAGCACGCGACTCGATCCCGCTCATGTCGGCGAGGTCCTTTCGCAGCTTGGCCACGTACCCGTCGAGGCGCGACTCGCCCGCGCCCTCGCCGACCTCAGCGAAGAACGCTTCGACCGAGTCGGGGTTCTTGACCATCGCCCGCAGCACGTCCAGGCACTGCACGTTCCCGGATCCCTCCCAGATCGAGGCCAGAGGCGCCTCGCGATAGAGCCGGGGCATGCCGGACTCCTCGACGTAGCCGTTGCCGCCCAGGCTCTCGAGGCACTCGACAGCGTGGCTCGGGGCCCGCTTGGAGATCCAGTACTTGAGCACGGCGTTGGCGATCCGCTTGAACGCCTGCGCCTCGTCGTCTCCGGCGATCGCCTCGTCATAGGCACGGGCCAGGCGGAGGGAGCTGATCGTCGCCGCCTCGGACTCGACCGCGAGGTCGGCGAGCACGTTCTGCATCAGCGGCTGCTCGACCAGGACCTTGCCGAAGGTGACCCGGTGCGAGGCGTGGTTGATCGCCTGGGCGACCCCGGCCCGCATCCCGGTGGCGCTGCCCGTGGCGCAGTCGAGCCGGGTGTGGTTGACCATCTCGATGATCGTCCGGACTCCGGCCCCCTCCTCGCCGACCAGGCGGGTCCAGGCCCCGTCGAACTCGATTTCGGACGAGGCGTTGGAGCGGTTGCCGAGCTTGTCCTTGAGCCGCTGCAGGCGGAAGCGGTTGAGCTCTCCGTCGGGCAGGCGCCGCGGCATAAGGAAGCAGGAGATTCCTCCCTCGGTCTGGCCCAGGACGAGGAACGCGTCGCACTGCGGCGCCGAGAAGAACCACTTGTGTCCGGTGATCTCGTATTCGGCGCCGGGGCCGCCGCCGTTGACCGGGCGGCCGACGGTGGTGTTGGCGCGGACGTCCGAGCCGCCCTGCTTCTCGGTCATCCCCATGCCGAACAGGGAGCCCTCCTTCTCGGACGCGGCGATCTGGCGAGGGTCGTAGACGTCGGAGAGGATCCGCGGCTCCCACTCCTCGGCCACCTCCGGCTGCTTGCGGAGGGCCGGCACCACCGAGTAGGTCATCGAGATCGGACAGCCGACCCCGGCCTCGGCCTGCGAGAAGCACATGAACGCGGCCGCGCGCGCGACGTGGGCGCCGGGCTGGGGGTCGCGCCAGGGGAGGGAGTGGAGCTCGTGGGAGATGCCGAGTCGCATCAGCTCGTGCCAGGAGGGATGGAACTCCGGGATGTCGACCCTGTTGCCGTAGCGGTCGTGGGTGCGGAGCTTCGGCGGATTCTCGTTCGCGAGCCGGCCGAGCTCGATCACGTCGCCGCGTCCGGCGATCTCGCCGACCTCGAAGATCTTCTCGACGGCCCAGTCGGCG
>JAWVFG010000192.1:0-4060 GCA_033856335.1 Solirubrobacterales bacterium
TGAAGGGGTCTGCGGAAGTCCCGCAACTGTGGCGCGGGGAAACTGCGGAGAAGGGCGAGCAGGTTTCCGCCTTATGGGCCCTGGAGCGGCCGATGCACCACGAGACGCGGACGCCGGAGCGAAGTCAGTGGGCCGCCGCCCATCCGGGAGGCGGCGGCCCACAAACCCCCTATTTACCTAGGCCCGCTGACCGCACAACGACTATCGGCCAACGCCCGGGCGGCGCGCTACCCCGTAATTCGGTAAATCCCCTAGGCAGACGTGGTGGGCGGCTTTCCATGAAGAGTCCGCCCGATGGGGTGTCCGGCTAGTCTCGCTGTGATGGCCACGCCCGACCAGGTCGAGGAGAAGACGGCGGTCCACGGCGGCCGGCTGGTCGCCCAGGCGATGAAGAGCCGCGGCGCGACGAAGCTCTTCAGCCTCTCCGGCGGCCACCTCTTCTCCATCTATGACGGCTGCAAGCAGGAGGGGATCGAGGTCGTCGACTTCCGCCACGAGCAGTCAGCCGCCTTTGCGGCGATCGGCTGGGCCAAGGCCACCCGCGAGCCTGGGATCTGCGCGCTGACCGCCGGTTGCGGCGTCACCAACGGCATGAGCGCGATCGCCTCGGCACAGGCCGATGGAGTCCCGCTCGTCACCCTCGGTGGTCGCGCGCCCGAGATGAGGTGGGGGATGGGTTCGCTCCAGGAGATCGACCACCTCCCGTTCGTCGAGCCCTTGGTCAAGTCGGCCCAGACCGTCAAGGAGCCGGCGAAGATCGCCCGAATGACCACGGAGGCGATCGACACCGCCGCCGAGCCGCCCCTCGGGCCCACCTTCGTCGACTATCCGCTCGACGTCGTCTTCTCGGAGGCCGAGCCGGAGATCCCCGACCCACCAGCCGTGCGGGAGCGCGTCGCCGACGGCGTCGAGCAGGCCGCCAAGATGCTCACCGAGGCGGAGCGCCCGGCGATCATGGCCGGCTCCAACCTCTATTGGGCGCAGGCCGAGTCCGAGCTGCGCGAGCTGGCCGAGGCGCTCGGCATCCCGGTGTTCCTGAACGGGCTCGGCCGCGGCTGCCTCCCGCCCGACCACGAGCTCTACTTCGCCCGCGCCCGCGGGGCCGGCCTCAAGGACTGCGACGTCGCCCTGGTGATCGGCGTCCCGCTCGACTTCCGGCTCGGCTTCGGCGCCTCGATCTCCGAAGAGGCGAAGCTGATCCAGCTCGACTTCGCGCCTTCTCGGCTGGAGAAGACCCGCCAGCCCGACCTCGGGCTGGCCGGCGACATCGGCGCCAGCCTGACCGCGATCCGCGAGTCGGCCACCGGCGATCCCAAGCGGACCGCCGGCTGGGTCGAGGGGCTCCGCAAGATCGAGACGGAGAAGCGCGCCGAGGAGCAGGAGGTGCTCGACGACGACCGCTCGCCGTTGCACCCGATGCGCATCTACAGGGAGCTGGGCAACTTCCTCGACCGCGACGCGATCGTGGTCGGCGATGGTGGGGACTTCGTCAGCTTCGCGGGCCGGGTCTGGGAGACGTGGGAGCCGGGCACCTGGATGGATCCCGGCCCGTACGGCTGCCTCGGCGCCGGACCCGGCCAGGCGATCGGCGCCAAGCTCGCTCACCCCGAGCGCCAGGTCTGCCTGCTGCTCGGTGACGGCGCCTTCGGCTTCTCGGGGATGGAGTTCGACACGATGGCCCGGCACAACCTGCCGATCGTCGCCGTAATGGGCAACAACGGCATCTGGGCACTTGAGCATCACCCGATGAAGTTCCTCTACGGCTACTCGCTCGCCGCCGAGCTCCGGCCCGAGACCCGGTATGACGAGGTCGTCTCGGCCCTCGGCTGCCACGGCGAGCTGGTGCGATCGCCGGATGAGCTGCGTCCGGCGCTCGAGCGCGCCTTCGCCTCCGGCAAGCCCGCGCTGGTCAACGTCCTCACCGACCCCGAGGTCGTCTACCCGCGCCGCGCGAATCTCGCCTAGCTTTTGCCCCGGGGGAGGGCGGTACATTGGTGGAGAGCATTCGCCCGGCGGCTCGTCCCTCTTCCTTCGCGCGAACCCGCACAGAGGGCTGGAAGGTGGAGCTAGATGCCCAAGACGACGACGAAGCACGCGGCTGACTGGACCTGTGCCCGCTGCGAGGTGACCGTCAGCTGGATGGCCGACGCCGAGCGTCCCGAGCTGCCGGGGACCTGGATCAAGGATGGCGATGAGCTCTTCTGCCTCGGGTGTCGCCGCGAGCTGGCCGGGGAGGCCGCGCTGATCGGGCTTGAGGAGGCCTCGGTCGAGCGCCGCCGGCAGGCCGAGACGCGCGCCCGGGTCGAATTCGAGATGAAGCGTCGCCCCGAGCGCGAGGACAACCGGATCGCCAAGGCCTGCCACACCTCCGTACAGGCCGTGCGCCAGGCTCGGGCTCGCCTCGGGATGCAGTCGAGGCGGCCCGCCGCCTAAGCGGCTGGGACCGGAAGCGCCGGGACCACGTCCGGCGGTTGGTGCCGCAGCCAGAGCCGGTCCACCAGCGCCCAGCTCGCGAAGCAGAGAGCGCCGACCGCCGCGGTGGCTGTGAGCAGCGCACCGGCGGCCGCCGCGGCCGCCACCCCGTTGGTGCCGAGGATCAGGACCGCGGCCGCGGCGCCCATGCTCGGTCCGATGGGGAAGAGCCCCACCACCGCCAGCCCGATCAGCAGGGCCGTCGAGTCCAGCACCGAGGCGTCGACGCCGCTCCAGTTGAGGATCAGCCAGTTGCGGGCGATCTGTAGAACCACCGCGAAGCAGACGAGGCCGATGAGCCGGCTGCGGCCGCGCATGCCGCGCAGCACCGCTATGCCGGTCCAGAACCCCTCGCGCCGGTTGCGAGCGACACGTTGCATACCGACGATCAGGGCGGCCATCGCCGCGAAGGAGACCAGCGGCACCCACCAGGGGATGCCCAGCGGGCCGACCAATGTGAAGGAGCAGATGGCCGCGAGCGCTGCCTCGACCACCACGATCGGCAGCTCGGCGGCGAGCAGGACCGGTGCCCGCGGGCATTCGCGCGGCGCCGACCGCCGCAGCGCGGCGATGCGGACGGCAAGGCCGAACTGGCCGTTGAAGATGTTCGCCAGGTAGCCGACGCTCGCGGCGCGATAGAGCCGCCGCCGGCTGACGCTGCCGCCCGCCGCATCGATGCACACGCGCCAGGCCTCGCTGCGGGCGACCAGCCAGAGGACGTGGAGCGCGACGGCGGCGCCGAGCACCCAGAAGGGCGCGGAGCCGAGGGCGACGATGAAGTCGTGGCCGTGTCCCGCGAGCCCGATCGCCAGCGCGATCGCCACCAGGGTTCCGCCCGCCAGGCTCACCACGGTGGGGTGCCGGCCAAGCGTCGAACGAAGCGCCGCCCCCCGCGCGCGGATCAAACGGGACTACCCATGACCACCCACAGTAGCCCTCCTGGCCACGCCCTACACTGGTGTAAGACGCATTCGCCCGGCGGTCCCCTCCCTCACCCTTCGCGCGAACCTCATTTCAGAGGGTTTGGAAGGCGGCATAGATGACAAGCGAGCCCATGGAGGCAACGCGCGTGAGCGCTCCCAACACATGGACCTGTTCCCGCTGTGACGTGACGGTTTCCTTCGCGCCGGACTACGAGAACACGGGTTTGCCCGCCACCTGGGTCGAGTCCGATGGCGAGCTCTACTGCCTCGGCTGCCGCCGCGACATGGCCGGCGAGGCCGGCCTGGAGGGCGTCGATGAGGACACCCCGTCGCAGACGCGACTCCAGATCCGCTCACACGCGCGGATCGAGTTCGAGATCCAGCGCGATCCGTCTCGAGAGGACAACCGGATCGCCAAGGCGGTCGGAACCTCGACCTTCGCGGTACGCAAGGCGCGGGCCCGCCTGGGCATGGATCCCAAGAGCCCGGCCTGACGGTCCCCGCCCGGCGGGAACCGGGGACCCTGCTACGGTGGTCAGCGTCGGGTCGACCAACCGGGTCCCCGAGAGGTTCCGTTTCCTCCCTCCATGCGCTCCGAATGCGCGTTTAGTTGGGGTCACAGGATCTCCAACGCAACGTACATAAGGAGTTAGCACTACATGTCA
>JAWVFG010000193.1:0-4090 GCA_033856335.1 Solirubrobacterales bacterium
CCCACGATGTGTGCCGGGGCGATCCCAAGCTCGCGCAGCAGGCCGGCGGCGTCCTCGGCCATGTCCGACAGCGTGTACTGCTCGGGGCCGAGGCGCCGGCTCAGCATCTGGGGCAGCGAGGGCGGGCGGAATTCGAAATGGGTCGAGCGGCCGATGTCGCGGTTGTCAAAGCGAACGACGTAGAAGCCGCGGTCGGCCAGCTGCTCGCAGAAATCCTCGTTCCAGGCGATCATCTGGGTCGCCAGGCCCATGATCAGGAGCAGGGGAGTGTCGTCTGGGTCCCCGAAGGCCTCGTAACAGAGGGTCACGCCCCGTCCGACGTCGATGAGCTCCTCGGGCATCGGCGGATCCTAGATCCTCGGCGCGCAGGGAAAACGGCCCCCCCGGCGTAGACATACGTACATCTACCGATTATTTGCCAATCGGCCGATATGGGTCTAGCTTGGAAGAACGGACTTGCGGGGGAATTGTTCGACCTGCGGGAGGAGAAAATGCCCGACTGGACGAAGGGGACAGCGTCATGAGGTCGAGCATTCTCGTCGTCGAAGACGACGCCGTGGCCCGCACCTTCGCGGGCCGGGTCCTCCAACCGCATTACGAGGTGGACTTCGCCGCGGACGCGCAGGAGGCCCGCGGAAAGCTGATCGGCGGGATGATCGACCTGCTGCTCTGCGACATCTTCCTGCCTGGGGAGAGCGGCATGGATCTGGTCGAGACCGTCCTGACCAGGCGGGAGGACGAGATCGCGGTGGTGATGGTCACCGGCGCGGACGATCCGGCGCTGGTGGAACGGGCGTTCGAGATCGGCGCCTACGGTTACCTCGTCAAGCCGTACCGCGGCGGTGATCTGCTGATCACGGTGAGCAATGCCCTGCGCCGCCGGCAGCTCGAGGTTCAAATGCGCTCACGCGCCCGCGAGCTCGAGCGGGACGTGGTCAACAAGAGCCTCGAGGCCGAGCGCGCTCGCCAGCTCCTGCGGCACTCCGAGGAATCGCTCGAGAAATCGCGACTCGAGACCGTCCACAGGCTGAGCCTCGCGGTCGAGATGCGCGACCAGGTGACGGGCCTTCACCTCTCCCGGATGGGTGTCTACTCCGAGGAGCTCGCGCGGCGACTGAAGGTCCCCGACGACGTTTGCGAGTCGATCGCTCTCGCCGCGCAGATGCACGACATCGGCAAGGTCGCGGTCCCGGATCACATCCTGCTCAAGGCCGGTCCCCTGACCCCGAAGGAGCGAGAGCAGATGCAGACCCATGCTGAGATCGGACGAAAGATCCTGCAGGGCTCCGAGTCGCCGCTCCTGCAACTGGCCGAGTCCATCGCCTGGACCCACCACGAGAAGTGGGACGGGAGCGGATACCCCCGCGGGCTGAGCGGCGAGCAGATCCCGATGGAGGGGCGGGTCGCCGCGGTCGCCGACGTCTTCGACGCACTCACTCGAGATCGCCCCTACCGCGTTGCGATGCCGATGGCCGCCGCCGCCTCGATCATGGCCGACGGTCGCGGGTCCCATTTCGAGCCCCGGGTGCTCGACGCGTTCATGAGCGAGATCCCCGCCGCGGCTCTCGCCTGAGCAGGCGCGCCCTTGCGTGGTTTTGGGTACGGGATCCGCAAGCGATCTTGCACGCCTGTTAGCAACTGCTGACAATTCGGCACCGAAGGGCTAGCCTGGCCCACTGCCGGGGCGGTCTTCGCGTCTCGGGCTGCCGATGCCGACTCGCGCACCTCACCGACGTCCCCGCGCCACTCACCGTGGCCGCTTCGCCGTGCTCTTGCTGATGGTGCTGGTCACCCTCGTGATTGGCTCACTGATCGGCCAGAGCGCCCTTGGCGACCCGGCCTCGAAGATCGCCCAGAAGCAGAGCGAGCTCAGCCGCATCCAGTCGAACGAGGGGGGCCTGCGCTCACAGATCGACAGCATGAACACGCAGGTCGACCAGCTGATCGGCCGCGAGTCACAGCTTCGCCAGGAGCAGGCGGCCGCACAGCACGACCTGGACCAGAAGCAGGCCGAGCTTGACAAGGCCACCGCGGAACTCAACGCCGAGAAGGCCGAGCTCGCCCGGATCCGGGCGAAGCTGAAGTCGGCGACCGCCGCGCTCGAGCAGCTCCTGGTCGACATGTACAAGTCGAACACTCCCGACATCACCGCCGTGGTGATGCGCTCGGCGAGCTGGTCCGACCTCATCACTCGGACCGAATATCTCGACCACATCCAGAACTACGACAACGAGGTCGTGTCCCGTGTCCGGGGCCTCCGCGATCAGATCACGGCCCTCGTCACCCAGCTGCAGGCGACCCATGACCGAATCCAGGCGGCCCGCGACCAGGTCGCGGCCAAGGAACGGCAGATCGCCAGCCAGCACGCGCAGATCCAGCAGCAGCAGTCGCAGCTGGTCGCCGCGAGGAACGCCCGGGAGGGCGTCCTCAACGCGCTCCTCAGCAAGGAGAAGCAGATCCAGACCGACCTTTCGAACATCCCGGCGCCGGCGGGCCACGCAACGCTCGACTCCAACGGCGACGCGATTCCGCCGTCGAACGCGCCGCTCGCTGTTCGCGGCGTGATCGAGGCGGCCAATCAGATCGACAACCTCCCCTACATCTGGGGCGGCGGCCACGGCTCCTTCACCTCGAGCGGCTATGACTGCTCCGGGGCGGTCAGTTTCGCGCTCCACGGCGGCGGCTTCCTCTCCAGCCCGCTCGACTCGACGGGCCTCGAGGTCTGGGGGGTGCCCGGAGGGGGCAACTGGATCACCGTCTTCGCCAACAGCGGCCACGCCTGGGCCTACATCGCCGGCCTGCGCTGGGACACCGCCGGTAACGGCGCCGACGGCCCGCGCTGGAGCACCGTGATGGACGAAAACACCGCCGACTTCGTCGCGCGGCATCCAGCCGGCTACTGACTAGCTTCAGCGGTGGGGCCGGCGGCGGCTACCGCCTGCTGGTCGCTCTAGGGAGCCTCCCTCGGCGGCAGCCGCCGCCGGCCCATTCCTGACGCCAGCAGCCAGACGGGGGCGTCCCCTGGAGGCGGCTATCGCTCCCCCGAAGGCTGACGTCGGTGTATTCCCCATTAACCCGATTGGGAAACCGGTGAATCTGCTACTGTCCCGCGCCTGTTACTTGATCGGTTTACTCAACAAAGCGGGAAAGGAACTCAAAAGCTGATGAGAAAGACGACCCTGGCGGTGGCGGTGGGCGCCCTTGTGGCCCTCGCAGCTCCGGCCGCAGCGACTGCGTCGACGACCCTGATCGGGTCCGGCTCGGTTGCAGCGGAGCCGGTGCTCAGGCCCCTGTTCAGCGCCTATCAGAGAGCCACAAAGGGGAAGGTCCACTTCCTCTACACCGCCAATGGCGGGAATGCCGGCGTTGCCGACGTCCAGTCGGGCAAGAGCCAGTTCGCCGGTCAGGCGCGTCCGCCGCTTCCGAGCGACGCGGGCACGACCTACATCAAGCTCTACCTGGACGGGCTCTGCATGGACGTGAACCCGGCCAATCACCTGAACAACATCTCGATTCCTCAGGTCGCCGATATCTACCACGCGGTGACCACGAACTGGAGCCAGGTACCCGGCTCCAATCTGACCACCACGATCGACCCGGTCGGTCGTGACACCAACGGAGGGACGTACAACTTCTTCAACCAGGCCGTGCTCAACAACCAGAATCCGTCGTCGAATGTGAACGCGCTGACGTCGGACGGTCTGGTGATCAACGCGGTCAAGTCGGACCCGAACGCGATCGGCTACGCCGGTCTCGCTTGGCAGGGTGCCGGCGTCCACACGCTGACCCTGAACGGAGTGGCGTGCTCGCAGAAGCAGGTGAAGAAGCTGCGGTACCCGCTGTCACGGTTCATCTTCCTGGTGCTGCCGACCTCCCACCCGAACCGGCTCGTGCAGCGGTTCGCGGACTGGGTGCGGTCGAGCCCCATCGCCGGAAAGGTGATCAAGAAGTCCGGTGGAGTCCCGGCGTTCAACCGCACGGGCAAGAAGAAGAAGTAGGGCGGTGAATGACGACTGAGGGCTATCTCCTCGACCTAGAGGAGGAATACCTCGCCGCGGAAGAGGTTCCGCGGTGGTCCGACCGGCGCGCC
>JAWVFG010000194.1:0-29723 GCA_033856335.1 Solirubrobacterales bacterium
TTTGGAAGTCCAAGCTTCCTTACAAGCTCGAGTTCTTCATGCGGACCGCCAAGGTCGAGAAGCCTTTCCTGCTCGAGGGGAATGCCGAGGGGGAGCTGGCCGGGGTCGGGCGCTGGCGGCTCTTCGAGCAGGGCGGCGTCACTGCGGCCATTTACGAGTGGAACGTGCACACGACGAGGGCTTGGATGAACTTGCTCTCTCCCATCGCGCGGCCGATCTTCGCGGTCAACCATGACTACGTGATGCGCAGCGGCGGCCGCGGGATCGCGGCGCTGCTCGGGGTGCCTCTGCTCGCCCTCGACTAGGCGTAGGCGAGCCGACGCTCGCCTCTGGCTACAATCATCTCGCGGGCTGGCACTCTCCCATCGAGAGTGCCAAATGCCACCGCAAGCTTTGAGACAGGTCCATCCCAGCTAGGAGGAATTGCCGATGAAGTTGAAGCCGCTAGGCGACCGCCTGATCGTTCAGGCCGTCGAGGAGGAGGAGACGACCGCAAGCGGGATCGTCCTCCCCGACACAGCTAAGGAAAAGCCGCAGAAGGGCAAGGTGCTCGCTGTCGGCGACGGAGCCATCAATGAGGACGGAAGCCGCCGCCCGCTCGACGTGGGCGAGGGTGACGAGGTCCTCTACTCCAAGTACGGAGGCACCGAAATAACAGTCGACGGGGACGAGCTGCTCGTCCTGCGCGAATCAGACGTACTCGCCAAGGTCGGCTAGTCCGAGGACTTAGGAAGGAGGAAGCACACATATGGCTCATAAGGAGCTTTTGTACGACGAGGATGCGCGTGGCGCTCTGCAGGACGGAGTCGACGCCGTGGCCAATGCGGTCAAGGTGACGCTCGGTCCGAAGGGTCGTTACGTCGTCCTAGACAAGAAGTTCGGAGCACCCACCATCACCAACGACGGCGTCACCATCGCCCGCGAGATCGAGGTCGAGGACGTCTTCCAGAACCAGGGCGCTCAGCTGGTCCGCGAGGTGGCGACCGCCACCAACGACGTGGCCGGCGACGGCACCACCACGGCGACTCTGCTCGCCCAGACGATCGTGCGGCATGGCCTCAAGAACGTGGCCGCCGGGGCGAATCCTCTCGGGTTGCGCAGCGGCATCGAGAAGGCCGTCAATCAGGTGGTCGAGGACCTCCGCGAGAAGCAGTCGAAGGACATCGCGGGCAAGGAGCAGATCGCCCGAGTCGCCGCCATCTCTGCGGCCGACGACGAGATCGGCAACATCATCGCCGACGCCATCGACAAGGTCGGCAAGGACGGCGTGGTGAACGTCGAGGAGGGTCAGACCTTCGGCATGGAGCTGGAGTTCACCGAGGGCATGCAGTTCGACAAGGGCTACATCTCGCCCTACATGGTCACCGACCAGGACCGCATGGAGGCCGTGATCGAGGACCCGTACATCCTGATCGCCAACCAGAAGATCGGCTCGGTGCGCGACATCCTGCCGGTGCTGGAGCAGGTGATGCAGGGTGGCAAGTCGCTGCTGATCATCGCCGAGGACGTCGAGGGCGAGACCCTGGCGACCCTGGTGGTGAACAAGCTCCGCGGCACCTTCACCGGCGTGGCCGTCAAGGCACCCGGGTTCGGTGACCGTCGCAAGCGGATGCTGGAGGACATCGGCATCCTCACCGGCGGCGAGGTGATCACCGAGGAGATGGGCCTGAAGCTGGAGAACACCCAGCTCGACCAGCTCGGCAAGGCCCGTCGCGTCGTGGTCTCGAAGGACACGACCACGATCATCGACGGCGCCGGCGAGGCCGAGCAGATCAAGGGCCGCATCAAGCAGATCAAGTCCGAGGTCGAGACGACTGACTCCGACTTCGACCGCGAGAAGCTGCAGGAGCGGCTGGCCAAGCTGGCCGGCGGCGTCGCGGTCGTCAAGGTCGGCGCGGCCACCGAGACCGAGATGAAGGAGAAGAAGCACCGTGTCGAGGACGCCCTCCAGGCGACTCGGGCGGCGCTCGAGGAGGGCATCGTCCCGGGTGGCGGCGTCGCGCTGCTGAATGCCCAGGACGCGATCAAGCTCGACTCCTACGACGACGACGACGAGCGCACTGGCGCATCGATCATCCAGCGCTCGCTCGAGGCACCGATCCGGCAGATCGCCGACAACTCGGGCTTCGAGGCATCGGTCGTGGTCGAGAAGGTCCGCGGCATGAAGGCCGGTGAGGGCCTGAACGCATCGAATGGCGAGTACGGCGATCTGATCGCCGCCGGCGTCATCGATCCGACCATGGTCACCCGCTCGGCGCTTCAGAACGCCGCGTCGATCGCGAAGAACATCCTCACCACCGAGGCCATCGTGGCCGAGCCGCCCGAGAAGGACGGCGCCGGCGGGATGCCCGGTGGCGGCATGCCCGACATGGGCGGGATGATGTAACGACTGTTTCACGACCCCGTCCGAGGCCTGGCCGAAGACGAGGCGTATTGTGATGGAACAGGCGAGTGTTCTTTCGAAGGGCCCGGGAGACCGGGCCCTTCGCTTTGCTCGGGCGGGCCGGCTAGGCCTGGGTCCCGAGAACGGCGCCCATCGGGCGCGGCTCGACCCCCAGCCGCTCGGCATCGGCGGTCCCCTGCTCGCTCGTCATCGGCACCTCCATCAGCTCCGCCTCCTCCCAGGTGGCGAATACAGAGGGACCGGCGAGCAGCTCGAGGGCCCTCAGCCCCGTCCGGACCAGCGGAAGCGGCACGTGCACGAGCGGCCGGTCGCGCCCGCTGGCCTCCAGGACGCGCTCGACGATCTCGTCGTAGGAGAGGACCTCAGGCCCGGCGAGCTCGTACCGGCCGTTCGAGTCTCCGCCTCCACCCGAGCTGGCCTTGGCCCTCCCGTCCACTGCGGAGACCACGCAGTGGGCCACGTCCCGCGCCCAGATCGGCTGGTAGCGGGCGCGGCCCGAGCCGGAGATGGGCACGGCCGGCAGGATCGAGAGCCGCTGAAGCAGGGTTATCCAGGGATCACCGGGCCCGTAGACGATCGACGGCGCAAAGACGCTCGTCCGCAGCGGAGACTCAATCACCGCCCTCTCGGCCAGGGCCTTAGACCGGAAGAATCGCGTCCGCTGGAAGCGGGTCGCCCCCATCGCGGAGAAGAAGACGAAGCGAGTCGCACCGGTGCGCTCGGCCGAGCGCAGGAGGCGGATCGTCGCCAGGCCGTTGAGCTCCTCGATGGTGCCGGCGGGCTGATCGCGGATCGTCGCCGCCAGATGGATCACGGTCTCCACCCCCCTCATCGCGTGGCGAATCGACAGCGGGTCCCCGAGGTCCCCCAGCGCAATCTGGACGTTGACCCGGTGCTCCCCGAGCTTCCTGGGATCCCGCACGAGCGCCCGGACGTTGTGCCCCTCAGCGAGCAGCTGGGGCAGAAGCTCCCCGCCGACCACGCCGGTTGCTCCCGTCAGGAGGATCACGCCGCCACTGTAGCCAGCCAAGCCCGGGGGCCCGCCGGGACCCCCGCTCGCCTAGAATGTCGCCTCCCGCGGCTCCCACCGGGTGCCGCGATCGCAACCACGAGTCGGGAAAGGAAATAGGCGCCTTGGCGTACGTCATCGCGGAGCCCTGCATCGGAGAGAAGGACAACTCCTGCGTAGAGGTCTGCCCCGTCGACTGCATTCATCCGACGCCGGATGAGCCCGGCTACGACCAGGCCGTGCAGCTCTTCATCGACCCCGACGAGTGCATCGACTGCGACGCCTGCGTGGAGGCCTGCCCGGTCGACGCCTGCTTCGCCGAGGACCAGCTCCCCGAGGAGTGGTCCAAGTACACGCAGATCAACCTCGACTACTACAAGGCGAACGCCTAGCGACCGCGAGCCGCTGGCTTTCGCCGCGGCTGAAGCCGGCCTGATCCACCCCTGGTAGGGCGCTTTCGCCTGGACAGACCTGGACGGGCGTCGTCTCGAATTCCCACGCCTGGCGTACTGAATTTTCACTCCCATTGCCTCCCCATTAGTGAGGCACTTGCTACTCATTTTTGGTACTTTTGGCCAGAGGGGGCGAATTGCTTGCTTGGACGGTCGTTCTGGCCGATCGAGCAAGGGATGGGAGCAAGGATGCGTAAATTCGCTTTGGCAGGGATCGCTGTCGCGATGCTCATCATTCCGGCGAGCGCCAGTGCCTCGGGCTCGTGGGACAAGCTGCTTGCGCCGGAGTCAGCGTGCCCGGGTCAGTCGGACCCGTCACAGGCCGTCGCGGCGCAGGAGCAGACCATCGTCTGCATGCACAACTGGGCCCGCGAGCAGCAGGGGCTCTCCGCTCTCCACATCTCGAGGAAGTTGCAAACCTCCTCACACCGGAAGGCGAAAGACATCAAGCGCTGCAGGCAGTTCAGCCACGAGGCCTGCGGGCGCAACGCCTTCTACTGGTTCAGGCGCGTCGGGTTCATGCGAGGCCATTACGGCGCCGGTGAGAACCTGGCGTTCGGGTCGGGGCCCCTGGGGACCGTGCGCGACACGATGAGCGCATGGCTGAACTCCACGATCCATCGAACTGTGCTGCTCACCGCGAGCTGGCACGAGGTCGGGATCAGCGTGGTCAGGGGCCACCTTGACGGACGCAGAGTCGACATCTGGGTCGCTCACTTCGGCTACCACCTCTGAGCCCGACCTAGCCCGGCGGGCTGGTGGGCAGGGGCAGGCCTTCCTTCGCCCGATCCGCACGCAGGATCGGCTCGCAGACGATCCACAGGTAGATGAGCAGGTAGACGTTCCTGGCGGCAAGCGGCCAGACGAAGCTCGCCTTCAGGGCATCGACGCCGTCGTAGTTCTGCAGGGTGATCTGGGTGAACAGAATCGCCACCAGCAGGATGAGGTTCTCCCTCCCGAGACCGTAGGCACAGGCGGAGATCGGCAGGATCCAGAGCAGGAACTGCGGCGAGAGCACTGGGGCGAAGACGACCATCACCGCCAGCAGGGCGGCGACCAACTCGAGGTTCGACGCCTTCGACCGCCAGCCGGCGCGAACGAGCAGCAGGTAGCCGATCGCCCCGATCACCACCGAGACCCATCGAGCGGCGGTGGCGCCCGAGGCGTGGATCTCGAATCCGCCGTGGCCCGTGCCGGTCGCGATGCCGGAGACCCCGAGGACGTGCGCGACCTCGAACGGCGTGGCCCCGAGGCTCTCCACCTGGAGCGCGCGCTGCGTGTGGTAGGTGATCGCGGATCCGAACTCGTCGCCGATGGCGACCACACCGATCGCACAGAGCAGGAGTGGGACAGCACCGGCGACGATCACCCTCCGAAGGTTCTTCTCGCCCCGGAGCAGCGCCGGATAGAGGAACAGCGGGAAGGCCTTGACCGCAACCCCGATTGAGAGCAATCCCGACCAGGTCGAGGAGCGCCCACGATCGCGAGCCAGCACCGCTGCCAACACGAACAGGGCGGGAACGAGGTCAAATCGCGTCAGCGCCAAAGGCCCGGTGTCGATCAGCGATGGATCGAGCACCACATCCGAGAGGACCACCACGCCGACCGTGAAGATCCCCAGGGCCGAGAGCACCCGCCTCGTATCGCCCGGCAGCGCGAGGGCGATCAGGACCACGATCGCGAGGTCGAACGCAAGCATCTCCCACATGAAGCCGTCGACGAACCCCTGGGTGCTTTCGTCGAGGTAGATCGGAGCGATCAGGACCGGGATCGAGAGCGGCGGGTACTCGATGTTCTGATCCCGGTAGGGAAGGTCGCCGGCCCTGATCGCGTGCGCCTGAGGGGCGAAGTCGTTGACCAGGATCGACGACCAGTCGCCGATCGTCGGCACGAAGACCGCCAGATGGAACGCGCAGATGAGGACCGCCGCGGTCGCCCGCCAGCGGGTGGCCAACGGCTACTGCACCATCGGCAGCTCGGTGCCGCTCACCCCGCCGCCGTTTGATCCGGCGGCGGTGTTTGTGGCCGCCGAATCTGTTACCGGGACCGCTTGGGCCACCTGCATGACGGGCAGCTCCACCGGCGTCGAGGCGACGATGCCGCGTGCCGCCTCGCGGATCATCTGCGATGCGGGCGCATCCGGGTCCTCGATCACGAGGGGCTTCCCGTCGTCCGCGTGCTCACGCAATTCAGTGGAGAGCGGCACCTTGGCGAGCAGCGGCGCGTCGAGCTCGTCCGCGAGCAGCTGGCCGCCGCCCTCGCCGAAGATCGCCACACGCTCGCCGTCGGGGCCGGTGAAGGCGGACATGTTCTCGATCACGCCGAGGATCTCGAGGTCGACCTTGGCGGCCATCTCGGCGGCTCGGCTGGCGACGCTCTGAGCAGCAGGCTGAGGGGTCGTGACGATCACGATCTTCGCCTGGGGCAGCAGCTGGGCGAGAGTCATTGAGACGTCACCGGTGCCCGGCGGGAGGTCGAGGAGCAGGTAGTCGAGCTCCTCCCAGGCGACGTCCTCCAGGAACTGCTGGATCGCCTTGTGGAGCATCGGGCCGCGCCAGACGACGGCTGCGTTCTCCTCGACGAAGAAGCCGATCGACATCACGGTGGCGCCGCATGGAGAGACCGGCGGAATGATCTTGCGCTCCGGGGAGACGTCTGGCTTCCGGTTGATCCCCAGCATCCGAGGGATCGAATAGCCGTAGACGTCGCAGTCGAGCGCGCCCGCCTTGTGGCCCTCTGCCACCAGCGCGGCGGCGAGATTGGCGGTCATCGTGGACTTGCCCACGCCGCCCTTGCCGGAGGCGACGCAGATGACGTTCTTGACCTGGGCCAGAGCCCCCTCCGGGAGCTTGGGACGGCCCAGCTTCTGCTGGAGGTCCGACTTTTCGCCGTCGGAGAGGACGTCGAAGCCGACGTCGACGGTGTTGACTCCCTCGAGCTCGGAGACGTGCTTGACGACCGCCTGCTGGAAGTGCGAGCGGATCGGGCAGCCCGGCGTGGTCAGGGAGACGACCACCTCGACCCGGCCGTCGTCGCGAATCTCGATCGACCGGACCATCCCCAGCTCGACGATCGACTGGCGCAGCTCCGGGTCGATCACCTGGGTCAGCTTCTCGGTTATCTGGTCCTCGGTCGGCATGGGTCGGAGAAAGTGTACGGGGACGTGAAAACCGGGCCACAAAGGGCCCGGTTTTCGAGGGAGGAGAGGTTGCTGCTTCCCGCTCGCATCAACGGCCGCCACAAAAACCGCGGCCGGACTATGCGAGCAGGCTTCCCCGGGCGCGCCACCTCTCGAGGGCGGCCCGGACTAAGCGTTAGATCCGCTCGCGCACCTTCTTCACGGCCGGCTCGACACGGTCCCGGTAGATGGGCTCCACGCGCTCCTTGACGACCGGCTCGAACCGCTGGCGATACACGGGCTCGACGCGGTCGCGGTAAACGGGCTCGACGCGCTCGCGCGCCTTTCGCGCCTGGCCGATCAGCTGATCCGTGACCTGACGCCGGACGTCGCCGCCCTTGGCCTCGGCCTTCTCGATCTCGCTGCCGAGCCGCTTGCGGAGAGACTCGATCTCGGTCGTCCTCGCCTGCGGGTCGCGGAGGGTCTTGACGCGCTTCTGGAGCGTCTCGATCTCCCTCGAGCGGGTCTCGGAGTTGCGCCAGGTATCGGCGGTGGTGCGAACGTTCTCGGCAACCGTGGGAACGGCGCCGACGGCGACGTCAACGGCCTGCAGCGCCTGCTCTGAGGGCTTGCGGCCGTTGGTGGTAGTGCCTTCGGTCTTCTGTTCAGTCGTTTCAGCAGTCGTTTGGGCCATTTGGAGTGTCTATCCCTTCAGCTTTGCTTGCATCGTCTTATTAGCTCTAAGGATGTTCGAAGCTTAGCAGCGAACACACGTTTTGCGAACACACGTTCTTAACCGCCTCGGCGGCATGAGTTACACCGCTTCGCCGCAAAGCGGCCGCCGCAAACACCGGCGGCGGATCTGCGCCGCTATCGGAAGAGAGCGAACAGACGGTGCTCGCGCGCCGCGCCGACGCGGTCCACCCACTCCAACGGGCTGTCGAGCTCATCGGGACGAGGCAGGGCCTCGGGCTCGCTCCAGGCACGATTCAGCGTCCTGATTCCATGGGCGCGGACCACCTCGTCCGCGAATGCCTTGCCGCGCCGGTACTGGGCCAGCTTCATTTCGAGGCCGAGCACCTTGGAGACGATCGAGTCGAGCAGGCCCCGGCGCTCGCGATCTCTGTCGAGTGCCCGGCGCAGATCCGTGTACCCCGGGTCGAGCCGGTCTCCGACGGCGTCCATGACGTGCTCCGCGTAGCCCTCGACCAGGGTCATCGTGGCCGTGAGCTTGTCCACGAGGCGACGCTGCGGCTCCGGCCAGAGCAGCGTCGCGAGCTCGCCGTTCGTTGCGGAGCGCACCAACTCTCGAGGGCTGGTGCGGGCGAGCTTGCCGAGGAGCTCACCCGGCTTCACCTCGACCGCCGCCTTCTCGAAGAGCTCCTCCGCGATCCCTCCGATGTGCTCACGGAGCCAGGGCACCGAGGCGAAGTGCACGGCGTGGGTCGTCTCGTGGAGCGCTATCCAGCGAAGGAAGAGATCTCGATCGACGTCGAGGCGTGCCCTCGCCGACGACAGGTTCGGGCCGACGAACAGCAGCCGCGGCGCGCGGGCGGGCCCGATCAGCGCCACGTCGTACTGCCCAATCACACGCTGCGAGAGGTACCCCACGGCCAATCCGACCTCGGCCCCCGTCGCGGCGCCGACGATGGTCCGCTGGAGACCGCCGGCGCGACCGTCCGAGTCCTTCATCCGCTCCCGGAGATGCTCTTCCACCTTCGCCGAGAGGCCCCGGAAGGACTCGATGTTCACCTGAGCCCACTCGGCACGGTCGACGAGCTCCGCCGGCGGCACACGGCTCTTCGGCCTCAAGCGCGTGTAGTCCCTGACCAGCTCGGCGGCGCGGTCGGATTCGGAGCGGAGCTCCTCCTCGCTCCCGTCCCATTCGGGACCGGACCCCGCCAGAACGCGTGCGACGCGCTCGGCCATGTTCCAATCAACCAAGCCGTCAGGCATGAATGGCGTCCTGTGCCTCCCGCAGCACGGCAAGGTCGCTCGGGGTGCGCGCCGCGGCCACGTCGTAGCGGGCGCTGAGGTCGAGCGGCGCGTCATCGAGCCCCCCACCCGCGAACTCGAGAGAGGCGCCGGCACGTCTTGCAACCAGCTGCCCGGCCGCGGCGTCGACGGACCGGCAGTTCCGCGTGGTGATCATGCCGTCGAACCGGCCGGCGGCGACGTAGCAGAGGGCCACCGCTATCGAGCCCGGGACGCGTATCCGATAGGCGCGGCCCTGAAGCTTCTCCGCCGCCTTCAGGACGCGCTCGGGCTTGGTGGCCTCGAGGGCGATCACCTCGAGTCCGTCCCCATCCGGCACCTGCAGCGGCCGTCCGTCCAGCAGCGCGTCTCCCTCGAGCGTGGCGATGAACTCCTCCCCGGCGCCGAACTCGTAGACATAGCCGAGGGTCACGTCGTCCATCGAGTCCCCCTCCGCGATCGCGATGCTGACGCTGTGCAGCGGAATCGTCCGGCGGGCGTTGAGCGAGCCGTCAATCGGGTCGATCACAACCCGGAGCGACGACTCCCCGCTGCCGAAATCGACCGTGCCCCGCTCCTCGGAGACCGCGGTGAACTCGTGGCCGGCTGCGTGAACCCTCTCCAGCTCGTCGAAGATCGCATCCTCACAAAGGCGGTCGATGACCAGGGTGTGGTCGCCCCCCTCGCCGACCCCCTCGTACTGCGTGCGCTCCTCGATGCCCTGGTGCTCCTCGAAGATGCGACGCTGCACCTCCACGGCCCTCCTGCAGGCGTCGATCCACTGCTCGTCGCTGGGACCTGCCACGCCCGACGCCTGGGCGGCCTCGCCGCGTCCTCGGGCGTCAGTCATGCGCGACCACGCGGCCAGGTTAGCGGCCGGTTCTGCGCGGCCAGCGGGAAGTCGCCTTGAAGCGGCGGAGGGGTGCATTAGCCTGGAATCGATGGCCGACGAGCGCAATCACCCCGGGCCGGGGCTGAGCGAGCAACAGGAGGCGGTCCTTGCGCACGAGGAGGGAGCGCTGCTCGTGCTCGGCGCCGCCGGCAGCGGCCGCACCGAGGCACTGGCACGCAGGCTGGCACGCCTGGTCAGCGAGGGGCGCCATCCGCTCGTCCTGACGCGATCGGTGGCCTCCGCGAACCGGATCAGGGCCCGTGCCGAGGAGACGATCGAGACGGCGTATGAGGAGTTCGTCGTCCACACCCATCCCGATGCCGCCGCCCGGCTGCTCCGAGAACATGCGACCGAGGCCGAGCTGGACCCGTTCTTCGAATCGCTGAGCCCAGCGGAGCGGCTCGCGATGCTGCTCGACAGGCTCGACGAGCTGCCGCTGCGGCGTCACGAGATCCGGGGGAACCCCGCGGGGCTGCTCGCACGGATCGTCGATCGGATCGATGCCCTCAAGTCCGCCGGCGTGACGGCCGAGCGATTCCGGCGATGGTCGGAGGAGCAGGCAGGTGGCAGCCCATCAGAGCGCGACTCGGTGGCGAGGGAGCGCGAGTTCGCAGAGGTCTATGAGCTGCATGACTCGATGCTGCGGGCGGCCGGCGCGATGGACGACACAGACGCGGTGCTCGAGCTGACGAGGCTCCTCGGGGAGCGGCCTGCCCTCGCCGAGTCCGTCTCCACACGCTTCCCGGACCTGATGGTCGACGAGGTCGAGGATGCCTGCCCGGCCGAGCGCTCCCTGATCGAGGCGCTGGCGCGCGGGTCCGAGAGCTCCGTCCTCTCCTGCGATGACGAGCAGGCGCGGGCGCTCTGCGGGGCCGCGTCCGCCTGGGCGCGTCAGGCCCTCGCACCCGGCGAGGTGACTCTCGAGCCGAGCTGGCGCTACGGAGGCGACCTGCTGGATGCTGCGCACGCCGTGGTCGCGAAGGCGGAGCGCGGAGCGGAGGTGGCTCGCCGCGCCGCCGGGCCCGCAACCCGGGTGCGCTTCTGGTGCGGCACCAACGATCGCGCCGAGGCTCAGGCGGTAGCCCGGGACATCGAGACGGCGCTCGCCGCGGGCGAGGTGAAGATGGAGGACGTGTGCGTGGCGGTTCCGCGAGGCGGCGGCAGGGCTCGCGCCATCGCGGCCGCGCTCGAGGAGCGGCGTGTCCCCTACCGCCTTACCGGGCCGGGGGCGTTCTTCCAGCGGCCGGAGGTGCGGGACGTGATCGCCTGGCTTCGGCTGCTCGCCGACCCGACGGACGCGGCGGCGGCCGTTCGCGCCCTCAGCCGCCCGCCGGTCGAGCTGCGATCGGTCGACCTGGCGCGCTGCACGACCATCGCCCGGCGCCGCAAGCTCGACATGGTCTCCGCCCTCGAGGCATCGCTCGAGAGCCCGCAGATACCCCCCGAGGCCCGCGACCGGATTCGCGAATTCCTCCGCCTCCATCGCGCCGCGGCCAGGGCGATGGGCGAGATGCGCGCCGACGTCTTCGTCAGGCGCCTGATCGAGCGGATCGGCTTTCGCCGCCACCGCCTGTTCGCCGCGCATCCCGAGGCCGCCGAGCGGCTCCGCAACCTCTCGCGGCTCGGCGAGCTCGCGGCAGCCTGGACCCGGCGCGAGCCCATGGGCTCCAACCGCGACTTCGTCCGCTATCTGGTTGCGGTCTCCGAGGCGGGGGTCGCGCCCGTCGACGAGCCGAGCGAGCCGACGGCCGACGCAATCCGGGTGATGCCGCTGGAGCGCACCAAGGGGCTCGAGTTCTCGCGCGTGTATGTGGTCGGGCTCCACGCCGGGGCGGTGCCGGGATCGGCGCCCGCCGGTCCCCCCGTGGTTCCCCAGGGAGTCGGAGGGGGAGGCCCGTCCCACGATGACGATTCACGTCGGCTCCTCTACGTGGCGATGACGCGTGCGCGGGAGGAGCTGGTCCTGTCGCGGCCCGCCGCCACGGAGGCGGGCGACGCCCGTCCGTCGCCCCTCTACGAGGACGCGCGCGCGGTCCTCGACGCGGGCGAGCAGGAGCAGGGCGAGGAGCTCTTCGGCCCCGCGGAGGGCTTGCAGGCCACCTACCGGATGATCCAGGACGAGGTGCTCGAGGAGGCATGGCGTGCCGGAGGCAAGCTCCGGGAGCCGCGACTCGACACCTATGTGGACGTGACCAGGGCGGTCGCTCGCTTCCTCGAGCTGGTCAAGCTGGCGGGCTTGATCCAGGGATCCGCGGAGGAGCCGGTTGCCGACTCGCTGGCGGCGATCAACGACCTGCTCGAACACGCGATCTCGCCCGAGCAGCGCAGTGCCCTGCATGACTCGGCCCTTGACGCCTACCTGCTGGACGAGGAGGGAGCGGCCAAGCGGCGTCGCGAGCTGATCGAGCAACGCGACGAGCCGTCCCTCGAAGCCTTCCTCCCCCGTCGCGGCGAGGGGCTTGCGCTCTCCGCCACCGATATCTCGCTCTATCGGACCTGCCCCCTCAAGTACAAGTTCGCTCGGGTCTTCGGGATCCCGCAGGAGACGACGATCAACCAGCGCTTCGGGATCGTCATCCATCAGGTTCTCGAGCGGTTTCACACGCCGCCGGCGGATGATGCGGACGCGGGCAGCCTCGAGCGGCTGATGAGCCTGTTCGCCTCAGCCTGGCGCAGGTCGGGCTTTGGCGAGTCCGACGACGAGCTCCAGTTCCGCGAGAAGGCGATCGAGGCGCTCCACCGCTACCACGCCCGTGAGGTCGCGAGCGGCTCGCAGCCTCGCTGGGTCGAGCGCAAGTTCGACTTTCGCATCGGGCCGCATCACCTGCGTGGCCGCGTCGATCGCGTCGACCAGCTCCCCGGCGGGGGCTACGAGCTGATCGACTACAAGACCGGCGACCCGAAGCCGCCCCGCGAGCTCCAGTCCGACGTCCAGCTCGCGATCTACCGGCTCGCGGCCCGGGAGGCCTGGCGGCTGGAGGGGGCGGCCGGCAGCTACTGGTACGTGCTCGCCGACGAGAAGGTCGCCGTCGGGGGCTCGCCCGACGACCTGGAGCGGGTCGAAGGCGTGGTCTTGGAGGTCGGTGAGGGCATCCTCGGGCAGGACTTCGAGCCCAGGCCCTCCCCTGAGATCTGCTCCTGGTGCGATTTCCGCTTGATTTGCCCCGCGTCGGAAGCCTGAGACCGGGCTAGGCGTCCGGGCTGCTGCCCTGCTGGCGCAGGTAGCGCTCGAAGTCGCGCGCCAGGGACTCCCCTGAGGGGACGTCCTCCTCGAGGTCGAGGTTGTCGGCCTGCTCCGCCTCAAGGCGCTGGACCAGCTCTTCGATCTCGGGGTTGGCGGCGACCGCGCGGCTCACCTGGTTCTCGTAGGAGTCGGACTCCTCCTCGAGGCCAGAGGCCTCGACCGCGACCCCGACCAGTCCCTCGAGCCGTCTCAGCAGCGCCAGTGCGGCCTTCGGGTTTGGAACCGCCGCGACGTAGTGCGGCACAGCGGCCCAGAGGCTGGCCGACGGGATTCCGCGCCGGCGGCACGCGTCATGCAGGACACCCACCACCCCGGTCGGGCCCTCGTAGTTCGAGCGCGAGAGGTCGAGGCTCTCGACCAGCTCCTCATCGGACGCGAGGCCGGTGATCGGCACCGGGAGGGTGTGCGCGACGTCTGCGATCAGGGCGCCGAGGGTGACCACCATCTCGATGCCGAGGATCTCGGCGGCGTCGGCGATGCCATCCGCGAAGGTGCGCCAGCGCAGATTGGGCTCGGTGCCGGCGAGCAGGACGAGGTCGCGCTCCGCACCGGCGGGCGTCGCAGCGAGGAGGACGTTGCCGGGCCACTCGATCTCGCGGCTCTGTCCCTCGGTCAGCCGGATGGTCGGCCGGTTGGCCTGGAAGTCGAAGAACTCCTCGGGGTCGATCTGCGCGATCACCTCGGCGTCGAGCGATTCAGCCGCTGTGGTCAGTGCTGTCGTGGCCGACCCCGCCGCGTCGTTCCAGCCGGCGAAGGCACACACGAGGACCGGAGATCGAAGCTGCGGAGGCTCGGCCTCCCAGGCGAGCGCGTCCATCGGCCGAGACTACCGAGTCGCGCTCCCGGGGTCCCCCACTAGGTGTCCGGTCGTCTTTGGACACTGACGGCATGGAAGCAACAGCGGCCGCGCCGCAGATCGCCGAGCTGCAGCCCGGGCAGCGCTTTCGCGGCGTCTACGCCTGTGTCCGCAAGGACCGGCTCTCGGCGCGCAACGGCTCGATCTACCTGACGCTGGAGCTGCGGGACCGCAGCGGGTCCATCCCGGCGCGGGTGTTTCGCGAGGTCGATCGCCTCGGGGCGCGCTTCGAGCGCGGTGACGCCATCCGCGTCTCCGGGAAGGTGGAGCGCTTCCGCGGCGAGCTGGTGGCCGAGGTGGACGACATCGAGGCGGTCGGGGGCGCCGAGCTCGACCCGGCCGAGTTCCTGCCGGCCGCGTATAGGGACGCCAGCGAGCTCGAGGGATTCCTCGAGCACCTCACGCGCGAGGTTCATGATTCCCCGCTCCGCGATGTCGTCGAGCGGGTGCTCTTCGCGGAGCCGGTGGCGGCGGAGTTTCGCCGAGCTCCCTGCACGCGCGCGGGGCATCACGCCTACGTGGGCGGCCTGCTCGAGCACACGGTGGCGGTGGGCACGCTCGTCGGCGAGGTCTGCCAGCTCCATCCTCGGCTCGACTCCGACCTGCTGATGGCGGCGACGCTCCTGCACGACGTCGGCAAGACCCGCGAGTTCAGCTACGGGGCGGAGTTCGGGATCACCGAGGAGGGCCGGCTGATCGGTCACCTCGCGCTCGGAGCTGAGATCGTCGGCTCGGCGGCCGGGGGGCTGCCGCCGGAGCGGCGGGCGGTGCTGCTCAACTGCGTGCTCTCACACCACGGGGCCGACGGGAACCGATCGGGCGCCGGCGGTCGGGGGTTCGCGACGACCGAGGCCCTCGCCCTCTATCGGCTGAACGCTCTCGATGCGGGCGTCAAGGGCGCCCTCGAGCACGGGCCGTAGCGGCAAGCCGCGGCGTATTCAGAAACGGGCGCCTACTTGTTGTGTCCGGGCGCGCTGCCCGAGTTGCCCGGGGAGGACCCGCCGCCGCTTCCGACTCCCGCGTGGGCGTGCGAGCTGCCTCTGCTGTGCCCCGAGCTCCCGTGACCGCCGCTCGAGTGGTGACCGCCGCTCGAGCCACTGTGATGGCTCGACTGCGAGGTGCTCGAAGCCGAAGTGCTCCGTGATCCCGATGTTCCGCTGTTGCCGTGTGAGCGATTCGAATGCTCGGAGCCCTGACCGTTGCCGTGGCCCTTGGCCTTGGCCTTGGCAGCGTGCCGGGCCTTCGCCTCCGCGCTCTTGCCGTGATTGCCCTTCCCTTGCCCGGCGCCGTGGTTGCCGGGCTTACCGAGCTTGTGGAGGATCCCGGGCAAGCCCGGATAGAGCGGGCGCGGGCCGGGCACCCACCCGGGGCCGCCGACGGCGCCGAGCCCCCCGACCGGTCCCGCAACGGTGGGACAGGCCGCCGTGCCACAGGCCGGCGGCGGCTTGGGTGCGGAGGATGCCGGAGCGGCGGCTTCCGGCAACACACCCGATCTGGCGACCGCCGTTCCCGCGCCGCCGATCACCAGGCACATGAGCAGGGCAAACAGCCGGGACGAACCGCCCATGCCCCGCGGGCGCCGACTGCGCTCGCGAACGACCTGCTCGAGGGCACCGGCGACCCGTGGGTCGAACTGGGTCCCAGCGCAGCGATTGATCTCAGCCACGGCCTCGCGGGCGGAGCGGCCGGCTCTGTAGGGACGGTCGGAGCGGATTGCGTGGAAGGCGTCGGCGCAGAAGATGATCCGGCTGCCAAGCGGGATGTCGGAGCCGGCCAGGCCATCCGGATAGCCGCCGCCGTCCCAGCGCTCGTGCGAGTGGCGCACGAGGAGGCCAACCTCATCGAGCTCGGGGATCGAGCTGAGGATCCGCTGGCCCACCAGGGTGTGCTGGCGCATCACCTGCCATTCCTCGTCAGATAGGGGGCCGGCCTTCTCGAGCAGCCGGCTGGGAACCCATGCCTTGCCGATGTCGTGAAGGCGCGCGGCGGCGAGCAGGTCGGCGGCTTCGCTCCCTCCGATGCTCATCCGCTCCCCGATCGCCTCGGTGATCAGGACGACGTCGTCGGAGTGCTCGGCCGTGCCGGCGCTCGCATCCGCGAGCATGGCCGCACCCACGTCGACGGCGAGCCTGCGAGCCTCCTCGGCCGCCATCTTGCCGTTGCCCCGATGTCCGTTGCCGTTGCCATTGCCGTTGCCATTGCTGTGAGCAACGGAACCAACCGCCTCGCTCAGCCTTCGGGCGAGAGCTTCAGCAGTATCAGCGTCGGTTGTCCGGGTTCTGTTTTTCTGTGCTGGCATCGCGTTCGGCGGCCGCCCCCCGGAGACCGAAGCTTTGCCCGCGCGCCGGTCTCCCTCGATCCCGGTCACGCCTGCGCGGAAAGTTTCGCAGCCAGTCAGGCCGTGGAAGTACCAAGAATGCGGGGATTAGCCGGATGCGCGATCCGCGGGCCGCAGGGCCCGGATCACGAGCTGCGCCGCGATCAACAGGGCGAGCCCGGCGAAGCTCAGCTCCAGGGCCCTCTGGGGGATCGTGTTGGAGGTGACCACTCCGATGCCGACCCCGATAGGGGAGAGGGCTCCGATCACCAGCCCGTCACGCACTCGGACGTTGCCGTAGCCGAGCTGTCGCCAGACGGCCACGATCGCGACCGGGACGATCGCCAGCAGGGAGGTCGCCTCGGCCCGAACCTGGCTCTCGTCGAGGAAGATGGCCAGCGCCGGCACGAAGAGGATGCCTCCACCCACGCCGAGCAGGCCGCCGACCATGCCCCCCGCGAACCCCATCAAGGCCGCACCGATCGAGCTCACGGGATGATCAGCTCGACTGCGATGACGACCAGGAGCCCGGCGAAGAGCAGCGAGATCATGCGCTCGGGCACCCGCTGCTGGAGGGCCGTGCCGGCGATCGCCCCGGCGATGGCCGGAACTCCCACCAGCGCCGCGTTCGGCGGATCGACGTTTCCGTAGGCCGCCTGGAGAGACACCGCGAGCGCGGCGATCACGACGATCGCCATCATGCTCGTCCCCGTCGCCTCCCGCTCGCCGTAGCCGAGCCAGACGATCAGCAGGGGGACGATCACGCTGCCGCCGCCCACTCCGAGGAGGCCGCTGAACGCACCCGCAACCGTCCCGATCACCGCCAGCTTCAGGGTCCTATTGCAAGCAAGCATGGCGGGCGATACTAGTGCCGGCATGAACGGCTCGGTGCCAGACGAGAACGGCCTCCAGGGGCTGCTCGCCCCGCTTAGGGAGGACCCGAGCCGGGCGGCGATCCTCACCGACGTCGACGGGACGATCGCGCCGATCGTCCTCGATCCGGCCGCTGCCGAGGTGCCGGAACGGACCCGCGAGCTGCTGGCGACCCTGGCGGAGCGGTACGCGCTGGTCGGCTGCATCAGCGGCAGGCGGGCCCTGGACGCGCGCCGGATCGTCGGGCTCGACCAGCTCGCCTACTCGGGCAATCACGGCTTCGAGCTGATCCTCCCTGGCGACGACGAGGTGCGCCCGGACCCGTCTCTCGACGGACACGAGGGCGACGCCTCGCGCTTCGTCGCTGGCATCGACCGCTCCGAGCTGGAGCGGGCCGGCATCAGGACGGAAGACAAGGGGGCGATCTTCGGCCTTCATTGGCGCGGCGCCGAGAACGAGGGCGCGGCCGAGTCACTCGCCCACGAGATCGCCAGCGAGGCGGAGTGGCAGGGCCTCGTCCCCCATCTGGGGCGGAAGGTCCTGGAGATTCGGCCCAACGTGGCGGTCAACAAAGGCATCGCGCTCGCCGCCCTGATCCCGGCGCGGCCCGTCGACGCCGCCCTCTATGGCGGGGACGATCGCACCGACGTGGACGCCTTCACCGCCCTGCGGACCCTGAAGGATGATGGCCGGCTGGCGGCCGCAGTCTGCATCGGCGTCACCTCGGACGAGTCGCCACCCGAGGTCTCCAGCAAAGCCGACCTGACGGTCCCGGGCCCTGAGGGCTTCGTCCGGGTGCTCGAGGCCCTCGCCGAGTGATTAGGGTGATGCGAGGACGCCCGGATCATGCGAGGTCGCGCCGCCAGGGTGCGACCCGTTCAGCGGGTGAGGAGCGACCCGTTTAATCATGGCCTTCTGCGACCTGCTGCGGATGACGGTCCTGCTCGCCGCCGGCGCTGCCACGGCGCTGGGCGCCGTGACGGTCGTCTCCGCGAGCAGTGCCGGGGACACGTTGACGATCTACGTCGCGGCGGGATGGTGGATCGTCGCGCTGATCGGCGGCATTGTGCTCGGGCGTCCTGCTCGCGCGAGGGAGGCGATGCGCCCTGCGCTGGCCCGGGCCCGTACGGCGACCGCACTCCCGTCGCTCGGCGATCCCACCCGGGCGGCCCTCGCGCGCCTCTGGCCACTCGCCGCGTTCGCGGTCATCGCCGGCGGCGTTGGGATTCTCCTTCCGGGCGTCGCGGCGATCGGCGCGGGCTTCGCGCTCGGCGCCGCCCTGACCCTGCGCGCGCGGGAGGGCGCGGTCGCCGCAATCGAGGAGCGCGACGGCGTGCGCTTCTACGTCGAGCCGGGCTCGGCGTTGCAACCGGTCACGTTGGTCCGCACTCCAGGCCTGCGCCGCGACCGGCCTCCACCGGGGCATCCGCCGCCGCCAGCGGCCGCCTAGGCCGCTTCCCGTCAGGCGCGAGCGGCTAGACCCCGACCACAGCGGGTTCTTCGGCGTTCGCCATCTCGACGTGCGCCCGGCTGTCGCGGGTGCGGATCAGGACCAGGGTGGCCACGAAGCCAAGCGCCGCGATCACCGCGCCGCCGAGAAACGCGCTCTGGAATCCCTCCGTCAGCGCGTTCGGCAGGCTCGATGTCCCGCTCGCCATGAGGTGATCGGTTCGCGAGGTCGCAATGGTCGAGAGCACCGCCAAGCCGAGTGCCCCGCCGATCTGCTGCGAGGTGTTGATCAATCCGCTCGCCAGGCCCTGTTCGCGCTCCTCCACTCCAGCGACAGCCGCAATCGTCGACGTGACGAAGCCGAAGCCGAGACCCATCGCCGCCAGCAGTGACGGGCCGAGGATGTCGGTGAGGAACCCGCCGCCGACGGAGACCTGGCTGAACCAGCCCAGCCCAACGGCGATGAACAGCATCCCGGCCGCCAGGATCGGCTTGAAGCCGAACCGGGTTACCAGCTGTCCGCCGAGACCGGCGGCGACGATGATCGTCAGCGCCAGAGGCAGGTAGGAGAGGCCGGCGTGGATCGCGCTGTACCCGAGGACCTGCTGCATGTACAGGGAGATGAAGAAGAACATCGAGAACAGCGAGGCGCCGAGCAGGACGCCGACGATGTTCGCACCAGTCAGGGTCCTGCTCCGGAAGATCCGGAAGGGAACCAGGGGCGCCTTCGACCGGAGCTCGATCACGACGAACGCTCCGATCAGGACGACTGAGAGCGCCAGCAGGCTGACGATCTTGGTGGAGCCCCAGCCCGAGCTGCTGGCATCGAGGAACGCGTAGGCGAGTACGGAGAGACCGGCCGTGATGCTGAATGCTCCGGCCGCGTCGAAGTGACGCGTCGCCGACTCGGAACGGCTCTCCGGGATCAGTCCGGGGGTCAGCGCCAGCGCGATCAGCGCGACCGGCACGTTCACCCACAGCACCCACTCCCAACCGAGCCCATCGGTGAGGATGCCCCCGAGGAGGACGCCTGCCGCTCCGGCGGAGCCGGCGACAGCGCCCCAGGCGCCCAGAGCCTTGTTGCGCTCCGAGCCGTCCTTGAAGATCGTGGTGACGATCGACAGCGCGGCCGGCGAGATGATCGCGGCGCCCAGCCCCTGTGCGGCGCGGGCTGCGATCAGCTGGCCCTGGGTGGCGGAGAAGCCGGCGGCCAGGGAAGCCACCGCGACCACCACCAGGCCGGCCATGAAGACGCGGCGCCGGCCGAGCAGGTCCGCGGCTCGCCCGCCGAGCAGCAGGAAGCCGCCGAACGCGATCACGTACGCGTTCACGACCCACGGAAGGTCCTGCTCAGAGAGATTGAGGCCCTTGCCGATGCTCGGCAGGGCGACGTTGACGATGGACGCGTCGAGGACCACCACGAACTGCGCGACGCAGAGCAGAATCAACGCGGTCCATCGGCGCTCAAGATATTCCTGTGTGGTCTTCATCTCCCTGACTCCTTTCGTCTTTTCTGGGGCTCATCCCTCAGTTGCTGCCTTTGTCTTGACGACGAATGGAGATCGTCGAAATGGACAGGTGCGGTATCGTTGACCGCATAACCGGAAGCTGAACTCCGCTTTCGCTTACGACTATACGGAATCCGAATTCCGTTTGCGTGCAGGTCATCACACAGCGATCCGACCTCCCCTCTCCATGACGCCGACAACGAAGACGACACCTCCTCGCAAGAGCGGTGCCCCGCTTCGCGCGGATGCTCGGCGCAATCGCGAGGCCGTGCTGGAGGCGGCTCGCGACGAGTTCCGCGAGCACGGCTTCGACTGCCAGATGGAGGACATCGCCCGAGTCGCCGGTGTCGGAGTCGGGACGGTCTACCGGCACTTCCCCAACAAGGAGGCGCTCCTCGACGCGCTCGTCGAGGATCGCTTCGATCGTCTCGCCGATAGGACTGCCGAGGCGCTGGATCGCGAGGACCCCTGGGAGGCGTTCTGCGAGCTGATGCGCTGGTCGGCCAGGCTTCAGGCGGATGACCGCGGACTGTCGGAGGTCCTCGGCTCGCGGCCGCTCGTGGGGGAGGCCGCGGCGGCGAAGTCCGGCCTGGTGGAGCTCAGCGACAGGCTGATGCGAAAGGCCCAGCGGGCCGGCGAGATGCGCAAGGACCTGATGGTCGAGGACATCCCGACCATGATCTGCGGCCTCAGCGCCGTCACCGGCGCCGCCGAGGGCAGCATGCCCGCGATGAACTGGGAGCGTTTCCTCGAGGTGATGCTCGACGGGATGCGCGCGCCGGGCAGCGCCAAGCTGCCGGCGCCCAGGGCCAGGCTGAACCAGCCCCGCTAGCAGCGACTACCTCTTCGTGCGCTTCCGCAGCGGCGCGAACGAGCGCCACGTTCTCGTGTTCGCGATCTGCTTCGCATCCAGCCAAGCGCGGCGCGCCGTCGCGACCGAGTACTTCATGTTGTCCAGGGTCTCCGTCCCGTGGGCGTCGGTGTTGCAGACGATGCGAACGCCCACCTCGGCCGCGAGCTTGGCGTGGCCTTCGTTCAGGTCGCGGCGGTTCGGATTGCCGTTGATCTCCATCATCGTGCCGGTTCGCGTCGCTGCCTCCGCGATTCGCTCGATGTCGACTCCGTAGGGCTCCCGCCGGAGCAGCAACCGGCCGGTGAGGTGTCCGATGCAATCGACCAGCGGATGCTCCATCGCCGCGATCACGCGATCGGTCATGGCCCTCTCGGAGATCGTGAACGACGTGTGGACGCTGCAGATCACCCAGTCGAGCTCCGCGAGAAGCTCGTCGGGATAGTCGGGCGAGCCGTCGAGCCCGACGTTGACCTCGGATCCGGCCAACAGCCGGAAGCCGCGCGGCGCCGACTCGTTCCAGGCTCTGATCTCCTCGATTCGCTTCGCCAGCTGCCTCGGACTGACGTCGTTGCCGAACCCGTGGCTCGCGGAGTGGTCGGTGACGGCGAGGTACGCGTAGCCGCGCCCGCGCGCGGCCTCCGCCATCTGATCGAGCGAGTTGCGCCCGTCCGAGAGGGTCGTGTGGCAATGGAGGTCGCCGCGGATGTCGTCCACGGTGACGAGGTCCGGAAGCTCGCCGGTGTCGCCGGCCTCGATCTCCCCGCGGCCCTCCCTGAGCTCCGGCTCGATGTAGGGCAAGCCGAGCAGCTCGTAGACGCCGGCCTCGTCGGCGAACTTGTGGATCTTGCGGCCCTCGACCTTGGCGACACCGTGCTCGCTGACTGAGAACCCGCGCGCGAGCGCTCGCTCCCGGAGCTGCACGTTGTGCGCAGCGGACCCGGTGAAGTGCTGCAGGAGGTTCCCGAACACGTCCTCGGTGCCGATCCGAAGGTCGACCTTGAGACCCGAGTGGGTGAGCACGCTGGCGGCCGCGTCTCCACCGCGCCGCGTCTCAGCGGAGAGACCGTGAGTCGCGAGCGCCTTCGCGAGCCCGGAGGGGTCGTCGGTGGTCGCGATCAGGTCGAGGTCCTTGCAGGTCTCGGTCCAGCGTCGCGCAGAGCCGGCGAGCTCGATCCGGTTCGCAGCCCCCATCTCCATGAGGTCACCGCAGATCTCGTCGGCGATCGGGAGGACGCTCGACAGGAGCAGCCGCTCTCCGATGCCGTCCTCGGTGACCCCCTCGAGCGAGGAGAGGATGTTCTCCTCGGTCTTGGGCCCCAGTCCGCGGATGTCGCTGAGCCGACCCTGCTCTGCGGCCTCCTTGAGCTGTGTGAGGTTCTCGACTCCGACTTCGTCGTAGATACGGCGGGCGGTCTTGGCGCCCAGGCCGGGCACACGCGTCACCTCGACGAGGGTCGCCGGGAACTTGGCCTTGAGCTTGTCGGCGGAGGGAATGCTCCCGGTCTCGATCAGGGTCTCGATCTTCTGTGCCAGGGTCTTCCCGACCCCGGGCAGCTCGGTCAGGCGCCCTTCCTCGGCCAGCTGCTCGATCGACACGGGGCTCTGGGCCACCGTCCGGGCAGCCTCCTTGTAAGCGAGCACCCGGAAGCGATCCGCGCCATCGAGCTCGTAGAGGACACCCAGCTCCCGCAGCGCGGCGGCTATCTCGGCGTTGCGCATGGGCTCAAAGCTAGTGCGGCGGCTATCTTGCCGCCGTGCCCGAAGCCCCTGCCCCGCCGCCAGACGTCTGGGTGATCCTGCCGACGTACAACGAGGCCGAGAACCTCGAGCGCATCGTCGGCGCCGTGCTGGAACAGCTGCCACCATCGAGGCGGGTCCTGATCGTCGACGACAACTCGCCTGACGGCACCGGGCAGATCGCAGACCGACTGGCTTCCTTCGACGAGTCGATCGCCGTGCTCCACCGCGATCGCAAGGAGGGGCTGGGCCCCGCGTACCTCGCCGGATTTCGCGTCGCGCTCGATGCCGGCGCGGAGCGGATCATCGAGATGGATGCGGACTTCTCGCACGACCCCGCCTATCTCCCGCGCTTGATTGAGGCAACCGAAAACGCCGATCTCGCCATCGGCTCTCGCTACGTGCCCGGCGGCGGCGTCACCGACTGGGGTCCGATGCGGCGATTGATCAGCCGGGGGGGCAGCGCGTACGCCCGCATCGCGCTCCGCCTGCCGGTCCGCGACCTGACCGGTGGCTTCAAGTGCTTCCGCCGCGTGGTGCTCGAGACGATCGACCTCGACACGATCGAGGCCCGGGGCTACGCCTTTCAGGTCGAGACGACCTACAGGGCGCTGAAGGCCGGGTTCCGAGTGGTGGAGGTGCCGATCGTGTTCAGGGACCGGGTCGACGGAACCTCCAAGATGAGCAAGGCGATCGTCGCCGAGGCGATGTGGCGTGTCCCAGCCATGCGCTTCAAGCGTCGTTAGGGTTGCTTCACTTTGTATAGTAAGTGCGAGGGTCGGGCTAGACTGAGGAGCGGACCCCGAACCCACGACCTAGGAGACCACAGTGCCGGGCAAGCTCACCGATGTGACCGACGCCACCTTTCAGTCCGACGTGCTTGACGCCGATGGACCCGTGCTCGTCGACTTCTGGGCGCCCTGGTGTGGTCCCTGCCGCGTGGTTCATCCCGTCCTCGAGGAGATCGACTCCGAGCGCGAGGACCTGACGATCGTCAGCCTCAACACCGACGAGAACCCGCAGACCGCGGCCAAGTACGAAGTCCTCTCCATCCCGACGATGATCGTCTTCAAGGACGGCGACGTCGCCACCCGCCTGGTCGGCGCGCGGCCGAAGGCGCGGCTCGAGTCGGAGCTCGAGCCGGTCCTTGCTTAGGTCCGCCCTGCGCGTACCACCGCAGGCGTGAGCTCGGTGAGGGAGCCGAGGACGATCGCCGCGAGCTCCAGGGCGGACGGCTCGGGCGGAAAGTCCTTGTTGGGGACGGCTATCACGGCCATGCCGGCCGCATGGGCCGAGTGGATTCCGTTGGTGGAGTCCTCGATCGCGACGCATGCCGTCGGATCGACGCCCAGTCGCTTCGCGGCCTCGAGGTAGACGTCCGGAGCGGGCTTGCCGGCTCCGACCTCCTCTGAGGAGACGGTCGCCCGGAAGGCGTCGGCTATTCCGGCCAGCTCCAGCACCAGGTCGATCACGTGCCGGTTGGATGACGAGGCGACGCCCAGCGGCCACTCCTCGGCGAGGGATTTGACCGACTCCACCGCGCCCGGTAGGAGCGGCAGCCGCTCGCGGTAGAGCGCGGCGACCCGGTTCGCGACGGCGGTCGAGATCTCCTCGGGATCCATGTCGACACCGAGCCGATCGCGCACATAGCGCGACCACTCGGTCGAGCTCATCCCCATCATGTCCCGCTGGGCGCCGGCGTGCCAATGGCCGCCGTTCTCCGCCGTGAACCGCTTGCGGACCTCGTCCCAGACGGCCTCCGAGTCGACCAGCACGCCGTCCATGTCGAAGATGACGGCGACGACACGTCCAGCTGGGGACCCGCCGGCTGCCACTCAGGCCTTGGAGACGGCGATCCGCAGCTCGCGGCCCTCGATCGTCGCCTTCTCCCCTGCGCCATCCGCGCCGTAGCCGACCGACGTCGCCAGGGTCTCTCCGGCGATGTAGGCCTCGTGCTCGCGGGCGGCGGCGAGGAGCTCGTCGTCGCCGGCCAACTCCAGTGAGATGCGATCCGAGACCTCGAGGCCGGCCTGCTTTCGTGCCTCCTGGACGGCGCGGACGACCTCGCGAGCCATTCCCTCGCGGCGGAGCTCGTCATCGAGGTCGAGTTCGAGGGCCACGGCATGGCCCGCCTCGGCCTCCACCTGGTAACCCTCGAGCGGCTCCATGACGAGGTTGACGTCCTCGGCCGTGAGCGTGTGCTCCTTGCCGTCGATCGCGATGCCGACCTCCGCGCCGGCCTCCAGCTGCTCAGCGACACCGGCGGCGTCGAGGGCCTCCACCGCCGCGGCGACCTGCGGCATGTTCTTCCCGAAGCGCGGGCCGAGCGACCGGTAGTTCGGCTTGACCCTGTAGGAGACGAGCTCGGCCTCGGTCTGAACGAAATCGAGCTCCTTGACGTTCAGCTCCGAGGCGACGACCTCGGCAAGCCGCTCAATCGCGGCGCGCTCGGCGTCCGAGGCGACCACCACGGCCTTGCGCAGGGGCTGGCGGAGCTTCACCTTCGCCTGCGCCCGGGCGGCGCGACCGAGCTCGACGGTGCGGCGGACGGCCTCCATCCCCGCCTCGAGCTGAGGATCCATCAAGCCCTCGTCGACATCGGGGAAGTCGCAGAGGTGGACGGAGTCCGGCTCGGCGTTCGTCCATTCGGCGACGGGCTTCTCCAGCCCCGTCTCCTCCCCGAAGAGCAGGTTGGCGTAGATCTCGTCGGCGATGAAAGGCGTGAAGGGCGCGAGCATCTTGGCGGCCTCGCCGAGGCAGAAGCGGAGCGTCTCGAGCGCTGCCGGGTCGCCGTCCCAGAACCGGCGGCGGTTGAGCCGCACGTACCAGTTGGAGAGCTCCTCGGTGTAGTCGGCGATCGCGCGGGCCGCCGAGGTGCAATCGAATCCGTCCATCTGCTCGCGGACCTCGGCGATGGTGCGCTGGAGGCGGGAGACGGCCCAGCGGTCGAGCTCGGTGACCGCATCGGAGCCGCCCGATGTCCAACTGGGGAGGTAGGGCAACTCGCCGGCGTCGACGCCGGACGAGTTGGCGTAGGTCACCCAGAACGAGTAGGTGTTCCAGAGGGTGAGCAGGAAGTGGCGGACCGCATCGCCGACCGTGTCAACCGAGAAGCGGTATCCGGCCCACGGCTGCTGGGAGGCAAAGTAGTACCAACGGAAGGCGTCCGCACCGTGCCGGGCGATCACGTCCCAGGGCTCGACTACGTTGCCGCGGCTCTTCGACATCTTCTGGCCCTCGGGATCGAGGATCAGGCCGAGGCAGACTACGTTGCGGAAGCTCGAGGAGTCGAACAGGAGCACCGACTCGGCGAGCAGCGTGTAGAACCAGCCGCGGGTCTGGTCGATGGCCTCGCAGATGAAATCGGCCGGAAACCGCTCTTTGAAGAGCTCCTCGTTCTCGAACGGGTAGTGGTACTGCGCCCACGGCATCGAGCCCGAGTCGAACCAGGTGTCGATCACGGAGTCGACGCGGCGCATCGTGCCGTCGCAGCCGTCGCGCTCGCAGGCGAACGAGGTGTCGTCGATGTACGGGCGATGGAGGTCGTCGGGGACCTCCGCGCCCTTCTCGCGGAGGTCGGCGATCGAGCCGGCGCAGAAGCGCTGATCGCAGTCCTCTTCATCGCACTCCCAGATCGGCAATGGGGTGCCCCAGTAACGATCGCGGGAGAGCGCCCAGTCGACGTTCCCCTCGAGCCATTTGCCGAACCGCCCGTGCTTGATGTGCTCGGGGTGCCAGCCGATCTCCTCGTTGGCGGCGAGCATCCGGTCCCGAACCTCGGTCGTCTTCACGTACCAGCTCGCCTTGGCGTAGTAGATCAACGGCGTGTCGCAGCGCCAGCAGTGCGGATAGGCATGCAGGTAGGCCTCGGCCCGGAGCAGCCTTCCCTTCTCCTCCAGCGCCTCGACGATCCCCGGATCGGCGTCCTTGACCTTCTGGCCCGCGAAGTCGGTGATCCGCTCGTCGAAGCGGCCGCGCAGGTCCACCGGGTTCTGGAGCGTGATCCCGTACTTCTCGCCCAGCCGGAAGTCGTCCTCGCCGAAGGCGATGGCGGTGTGGACCAGGCCGGTGCCCTCGTCCGTGGTGACGAAGTCGGCCAGCAGGACGGTGTGGCCGCGTGGCCCGTAGTCGGTGATGTAGTCGAAGGGGGGCTCGTAGGAGACGCCGGAGATCGCCTCGCCGGGGAAGTGCGCCAGCACCTCGGCCTGATCGCCGAGAACGTGATCGAGCCGCTCGCGCGCCAGAACGAAGACCTCGTCGCCCTGCCGGGCTCGGACGTATTCGATCTCCGCCCCGGCGGCGACGGCAGCGTTGGTGATCAGCGTCCAGGGCGTGGTGGTCCAGACCAGCAGCTGGTCGCCGGGCTCGAGAGGCGCCTCGGGCTCCCGGATCGGGAGCTTCACGTAGACGGCCGGGTCCTCGACGTCGTGGTAGCCGAGGGCGACCTCGTGCGAGGAGAGGGCCGTGCCGTCCCGCGGGCAATAGGGGACGACCTTGTAGTCCTCGTAGAGCCGGCCCTCGTCCCACATGCGCCGTAGCGCCCACCAGACCGACTCGATGTAGTCGTTGGTCATCGTCACGTACGGGTCGTCGAGATCGAGCCAGAAGCCGATGCGCTCGGTCAGCCGGTTCCAGTCCTCCACGTAGCGAAAGACGGATTCGCGGCAGCGGGCGTTGAACTCAGCGATCCCGAACTCCTCGATCTCCTCCTTGGAGGTGATCCCCAGCTCGCGCTCCACCTCCAGCTCCACGGGAAGGCCATGACAGTCCCAGCCGGCCTTGCGAGGCACCTGGTGGCCGGTCATCGTCTTGAAGCGCGGATAGATGTCCTTGAAGACCCTGGCGAGGACGTGATGCGAGCCGGGGCGGCCGTTCGCCGTCGGGGGGCCTTCGAAGAAGCTCCAGAGCGGAGCCTCCTGGCGGTTGGCGAATGAGCGGCGGAAGACGTCGCGCTCCCGCCAGCGCTCGAGAACCCGCTCCTCGAGCTCGGGGAAGGACTGCTTGGGGTCTACGGGGGCGAATCGCGCCACGAGCGGCGGATTCTCGCAGCAGTGCCCGGTGCTGCCGGACTGAGCCCTCCCGGCTCAGGACGGGAGGGTCACCGAACCATCCTCGCCGACGGTCCAGCGCGGGTTGTGCGCGACCTCCCAGGGATGGCCATCCGGATCGATGAAGACGCCCGAGTAGCCGCCCCAGAAGGTCTCGCCCGGCTCGCGGCCGATCGTCGCTCCAGCGGCCCGGGCCTGTTCGATCACCTCGTCGACCTCGTCCGGCGAGCGGGTGTTGTAGGCGAACGTGACCCCACCCCAGCCGCCGCCATCGGCGACGGCGCTGTCCTCGGCCAGCTTGTCGCGGCCCCAGAGCGCAACCACCATTGGGCCGGCCTGAAAGAAAACGACGTCGTCATCGGGCTCCGCACGGGTCTTCCAGCCCAACGCCTGGTAGAAGGCTCGCGCGCGGGGCAGGTCCGAGACGCCGAGCGTGAACAGGCTCACCCTCTGGTCCATTGCACAACCCTAGAGAAGCGACATACGGCCAGAAGAGGTTTGAGAGTCCCTGCAGGTGAGCAAGATCGACTCATGACCATCGGCTCATCACTGTTCCTGATCGCGGCCGGAGCGATCCTCCGCTATGCCGTCACCAGGGCGACGTGGCAGGCGATCAACATCCACACCGTGGGTCTGATCCTGATGATCGTCGGCGCAGTCGGCCTGGTTCTCGGGATCTACCTGTATCTCGTGCGTGGGCGCCGGGACCCCGCGCTGGAGGATCCGGCCGTACCGCCCCGCCGAGCGCCCTACTAGGCGGCGCGGTCCAGCTTGCGGCAGAGGTCCGCGAGCTGGCGCTTCTCGGTCTCGTCGAGCGCCCCGAACGCCTCGCGGACGCGTTCCGCGTGCGCGGGAAAAGCGTGGGTGACGAGGTTGTAGCCGGCCTGGGTCAGGCCGACGGCGACCGCACGGCGGTCGCTCTCGAGGCGGCTGCGATTGACGAAGCCGCGGTTCTCGAGTGTGTCCAGGACCTCGGTCGCGGTCGCCTTGGAGGCCCCGAGGCGGCGGCGCATCGTGCGCAGCTCCAGTCGGCCGCCGGCGCTGGTCAGGAGCACGAGCATCGTGAAGCCGGTTGCCGAGACGCCGATCCGCTCGAGGTCCGCTGCGAGGCGGCGGGTGAGGTTCGCCTGCGCCCGCACCAGCGCCTCCAGAGCACGATGCGCGAGCGGATCGATGGGGCGAAGTGGCGTCGCCTCGTCGGTCACGAGTGATCAAGTTATGGACCGCGGCGGACGTAGGATCCTCCGGTGCCCCGCCCACCCGCCACCGCACGTTGGGTAGCCGCGCTCGTAGCCGCCGTCGTCCGGCTTGGCGCGGCCGGATGCGGGCCGCAGCCGAACGACCTGGCCCCGGCTTCCTGCCTGGTGACAAATCGGGACTACCTCCGGGCGCTGGAGCGCGCGCCCGGTGGGGTGCGGCTCGCGAGCGACACCGCCATCTCCGCCTGCCTGGTTCCTGAGCAGCAGGCGGGGCAGCTCGCGAGCATCGGCCACGAGATGATCATCGCCGCAACCAAGTTGAACGTGGAGGCGCGCCACGACCCGGGTGGGCCCGCCGCGGTGCAGCTCGGCTACCTGATCGGCGCGGTGGCCAAGGGAGCCGACCCCATCCACACGGATCTGGTCAGGCGCCTCAACTCCGCCGCCCGCTTCAGTGAGACGGGCGGCACGCTGCCGGCCAGCTTCGAGCGGGCCTTCGGGCGGGGCTATGCCGCCGGGCACAGCTCGGGCTAGGTAGCCTGAATGGAGATGGAAGCCAAGACCGCCGACCAGCTCTGGGGTGGTGAGACCACGAAAGCCGTCGAGAACTTCCAGATCTCGGACCAGCCCATCCCCGCGCCCGTGATCCACTGGCTGGGGCGTCTCAAGGCTGCGGCCGCCCGGGCAAACGCCGAGCTGGGCAAGCTCGACTCCGACCTCGCCGAGGCCATCGCGAAAGCAGGTGACGAGATCGCCGCTGGGGAGCACGACGACCAGTTCCCGATCGACG
>JAWVFG010000195.1:0-2511 GCA_033856335.1 Solirubrobacterales bacterium
CTCGGGGCGGCCCTTCGCCAGCCTCGCCAGGGCTTCCCGCTGTGGGCTCCGGAGGTCAGGCCGATTGCCCTGGCGATCGCTGTGGCGGCCGCCTTCCTGGTGGCATTGCACTGGGCGATGCCGACGCAGACGGGCCTCGACATCGGCATGTACCTGCCCAACACGACCTGGCACAACGCTCCGTTCGCGGCCCGCTTCGTCCAGGACCACCAGGTCGGGGCGATCCACTTCATCGACACGCTCAACCTGACCGTCTGGTTCTACCCGCAGAACTCCGAGCTCCTCCACTCGGTCGGCGTCCTCTTCCTCGGCAACGACTTCCTCTCGCCGCTGATCAACATCGGCTGGATGTCGCTCTGCCTGCTTGCCGCATGGGCATTCGCTCGCCCCTACGGCGGAGGCTCCATCGCCGTCCTGGCAGTGGCCCTGGTGCTCGACGCCAACATGCTCCTGCTCTACCAGCCGGGGGACGCGAAGAACGACGTGGCGGGCCTCTTCTTCCTGCTCGCCTCGACCGCGATCCTCGTCAACGCGGACGCCCAACGCCGGGCCGCGAGCGAGGCTCAGCCTGCCGGGCGCGGTGCGGCGGCCCTGCCGACGGGCGCGCTCGTCGTCGCCGGCCTGGCGGCCGGCCTCGCGCTGGGCACCAAGCTCAACCTGCTCGCCCCCTTCGGGCTGCTGACCCTCGGGGTGATCGCGGTCAGCGCCGGCTATCGCGTCCGCGCGACGGTCGTCTGGGTGCTGAGCTCGCTCGTCACCGGCGGCTTCTGGTTCGCGCGCAACCTGATCAACGCCGGCAACCCGCTGCCCTGGATCAAGGCCGGCCCGCTGACCGGCCCCCACCAGGCCGACATCAACATCCGCGAGCCCCACAACCTCGCCCACTACCTGCTGCCGCCGGACGGGAGCGTGATCAGGCATCACCTCATTCCGGGCCTCCACGACAGCTTCGGCGACCTCTGGCCGCTGGTCCTCGTGGTCGTGATCGGGGGCTTCCTGCTCGCGATCTTCCGCGGGCGCACCCCGATGATCCGGATGCTGGGGATCGTGGCGCTGCTCAGCGGGCTCGCTTATCTGGTGACGCCGCTCACAGCGGCCGGCCCGCAGGGAGACCCGACGGCCTTCACCACCAACCTGCGCTACGCGTCTCCGGCGATCGGCCTAGGCGCGATGCTGCTCGGCGTCGACGCCGGCCTGCTCAAGCCGCGCATCCAGCCCTGGCTGCTCGGGGCGCTGGTGATCCTGCTGCTGGTCCAGGCGGTCCCCGTCTGGGATCTCCATGGGCACCTGTGGACGAGGCACTTCCTCCTCGGAGCGATCGGCCTGGCGATCTTCCTGATCCTGGTCCCGGTCGGCCTGACCGTCGCCCGCCAGCGCGGCGCCTCGCCGCTCATTGTCGGGGTGGGCGCTTTGGTCGCGCTGGCCCTGGTCGTGGCGATCGGATGGCCGAAGAGCGACGACTACGTCAAGAACCGCTACCAGGCCTCGACCGCGCCACACGATTTTCCGTTGGGCATGCGGGCAGCGCTCGCCTGGTTCAACCGCACCAACCCGCACGACTCGCGGATCGCGATCGTCGGCGGCCGCCCCGGCTTCAAGCAATACGTCTTCTACGGCAACGACCTTTCCAACTACGTCCAGTACGTCGCCCATCACGGCCCGCACGGCGCCTACCTGCCGATCGCGAGCGAGGCGTCGCAGCAGCTGCAGCCAGGCCCCGCCTTCGATGCCCAGTGCGAGGAATGGATTCGGGCACTCAATGACGGTGACTACCAGTACGCGGTGATCGGTCCCGACCAGCGCACCCAATCGCTTCCACCCGTCGAGGCGCTCTGGACCACGTTCGCGGGGGGTCAGAAGGTCGAGGAAAACGACCAAGTCTTCGTGTTTCGGCTGAACGGCCAGCTTGATCCCCAAAGCTGCGCGCGCCTGCCGAAGCGCATCTCGTTCGCTGCCGGCACCGCCTCTCAGTGAGTTTCGGCGACTACCTCTTCGGGGTCATCGGCCTCGCTGCCGTCGCGATTCCGATGGGGCTGGCGGCCATTCGGTTGCGCGGGCGCCTGCTGCCCGGCTGGGAAGGGGCACCCGCCAGGCTCGCCGAGGCGGTCCTCGGCGTCGCACTGTTCACCGTCCTCCTCCAGCTCCTCGGCGCCTTCGGCATCCTCGTCCCCGCGGTCCTGATCGTCGGCTCTCTCGCGGTGGGCCTTGGGCTCTTCTTCGGCCTGGATGGCGAGAAACTCGCTCATACCGCGAGTAAGGCGCCAGGTGGTGGCCCGGCCGCGCCACCGGCGCCTTCGATCCCCGTTCCCCAGCTGGTTTTGGCCCTTCTGGCCGCCGCCTTCGTGGCGGCGCACTGGGCGACCGGTCTCCAGGACGTCTGGGGCCGCGGCATGCTCACCTTCGACACGCTCTGGTACCACGGGCCGTTCGCGGCGCGGATCGCGGACACCGGGTCGGTGTGGGGGATGCACTTCATCGACCCGCTCTACCTGAACTGGTTCTACCCGGAGA
>JAWVFG010000196.1:0-6774 GCA_033856335.1 Solirubrobacterales bacterium
AGCGCCGGGATGTCCCACCCTCCTCGAGTCGAGCGACGACACGAACGACAGCGCCACCGACTTCTCGCTGACCACGCCAAATCCGCGTAGCAACTCGGTCGCTCCGACCGAGACGGCGTGCGCCACAACTGGCGGTGGGGCAACGACGCCGACTCCGGTTCCCGCGCCGACGAAGAAGAAGAAGTGCAAGAGGCACAAGCGGGCCGCATCGGCAGCCAAGAAGAAGTGCAAGAAGAAGCGGCGGTAGCTACGCGCCGGCCTGCTGCAGCTTGCGATCAAGCCCGCTGACGCCGTCCGAGCCATCCACCCGGATCCGCTTCAGCGTGTACATCTCGCTCTTCGAGGCGAGGCCTTCATCGGTCGTGGTCGCCCCGAGGTAGCCGGCGGCGCGGACCGCCTGGATCGCCTGATCGTCGTACCGCCCCGACGGGTAGCAGAAGAAGTTGACCGGCTGGTGAAAGCGCTGCTGGAGCATCCTGCGCGACCCCGCCACCTCCTGCTGAAGCTGAGAGCCGCTCGCCTGGGAGACGTCGACATGGTTGATCGTGTGTGAGTCGAGCTCCCAGCCGTTGTCGATCATGTTCTGAACCATCGCCACGCTGAGCTCAGCGTTCGGCTGGCCCACCCGGCCGGCGATCACGCTGAGCACTCCCGGCCAGCCGAGCTTGCGGAGCTCGGGACGGGCGTAGACGTACTGACTGCGATAGCCGTCGTCGAAGGAGACGACCACCGGCTTCTCGGGGAGCTCCCCGCCCTTGAACCAGGCGTCGTAGACCCGGTTGAGGCTGACGCCGGTGTAGCCCTTCTGTTTCAGGGACTCCATCTGCGCGTCGAACGTCTTCGGGTCGACGTAGAGCTCGGGCAGCTGCGCGCTCGACGGGGGGCTCGCGATCACGTGGTACATCAGCACCGGGACGGGCGCCTGCGAATGGACGAGCTTTCCGCCTGCCGGCGGTGGACCAAGGCCACCCGGCCCGAGTTTCGCTCCGCCACCGCCACGCGGCTTGCCACCGGAGGCGGCAGTGGTCGATCCGCCGTTGCCGCCACCCGAGCCGTGCCCGGCTCCGACAGCCACCCCGACGGCCAGGCTGAGCAGCGCCACGACAGCGAGCACGCGGCGCCTCCGCACCCTCCGTCGCCGCTCCGCCTGGCGACGGGCGTCGAGCCTGTTCCGCTGTCCCTCCAAGGCGGCCCTAGCGCGAGTAGAGCGCCTCGATCTGCTCCGCGTACTTCTCGTCGATCGGCTTGCGCTTCAGCTTCATCGTCGGCGTGAGCTCCTCCCCGCCGGGCTCCCACTGCTCGGTCAGGATCTCGAACTTCTTGATCTGCTCGACCCGCGAGAGCTTGGCGTTCGCCTCGTCAACCGCTGACTGGATGGCCTCCCGCGCCTTGTCCTCGCCGGCCAGGTCCTCGACCGACTTGCCGTCGAGCCCGTTCTGGGATGCCCAGACCGGCGCGTAGTCGGGATCGAGGACGATCAGCGCGGAGTTGAAGGGCCGGCCGTTGCCGATCGCCGCCACCTGCCCGACGAGCGGACTCGCCGCCTTCAGGTTCGACTCGATGTTCGCGGGCGACATGTTCTTGCCGGCCGCGTTGATGATCAGCTCCTTCTTGCGGTCGACGATCGTCAGGTAGCCGTCCTCGTCGATTTCCCCGATGTCGCCGGTCCGCAGCCAACCGTCCTCGGCGAAGGCCTCCTCGTTCTTCTCGGGCATGTTCCGGTACCCGGGCATGACGCAGTCGGCCTTGACCAGCACCTCCCCATCCTCCTCGAGCTTGATCTCGACGCCGGGAGTCGGAGGCCCGACCGTCCCGATCTTGATCCGATCGGGTGGGTTGCAGGTGGCGAGCCCGCAGGTCTCCGACATCCCCCAGAGCTCGCCCACGGGGATGCCGATCGCATGGAAGAACTCGAGCACCTCGACCGGCGTGGGAGCAGCGCCGACGTTGACCGCCAGGGCCTCGTCGAGCCCCAGCTGGACGCGGAGCTTGGAGAAGAGCTGCTCGTCGGCCTGGGCGGCGGCCTCGGCGACCTCCGCTGGGACCTCCTCCCCGGCCTGCTCGGCACGCACCTTCTGGAGCGAGGCTTTGAGGCCCGACTGGGCCTGCTCGCGCTGCTCATCGGGGAGGCCGGCGACCATCGCCTCGAGCCCAGCCTTGAGCTTCTCGAAGATCCGGGGCACCGCGAAGAACCAGGTCGGATTGACCTTGGGCAGGAACTCGGCGATCCGGCGTGGGTCTGGGCACACGGTCACCGAGAGCCCGCGGACCATGGGCAGGTAGTAGTGGGCGTTCCGCTCGGCGACGTGCGCTGCGGGCAGCCAGGAGATCACCCTGCCGCCCCGGTCCGGCATCTGGATGAACTCATCGACGATGCTGACGGCGAAGAGCAGGTTGCGGTGGGTGAGCTGGACGCCCTTCGGCGGCCCCGTGGTGCCGGAGGTGTAGATCAGGGTGAGCAGGTCATCCGGGCCGAGTGCCTCGACCGTCTCCGCCGGGTCGAAACCGGGGTTCATCTCCATCACCTCTTCGAGGGTGTGGTCCCCCCCGTCCCCATCCACCACGATCAGGTGCTCGAGCTCCGGCAGGTCCTCGCGCGCCTTCTTGAAGCCCTCGAGGAAGGCCTCCTCGACGATCGCGACCTTGGCCTTCGCGTCAGAGACGATGTACTGGATCTGCTCCGGGGCCGAGGTCTGGTAGATCGAGAAGGGCACGCCTCCCAGCGAGACCGCGGCGAGGTCGGAGGGGATGAACTCCCAGCGATTGTTGAGCATGATCGCGAGGGTGTCCCCCTTCTGGAGGCCGAGCTTGGCGAGGCCCCCGGCGATCCGGTGAACGCGATCGCGGAGGTCGTCCCAGTTCAGCTCCACATCGCGAGCCTCGTCGCGGATGGCGAGATCCTCGCCCAGGCGGTCGGCCTGCTCGTAGAACGCCTTGAGCAGGTTCTGCGCCGGCAGCTCGGGCGAGGTTCCCCCGCTCGCATAGCGCTCTGAAGTCGTTACCTCCACCCTCGCTCTCCTCTCCTAGGAAGACCAGGCGAAAACGCTACACCAGCAGGGAGGAAGGCCCGCCGGCAGCGGCGGGATGGCCGCTAGCTCGTCAATCGGCCGATGTCGTTCGTCAACCCGATGGCGAACAGCATCAGCACCAGCAGGAAGCCCACGGCACTTGCGCGCTCGATCACGGCGAACGGCACCCGTTTCCCGCGCACCTTCTCCACCAGGCTCCAGAAGATGTGGCCGCCATCGAGCGGGAGGAACGGGAAGAGGTTGATCAGGCCGAGGGAAAGGCTGATCACGGCAAGCACGAAGATCCCCTGATGGGCGTCGAACCCGATCGCCTGGTTGAGCGCCTGTGAGCCCCCGACCACTGAGGAGATCTGCTTGCGCTGCGCCGGTTCGAAGATCCGCCCGATCACCGAGAGCGTTCGCGATGTGACGAACCACATCTTGTCCACCGACAGCTTGGCGGCATCGATCGGCGACTGGCTCGCAATCTGGGTGCCGACCGTCTTGAACCTGACGCCGAGCCGGTAGAGCTTGGTGCTCGGGTCGAAGTAGGTCGGGATCTGAAACGCGAGCGTCTTGCCGCCGCGTTTCACGGCGACCTTGACAGGCGTCGCAGAGCGGCAGTTCGGGGATTTCCCACCCGGGCACTTGTGTTGCCTGATGGTCTTGGTGATGTGATTGAACTTGCGATCGGAGGCGTTGAGGCGGTCATTCGCATTGCTGATCTTCGACAGGTCCGGGATCGTTGCCGGGATGCCGTCAACCGACAGGATGCGGTCACCCGGATGCAGCACCCCCGCGGCCGGTGAGCCCGGTTGCACCTGGTCGACCGCGATGCCCTTCGAGAGCGGCACGCTCAGGTAGACGGCGAAGAGCAGCACGAACGCCAGCACAATGTTCACCGCCGGGCCTGCGGCGATCACCACGATCCTTTTCCAGACCGGCTGGTTGTAGTAGGCGCGCTTGATGATGTCCGGGCCCACCGGGCCATCGCCCTCCAGCGACTGCGGGGTCGTGGTTCCCGAGTCGGCTCCCTCGAGCTGCTCCAGGAGAGTGGCTTTGTGGGCGTCCTCGCCTCGCTCGGCCGCCTCGAGCTCCTCCGGGTTCATCCCCGTGATCTTCACGAAGCCCCCCAGGGGAATCATCCCGATGCCGTACTCGGTCTCCCCGATCCTGACGCTGACCAGCTTCGGCGGGAAGAACAGGAAGAAGCGCTCCACGCGCATCCCGGTGAGCTTGGCCACGACGAAGTGACCACCCTCGTGCAGCATGATCAGCGCCGCGAAGCCCGCGACGACGAGAACCCAGCTCACGCGACTGCCAGGCCCTCGATCAGCCCGCGGGCGTGCACGCGCGCGGCCGCGTCGACTTCGAAGAGCTCCTCGAAATGGCGAACCGGGCCACCCGGGATCGCCTCCAGGGTACGGTCGATCACCTCGGGGATGCCCGTGAAGGGGATGCGCGAGGCGAGGAACGCCTCGACCGCCACCTCATCCGCCGCGTTCAGCACGCAGGGTGCGGTCCCCCCAACCTCACCGGCTTCGCGCGCCAGGCGCAGGCAGGCGAACGTGTCGGTGTCCGGCTCTTCGAAGCTGAGCTCCCCGACGCTCGCCAGGTCGAGGGTCGGCACGTCGACGTCGGCCCGCTCGGGGAACTCGAGCGCGTAGGAGATCGGCACCTTCATGTCCGGATAGCCAAGGTGGGCGAGCGAGGCGCCGTCGTTGAGGTGGACGAGCGAGTGGATGATCGACTGCGGATGGACGACGACGTCGATCCGCTCGTACGGCACGCCGAAGAGGTGATGCGCCTCGATCATCTCGAATCCCTTGTTCATCAACGTCGCCGAGTCGATCGTGATCCTGCCGCCCATCTCCCAGGTGGGATGGGCGAGGGCCTCGTCGGTGGTGATCCCGGAGAGGTCGGTCCGCCCGCGGAATGGGCCGCCCGACGCCGTCAGCACGAGGCGTTCGACGGTGCCGGGGGGCTCGGCGCGGATCAGCTGGAAGAGGGCGGAGTGCTCGGAGTCGACCGGGATGATCCGGGCGTCGGTGGCCTCGGCGAGCGCCATCACGAGCTCCCCGCCGATCACCAGGCTCTCCTTGTTGGCGAGAGCCAGGTCGATCCCCTCGGTGAGGGCGACGATGGTCGGCCCGAGGCCGGCGGCGCCGACGACCGCGTTCAGGACCAGGTCGGGATTCGAGGCAGCGATCAGCTCGCGGACGCCGTCCGGGCCGGCGAGCACCTGCCCTCCCCAGGCCGCCGATGCGCGCTCGGCGGAATCGGGATCGGCGAGCGCGACGGCGGGCACGCCGTGGTCCCGCGCCTGCGCAAGCACGCGTTCCCAGTTCGAGTCGGCCGAGAGCCCGGCGACCTGGAGGTCGTCGGCCGCGCCGATCACCTCGAGCGCCTGGGTGCCGATCGATCCCGTCGATCCGAGTATCAGCACTCGCTTCACGGCGCCCAGTGTAGGTGGGCCTCGAAACGGCCCGTAAAGCGCCCAACATCAAACGGGTCGCGCGGTCGCGCGCCCTCGCGTGACAAACGAAGACGGGAGGCCCGCGGGCCTCCCGTCTCGCAATGCGTCTAGTCGTGCGTGATCAGCGGACCGTGTCAGCCGAGAGCTGGAACTGACGGACCCGCAGGTCGCCTGACCCGGCGATCTCGTTGCAGGCGACCGAGTAGGTGTGCTTGCCGCCCTGCGGAGTGGTCACGATGTTGATTCCGTAGCCGTCCCCGAAGCCGGCAGTGTGCTGGCGCGGCTCGACCTTGATCGTCGTGCCGTTGAGGGCCTGGCCGTCGAGCTGCAGACGGCACTCGCCACGGGCACCCGTTCCGCCGAAGGAATCGAAGTTCCCGTCGAAGACGAGCGCGACCCGGCGCGGGAACGCGCTCGAGGTGGTCAACTCGACCGAGGTGCAGACCTTGAACTCGGTGGCACTGGTCGGGTCACATTCCGTGCCTGCGTTGGTGGCGCTGACCGGAAGCACCTTCAGGCGTGCGTCCTTGCTCAGGCCCTTGTACTCGATCTTGTGGCTCGTGGCCGCGTACGCGCCCCCTCCGAGGGCGACGCAGAGCGCGATGAATCCCACCACGAGGCCGGCGGATGGCCGGCGGTTGAACAGCTTCCTCATCCAGAACCACTCCCTTTCAGTTGTGAGCGTTCGCTGACGAAACAGCTTGAGGCCGAGAAGTTGCGCCCTTGCGAGGATGCATGCATGCCCATCCGGAAGCGCAGGCGTAACAAGCCCGATTCGACGGTCGACTCGGAGAGCATCAGGGACGTGGTTCGGCGCACGGACGCGAACCCCCAGCTCGTCGCGACGGCCCGTTTCCTGCGGCGACTGATCCCCGGGGATGCTGAGCCTGCGACCTCCGAGATGCCCGAGGCGATGCAGCGCCTGATGAAGGAGGTTCAACCGAAGGGGCCGAGCGCGATGCGCGAGATCGGGAAGGGGGCGCTGCAGGCGTGGCAGGCGCTCTCGGAGGCGCAGCGGCGCAGGCAGGGGACCGCCGATGTGGCGATCCTGTTCACCGACCTCGTGGGTTTCTCCGACTGGGCCCTCGAGGCCGGCGACGAGGCCGCCCTCGACGTGTTGCGTCAGGTCGGCGACGTTGAGCAGAAGGCGATCTCCGCCAACAAGGGCGCCGTCGTCAAGCGCCTGGGAGACGGCGCAATGGCGGTCTTCGGCGACGCCGACCAGGCCGTCTCAGCCGCGCTCAAGGCCCAGAAGGGCATCTCGGAGATCGACGTCGATGGATACCGCCC